>JAGGXI010000111.1 GCA_021163155.1 Candidatus Aerophobota bacterium
AGAGAGAATGCGTCCTTATCTTCTCGTTCAGGGAAATTGGAGCGATTGGTTGAGATGAGCGAAGAAGTAATTGAGGAGAAAGGTTATGCCCTGATATTTACTCAGTTTAGGGAAATGGGATATCTTTCAGGGAAAAGGAGACCCCGGAGAAAGTAATCCTTGATGATGTGGATGAGGAAAAATTTGTTGCTTTGAGGGCACCTCTTGAAGATTTACATTTTCATATTGCTGAGCCCGGGAGAAAATTTGCTATTTTAAAAAAGCTGAGACCTCTATCGGATGAAGTTGAGTTTCGCTCAATTATCTCTCTTCTCGAACAAATCTATAAAGATACAGGTCAAATAGCTCACAATATTGCACTCGCTTTTCCAGCGAAAAAGAAAAAAGGGTCAAAAAATGAGCTCAGGCCTTAATCATATAGCAAGACCTGACTCAATTCTAAGGAGGGGAAAATGATCTTAAAGAATAAAGAGCTTTCATTTAAAGAGCTAAAGAAATATTATGATTTAACTACTTTTGAATATGAAACTACAGAGGATTTTCCACCTGTGGAAGAAGTTATTGGTCAAGAGCGGGCAGTTAAGGCTATAGAATTTGGATTAAATATAGATGCTCCCGGGTATAACATTTATGTTACAGGAATGAGTGACACAGGAAGAACCAGTACTGTAAAAGAAATTCTTGAAAAGATTTCTCCTAAGATGAAAGTTCCTGATGATTGGTGCTATATTTACAATTTCCAGGATCCCGACCATCCTTTAGCTATTAATTTACCTTCGGGAAAGGGAAGAGAATTTGAAAAGGATATGAGAGAGCTTGTAAGAGTTTTAAGTACAGAAATTCCTCGAGTATTTGAGAATGAGGATTATAAGAAAAAAAGGAGCCAACTGGCGGAGAAATACGAACTTCAAAAGAAAGAGCTTATTTCTGGAGTGGAGAAGATTATCAAGGAGAAAAATTTTCAGATGGTTAAAACACCTTTCGGATTTACAACTGTTCCCTTAAAGAAAGATGGTCAGCCTTTTAGTCAATTAGAGTTTCAGAAGCTTAAAGATAAAGAAAAGAAGAAGATTGAAGCAGAAACAGCTAATCTTCAAAAAGAGATAGCTAACGTCTTAGAAACTGTTAACACTGTTGATAGAAAATATAGAGAGGAGCTTAATAAATTTAACAGACAATTAACTCTCTTTGTAGTTAAGCATAGAGTAGAAAGGCTTAAGAAAAAATATAAAGAAAATTCCTTGATAATAAAGTACCTGAATGAGGTCAAAGCAGATTTAATAGAAAATGTAGGAGATTTTCTTAAAAAAGAAGAACCTGAAAAAAGAGTTTCCTCAAAGGCAAAAATTTCCCTAAATTCATCTTTATCCCCTTTTATAAAATATGAGGTGAATGTTGTAGTAGATAATTCTCGCCTTAAAGGAGCACCTGTGATTATAGAAACAAATCCCACCTATCAGAATATGTTTGGTAGGATAGAAAAACGAGCTCACCTGGGAGCTTATGTTACTGATTTTACCCGTATAAAATCAGGGTCAGTTTTAAGGGCTAATGGAGGGTATCTGGTAGTAGATGTAGAGGGAGTTTTAAGAAACCCTTTTGTCTGGGATGCCTTAAAGAGAAGTTTAAGGAATAAAGAGGCAAGAATAGAAGATGTAGGGGAAGAATTTGGTGTTTTTTCTGTTACTGCTTTAAGACCTATACCTATTCCTTTAAACATTAAGGTAATAATGATTGGAGAAAGTCAAATTTTTAATTTGATTAGTGTTCTTGATACTCAATTTAAGAAAATATTTAAAGTGAGAGCTGATTTTGATTATGAGACAAAAATAAGTAAAGAAAATATTCTTCGGTATGCTCGGTTTATATGTAAGATTTGTAAAGGAGAGAAACTAAAACATTTTGATAAAGAAGGGGTATCGGCTGTTATAGAATATAGCAATAGATTAGCTGAAGACCAGGAAAGAATTTCTCTTCAATTTGGGAAAATTGCTAATATTTTACGGGAGGCTAATTATTGGGCTGCTAAGAAGAATAGTCCTTATGTTACCAGAAGATATGTGGAAAAAGCTATTAAAGAGAATGAATACAGAGGTAGTTTAATAAAGGAAAAAATCCAGGAGATGATTGAACGCGGTCTTATTTATATTGATGTTGAAGGGGAAAAGATAGGCCAGATAAATGGACTTTCTGTTTATAATTATGGAGAATTTTCTTTTGGAAAACCAACCAGGATAACAACTCAGACCTTTATGGGTGATAAGGGAGTTATAAATATTGAAAGAGAAGCTAAACTTAGCGGAAAAACCCATGATAAAGGAGTCCTTATCCTTTCTGGCTATTTAGGGGGTAAATACGCAATTAATGCTCCCCTTTCTCTTTCTGCTACTCTTACTTTTGAGCAGAGCTACTCTTATATAGAGGGAGATAGTGCCTCTTCTGCTGAGCTTTTTGTTATTCTTTCCAGTTTATCCGGGCTTCCTATTGACCAGGGAATCGCTGTTACAGGCTCAGTAAATCAAAGAGGAGAGATTCAACCTATTGGTGGGATAAACTATAAAATAGAAGGATTTTTTGAAGTTTGTAAGGCTAAGGGATTAACAGGTAAACAGGGGGTAATAATTCCTAAAAGTAATGTAAAAAATCTTATGCTTAAAGAAGAGGTAGTTGAAGCTGTGAAAGAGAAAAAATTTCATATTTATCCAATATCTACAATTGATGAGGGAATGGAAATTCTCACAGGAGTAAAAGCTGGAGAAAGAGGAAAGGACGGCAGATTTTCTAAAGGCACAGTTAGTTACCTGGTTGAAGATAAACTGCTCTACTTCATAAAAAAGCAGGAAGAATTAAGAAAGAAATTTGGAATTTCTAAGAAAAGATAAACCCAGGCCAGAATCTGAATTAAAAGTTTATGATGGTAGTCTTTTGTCTTCTTTTAGCTCCTATTTTTAGTTATGTTAGGCTTAAAGCAAAATCTGTCATTGCAGCCGCTATTATTCATGGCTCCCTTAATGCTACATCAGGAATTGCCATTATGGTAATCAAAGAGGGAAATGATTTGCTTGTTGGGAAGCTAAAAGTATATTATATGAAACGTCTTATATATTTTTGCTTATCTGTAGAGGTTTGATTCATCAAACCCGCCAATTTTCTGGTTTCATAAATGAAGCCACTACAAAAGATGCGCAATTATTTATGTCGTTCCATATAGAAGATAAAAAAGACAAACTCCATAAATTATCTTCTCTGTTGCTGGAAAAAGAGGAAGACATTCCTGTACCTCCGGGTTATCTACACACACTTGAAGTATTGGGACTGGCTTGAATCTAAATTTGGTAAACTATATTACCCCCTTTGGGGGCAGGGGAGGCCAATAAACCTCTTCCACTCTTCCTCTCCCTTGAGGGGAGAGGATAACCCCCACCTTAGTCCTCCCCCGTAAAGGGGAAGAAGGAGCGGAATATAAATGAAAATACTACATACAGCAGATATCCATTTAAAAGAATATGAAGATGAGAGGTGGAAAGCTCTGCAGAAACTAATTGAAATTGGGAAGAAGGAAAAGATTGAAATTTTTGCGATAAGTGGAGACCTTTTTGATAAAGATATTGATGCTGAAAATTTAAGAGGTAAGATACGAGAGATATTTTCAAATAATGGTTTTAAAATCGTTTTAATGCCGGGAAATCATGATAGCGATTCCTATAAAAGTGGGATGTATTTTGGTGAAGATACAGTTATTTTAACTGATTTAAAAGATCGTTTTGAATATAAGGATGTAAGAATATGTGGAATTCCCTTTGAACCTATAAAGAGAGAAGAAATTCTTGATAAGCTTCACTCTCTTACAAATAAATTTACTCCTGATAAGAAAAATATCCTCCTTTACCACGGAGAGCTGACTGATACATCCTTTTCAAGAAAATCAAGAAAAGATTTTGGTGATGAAGGTGAAGAGAGGTATATGCCTGTTAAACTCTCTTATTTCAAAGGTTTAAATATTGATTATATACTTGGAGGACATTTTCACTCAAAGTTTAATATAAGGAGACTGGAAGATGGGGGATATTTTGTTTACCCGGGCTCGCCTATTTCTATAACTAAAAGAGAAACTGGCCCGAGAAAAGTCAATATCTTTGAGGTAGGAGATCCTCCTAAAGAATATCTTTTGGATACCCCTTATTTTGAAGAAGTGAATCTAAAATTTGACCCCTTTAAGGATAAAATTCCCCTAAAAACTATAGAAGAATGTTTTAAAGGTTTTAAGCCTCAAGCAAAAATCATTCTTACAATTAAAGGATATATCAATGGTAAAGAGATTGGAATGAGCGAGTCTGAACTTGCAGAAGAAATTAAAAAAATTACCTTAAATAGATGTTTTGAACCTCCTAAGTTTGAATTCAAGGATATCCAAACAATATTAGAGGATGGTTTGTTTAAAAAATTTTTAAATAAACTTGAACAGACTAATTATAATGAAGAAAAAAAAAGACAAATCTGTGATACAGCAATTAAAGCGATGATAGAGACAAAATTATGAAAATAAAGGAATTCTCCATAATTCGATACGGTCCTCTGCCAAAAATGGAACGGGTTCTTTTAAGCAGTTTCAATCTTTTTTTTGGCAAAAATGAAGAAGGGAAAACGCTCACCATAGATGCTTTAGTAAAAATGCTCTTAAAACAAAATATTAAAGATTTTCAACCTGGTATAAATCGGGTAGAAGAAGCTCCTGAAGGCTATGTAATTATAGAAGATAACAAAAATAAAGAGATTAAACTGCCAGAAAAAGGGAACTTAACAAAACTTGTCTCTTTAACTTCATCAGAATGCCGTAACATTTTTATAATAAGGAATAGTGATCTTTCTATTGTTCGCGAGGGTGAGTTTTATACTAATGTGACAGACCGCCTTACAGGTTTAAGAACAAAACAGATCCTCTCTATAAAAAAAGAACTTCAAAAATTAGGAAAATTAACCAGAGCCGATAGCAGTGCACCCTTTTCTAATAGCGAAGAATTTGTAAAGATAAAGTCTCGACTTAATGATGCGAAGAAACTAATTGAGAGAATAGACCTCCTGGGAGGCGAAATCAAGAAAGAAAATTTTGACAAACTTGAAGAGGAATCTATAAGAATTAGGGGGAAAATAGATGAAATTAAGCAGAAAAGAGAAGGATTTGAAAAGGCGAGAAGAAGAGAAAAATATGAAAAAGGAAAAGAGGCATTAGAAACCCTTAAGCAAACTTTAAAAAAAAGCAAGGACTTAGAAGTTTATAATGAAGATGATGAGCGGTTATGGAGAGACAATGAAAGAGATGTTAAAACCAATAAAGAAGAGAGAGAAAAGCTTTTATTAAAACTTAATGAAAAAGAAAAAAAAATTCAGGATATATGTGAAAATTTAAAAGAGAGGGAGAGAGAGTTTCAACTTTTTGAAGAAAGAAGAAAAAAATTAGATAATGAAATTAAACCGGAGATAAAAAACTATGAGATAAAGAATGGAGAGTTAATATTTAAGGAAGAAAAAAGTAAATTTTTTACTTTCTTAGGGACAATTTCTGCAATACTATTTGGGATATCTTTACCTGGAATTATTATTAAGCCATCGTTACTCTTTTATATATTAGCGGCATTATTTTCAATTTTAGCAATAACTTCAGGAATATTTAAATTCCAATTTGTAAAAGATAGAGCTCATCTTAGGAAAGTGTTTGAAAAAATTAAATTAACTATCTCAAAATTTGGATTAGAAGCAGAGAATATTAAAGGAATTCTTTTTAATATTCAAAAATTTGATGAAGAATACTCTAAAAAGACTGAAGAATTAGAAGAGGTGAGGGGAGAAAAAAAATTATTAGAAAGCGAGAAAAGGGAGTTAAAGGAAGAAAGGATTGTAGAGATAGGAAAAAAGATAGAGAACGCCCGAAGAAAAATAGATAGTGTGAAAAGTAAATCAAAAGAGGAATCTCTTCAAGAATATACCAAAAAACTCAAATTAAAATTGAATTGCAAAAGGTGGTTAGAAGAGCAAAAAGGCATTTTAAAGGCTCTTTTTGGAGAAAATAAGAAGGGTTTAGAAGAAAGTATCTTGTGTTGGGATGAAGAGATTAAAGATCTGGAAAAGTATGAAGATGAAGCCGAGAATATAAAATATAATGAAAAGAGCGTTTCGGAGTTAAAAGAGAAAGAGGAATTACTTGAAGAGGAGTTGAGTAAGATAAAGGAGAAGATGGTTCATTTCCAAAAAGAACTGGAAAAAATAGAAAGGAAAGCAAATGAGATTTTAGGATTAGAGATAAGGGGAGACTACTTACATTGCGAAACTTCTATAGATTTAGATGCAGTTAAAGATAAATTACAAGAGTGGCTAAATGAAAATGAAAATAATAAAGATAATGTGCTTAAAGTTATGAAAATTTTTGAGGAAATAGAAAGAGAGGAAAGGGGGAAAGTTTCCGGGCTTTTTGGTAAAGAGAGCTCTGTCTCCAACTATTTTAATGAAATAACAGATGGCCTTTATGAAGAGGTAATTTTTAATCAAGAAACAGGAAGAATCGAAGTTAAATGTAGGGATGGATTGGTTCTTAATGCAGAAAAACTATCTGGTGGTGCATATGACCAATTATATCTTTCTATTCGGCTCGCTCTTGGAGAAAAACTCTTAAAGGGATATAAGGGATTCTTCATTATGGATGACCCTTTCGTAAAAGCAAGTCCTGATAGACTGCAAAGACAGATTGAAATGTTAAAAAAAATTTCTAATCTCGGATGGCAGATTATATACTTCACTGCAAAGGGAGAAGTTAAGGATGCCTTAAAAAGGGATATAAACAGCAAAGAGATTAATTATCTTGAAATAAAAAGGTCTCCTTCTCACAAATTTCCTACATTTTAGTACCAACCGTAATTTCTTTATCTCAGATTCGGCAAACTATTGACTCGACTGCATAGGTATAAGAGATATAAGAGTGTGTTACACCTTATCTTTCTCTCGGTGTCTTGATTATATAAGAAAGCATTAGTTTGGGGTTTGTATGGCTATCGAGGGACTTTCCCCGAAGGAGCATTATGGTAGGGAACGGTCGCGACCGTCTCTTACTTTATAAAAGGATTTTTCTGCAAAAGATAGCTTACAATAATTATCTAATCTGTGTAATTTGGATTTTATCTGTGTAATCAGAGATTTCTGATTTTTTCATAAATCCGTATAGGGGGGTTGACATTTTATAATATAATAATATAATAATATAATAATATAAGGAAGTATAAAGTGAACGTAAGAGAAGATGATGGTGATGATTTTGAGCGGATAGCTGAGTGTTTAAAGGCTTTATCTCATCCTACACGTATTAGAATTTTAGAAGAATTGGAAAAGGGAAGCAGGTGTGTTAACGACCTTTCAGAAACAATTGGATTAAGCCAAGCAAATTTATCTCAGCATCTCGGGCTTCTTAAGAGTAGAGGATGGATAAAAAGAGAGAAAAGGGCAGTATATACCTACTACTCTCTTTCAGAAGAGGGGATACCTGGAGTTTTGGGAGAGGTATACGAGATAATCCGCTGTTTTAGATAAAAAAATTTTTTAGGAGGTGAAAAAAATGGCTATATGGGATCCCTGGAGAGAATTCTCGCAGATAGAAAGAGAAATGAGAAAAATGTTTGATGAATTGTGGGGCGCTCGGGGAAGAATAGGAGAAAGACTTGCTCTCCCTGGAAGAGCTGGAGGAGTACCTATGGAAAGGGAAGAGATGATGACAAGAACTCCCCTTCTGGATTTGATAGATAAGAAGGATGCTCTTGTTTTAAGGTCGGATATGCCGGGAGTAAAAAAGGAGAACCTCAAGATTACAGTTACTGATGATGAAGTAAGTCTCTCTGGAAAGGTAGAACGGGCGAAAGAGGATAAAAAAGAAGACTACTATTACTCTGAGAGAGCTTATAGTTCATGGCAGAGAACAATTCCTCTTCCTGTAAAAATACAATCTGATAAGGCTAAGGCTACATATAAAGATGGGATGCTGGAGATAACCTTGCCTAAGTCTGAAGAAGCAAAGGAAAAAAGAAAAGAACTTAAAATAGATTAAGACTAAGCCGATGGGGGTGAGTGCCTTAAAGGCATCGCCCCCTGTTTTTTATTAAAAATTATAGTTTTACAAAAAAATTAATCATATATTTTAAAAAAAGGAAACTATGGTGAAAGCAAAGTTAATACTTATTGTAGTCTTGATAGTTTTAATTCTTATTTTTGTAGTCCAAAATATTGAAATTGTTTCTATTAATTTTTTATTTTGGAGCTTTAATATTCAAAGACCGCTTTTACTTCTAATAACTGTATGTATAGGCTTTCTTTTGGGCGTATTCGTAACTTTAAGTACTAAAAAGCACAAGTAAGCTTTTTAAGGATAGAGATTATGAAAATAGGCATCATAGGGTTGCCTCAGGTAGGCAAAAAGACCATCTTTAGATTACTCACAGGAGTAGATTTATCAAAAGAGGTATCCGATTCAAAAGATAAAGTGAGATTTGGTATTGCTAAAATAAGAGATGATAGATTTGATAAGTTAGTCTCTCTCTATTCGCCTAAGAAAAAGGTTCCTGCTAATATTGAATTTGCGCTACTTCCAAAGATTGGAAAAGAGACTATCAGTAGTGGTGAGGTATTTAAAGCAATATTCGATGTTGATGCTATATGTCATATTGTAAGAGTCTTTAAAGATGAGTCTATATTTCACATAAATGAAACAATCGACCCTATACGTGACATTGAACAGGTAAATTCTGAACTTATTTTAAACGACCTCATATTTGTAGAGAAAAGATTAGAAAAAATTGAAAAAGATTCGAGGAAAGGATTGAAAAAAGTAAGGAAAGAGGAAGAGGAAATTCTTTTGAAAATTAAGGCACATCTGGATAAAGAGATGCCTTTAAGGACATTGCTGTTAGATAAAGAAGAAGAGAAATTACTTTCGGGTTACCAATTTATTACTAAAAAAGGTATGATGATAGTATTGAATGTTGGTGAGGAAGAGATAAAAAACGAGAAAGACTTAAAACAGATTTCAGAGAAGTACAAAGACCAGAAAATAGAAGTTATGCAAGTCTCAGCTAAAATAGAAGAGGAATTATCAGAATTTGAATCAGAGGGAGAAAGAAAAGCATTTTTAGATGAGCTTGGCATAAAAGAGTCTGCTCTGGATAAGATGACGAGATTATGCTACAAAACGCTTGGTCTTATATCTTTTTTTACTGTTGGGAAAGATGAAGTAAGGGAATGGACTATTAAAAGAGACTCTACCGCCCCCCGGGCAGCAGGTGCTATCCATACAGACCTTGAGAGAGGATTCATTAGAGCAGAAGTAATGAAATACGATAATCTTATTGAGTTTGGCAGTGAATCCTCTGTAAAAAAGGCAGGGAAATATATGGTAAAGGGTAAAGACTATATAGTTGAGGATGGAGATATAATAAATATAAGGTTCAATGTATAAAAGATTATATTTTGACTTCTATATTTTTTGTTGTATAATTTGTTCATTAATAAAATAATATAGATATTACGGGGCGTAGCGCAGTCTGGCAGCGCACTTGCTTTGGGAGCAAGGGGTCGTGAGTTCAAATCTCACCGCCCCGACCAGATAGGGTCTGGCGAACTTCTGGAAATATCGAAACTTATTCTCTCATAAAGATTTTATTTTATAAAAATTTCTAAGCATCTACGGTTAGCATACTTTACTAATTTCATAAATCAAACCTCATTCAACCCGGATCCGACAATTTGAGTAATGACCATTAAGTTTATTGGCCTTCCCTACCCAGACCAAGAACTCTAACAATTTGTCGGATTTGAGTGCAATATTCATTATGCTATGATAACTTCTTTTATGTTGAGAATATTATGCGAAATTGCCCGGGTGCCAAAATTTAAGGCGAGAGGTATTTAATTATTATAATGAGACACTCACTAAAAATGGGATTCAGCTTTGGTTTAACCTCAGGAATAATCACAACAGTTGGACTAATTATAGGTTTATATTCTGGCACTCATTCAAAGCTTGTGATTATTGGTGGTATATTAACAATAGCAATAGCAGACGCATTTTCGGACGCATTAGGTATTCATATTTCTGAAGAATCTGAGAACAAACATACTACAAAAGAGATATGGGAGTCAACAATTTCCACTTTTGTAGCTAAATTTGTTTTCGCAATGTTATTTATCATTCCTATTCTGTTGTTTCCACTCACAGCAGCGGTTATCATAAGTATAGTTTTGGGATTATCTTTATTAGGAATTTTTAGTTTTTATATTGCTAAAGAACAAGAAATAAAGCCCTGGAAAGTAATTATGGAGCATTTGCTCATCGCATTAGTAGTTATAGGTATAACATATCATATTGGTAATTGGATCAGCTTAACGTTTGGTTAGATGGTCTCGCGACTCTCATTCACTCTCGCTCACATGGTCCAGTTCCTAAAATAGGTCAAATTTCTTTAATCGGAGCAGCCTACAAAAGAATTCTTTAGAGATTTCTGAAAAAATCAAAAATCTCTATAAAGCAGTGTAATCATTTTTAAAAATCTGTGTAATCAGAGGACTCTGAAGGTTTTTCAGAGGTCTTTCTTTAAAACTTATGAACATCGTACGACAGCGAGTAAAAAGGAAATCAAATCCTGATGAAAAGGAAGTTATTGTTGATCTTGGTGCTGAGTGCTGAAACTGACACGACTTCGTTGATCAAAAAATCGTAGTAGTTGACATCTCTAAGGAAATGCGTAAAGTTACCAAAAAAGGCAGAGAGGCCATATATCAATAAAAATTAAAGAAGGTGAATTGCAATGCCAACAATTATGAATTATGGTAGATGGGCTACCGATAAAGATTGAACAGAAAAGAGAGCTTATAAAAAAACTCACTGATGTTGCAGTTAAAGTATATAAAATTGAGCATATTACCGTGCTCATACGGGAAAATCTGTCTGAGAATGTCGGAATAAATGAACAATTGTTAGCAGATCGGAAAATGAAGTAAAACTTTATTAGGAGGAATAAAATAAAAAATAAAATTGGAATTATTATTTGCGACCGCTATCGTATGTGCGCTGGAGGCAAATGTCTAAGAGCTCTCTATAATAGAGAAGGAGCATTTAGCATTTATAAAGAGAATGAGGTAGAACTGGCTGGATTTACTACTTGTGGAGGTTGCCCTGGCGGAAACATTGAATATGCTCCAGAGGAGATGAAAAAGAATGGAGTGCAGGTTATTCATCTTTCCACAGGATTGATTGTTGGATATCCCCCATGTCCATACATAACCTATTTTTGTAACTTCATTAAAGCAGAATATGGGATAAAGGTAATTGTTGGAACACACCCAATTCCTCAAAAATACTATAATACGCATATGATGTTAGGAACGTGGAACTCTCCAAAATGGAAAGAGATTACTCAGCCAACATTAGCGGATGAGAAAACTCGTTTGTCTTATGACTAATATATAAATTCACCGCTATAAAAATTTTTTATATACAGGAGAAATAAAAATGGTTGAAAAAGAAAGATTGGATATGTTTTGCTACCAGTGTTCTCAGACTGCAAGAGGCACAGGTTGCACTGTAAGAGGGGTATGCGGCAAGAAAGCGACGGTTGCACATTTGCAGGATAACCTGGTATTTGCCACAAAAGGAATGTCTGCATATCTATATCATGCAAGAGAACTTGGATATACTAATACCGAAATAGATGCGTTTTTAGAAAGGGTATTTTATTCCACGTTCACTAATGTTAATTTCGATGCAGAAAATTTTGTCCAAATGGCCATCGAGGCTGGTGAAATGAATGTGAGGACAATGAAGCTTCTTAAAAGGGCCCATATTGAAACTTATGGAGAACCAGAGCCCACTGAGGTACAAACAGGGACATTCAAAGGGCGTGGAATCATTGCTACTGGCCATGGGCTCAAGGCACTTGGGGCACTACTCAAACAAACTGAGGGAACAGGCATAAATGTTTATACTCACTCAGAGCTTCTACCTGCCCATGGATATCCTGGTTTAAAAAAGTATAAGCACCTGGTTGGCAATCTGGGGAAAGCATGGTTTGACCAGAAGAAGCTGTTCTCGAAATACCCTGTGGCAATTCTTGGGACTTCAAACTGTGTTCTGCTTCCACGGGAAGAATATAGAGATAGAATGTTTACCACAGGGCCTGCACGACTGCCTGGTGTGCAGCATATTGCTGGATACGATTACACTCCTGTAATAGAAAAGGCTAAATCATTGCCGGAACTCGATGAGAAACCAGGAGACGTTGTGTTAACTACAGGATTCTCAAAGTCTGTAGTTCTATCCTTAAAAGATAAGATTAAGCAATTGGTTGAGGCAGGCAAAATTCGCCATTTCTTCCTTGTGGGAGGATGTGATTCGCCCCTTAAGAAGACGGAATATTATCGAGAGTTTGTTAAGAAGTTGCCACAAGACACAATTATCTTGACTCTTGCTTGTGGCAAGTTTAGAATTAATGACTTAAACCTTGGTGATATAGAAGGTGTTCCAAGGCTGATTGACGTAGGACAGTGTAATGATGCAATAGTTGCCATTGACATTGCCACTGCTCTTGCAGAGGTCTTTGGCATAGGAGTTAATGAACTTCCGCTGACCATGGTCTTGAGTTGGATGGAGCAAAAGGCTGTGGCTATCCTTTGGAGTCTACTTGCGCTCGGTGTAAAGGGTATATATCTTGGTCCTATACTCCCTGCCTGGGTAAATGATGATATTCTGAAGGTTTTAAAAGAAAGGTACGATTTACGCCTCATAGGTAACCCTGAAGAAGATATTAAGCAGATATTAAAATGATAAAAAAAAGGATGATGATATGATTGACTTCAGTAAATATGAGATTTTGAGTTTTGATTGCTACGGAACACTCATTGATTGGGAGAATGGTATCTTAACAGCGCTAAGACCAGCTCTTGCAGCTCATAATATAAATTTAAGTGATGAGCAAATTCTTAATCTTTATGCTGAAATTGAATCAAGAGTAGAAAAAGGTAAATTTATTAAATATAGAGAGGTTCTTAGAAAAGTGATGGAAGAGTTAGGCAGTAAACTTGGATTTATGCCTTCCTCTTCTGAACAGGATTATCTTGTTAATTCATTAAATAATTGGATGCCCTTTCCTGATTCAGTTGAAGCACTACAAACTCTGAAAAAAACTTTTAAGCTTGCTATTATCTCCAATATAGATGATGACCTCTTTGCCTTGTCTGCAAAACAACTCAAAGTTGAATTTGACTACATTATAACAGCGGAACAGGCAAAGAGCTATAAACCGTCGTTACATAATTTCAAGTTTGCCATAGAGAGAATAGGTGTTTCACCCGAAAGGATTTTACACATTGCACAGAGCATTTATCATGACATTGTTCCAGCAAAGACTTTAGGTTTATCAACCGTTTGGATCAACAGAAGGAAAGGCAGAAAAGGATTTGGAGCAACACCGCCGGCAAGAGGGCACCCTGACCTTGAATTACCAGATTTAAAAACATTAATTTCTATTATAGAGACCTCCTAATCTGTGTAATTTAAACCCAGATTCGGCAATTTGAATAATGACCATTAAGTTTATTGGCCTCCCCTACCCAGGCCAAACACCCTAACAGTTTGCTGAATCTGGGTTAAACTTTTATCTGGGTAATCAGAGATTTCTGACTTTTTTGAAAATTTCTAATGCGTTTTATTGACAATCCTGTAGGAGTGGGTTAATATTATTGAAAATCAAGAAAATTAAGGAGATTTTATAAAATGACTCAATATGGAGCAAAAAAAGTATCTAATCGAAAGCGAATTGGTTATCGTAAAAAATCAGCTGCGACGATTAAACGTAGAAGACAAAAGGGAAGAAAGAAAATCTAATGTAAAATTTGTTTAAAAAAGGTAAATGATTAATGGAAGAATGTAAGTGGTTTTCAGTCTGCCCAATGAAAAGATTCTATAAGGAAGGAAAATTAGACAAAAAGTGGATTGAGCTTTATTGCAGAGGAAATTGGAAAAGTTGTATAAGGTATCAGATGGAGGAAAAGGGAGAGTTTCATCCAGACTGGATGCTTCCAGATGGAAGTATTGATGAAAAACTTAAAAGATAAATCCGTAATTTATATAGATTAAATAGATGAAGAGATATTAAAAAGATGAGCATAACTACT
>JAGGXI010000014.1 GCA_021163155.1 Candidatus Aerophobota bacterium
CCTTCGCTTCGTATTTCTCTCCATGCAATTCCTTTCTCTTTCATTATAGATTGAGTGATCTCTATTCTCTTTTTAATTCTCTCATTTTCCTCCTCATCGCGAATAAATATAGGATAAAAATCCCTTAAATTCACTTTTCCTACATCTGTCAATCCTACGATTTCATTATGGTTTAACTCTGGAAAAACATTCCAAAAGGCAAAAATTTTACTATTTTCATTGAATTGAGTTTTTAATCTATGAGCAATGGCATCTGTTTTTCCTTGCACTCCATATATGAGAGGTATTTTCCCCAGCATTTCATAAGCAGTAGACTTAGCAAAATTTTTCTTTAAAGGAACCTCCGGAGAGTATTTATCACTAATAGCGTTTAAAACCTCTAATAGTTCATTATAATCATAATCTTTTTCCTCTATCCATCCTAACTTTTCCAGCGTTTTTAATATAGGGATAAATAAATAGCCAATAGCAGTGCGGGGAGGCATTCCTGACGGAATAGTTATAGAAAAAATTTTATTTTCTATGCTTAATTTTTTAAGTTTTCCTCCGCTGGAAATGGAGATAACTGAGCATCCTCTTTTTTTAGTTTCTTTATAAGCAGAAAGAGTTTCTTCGGTATTTCCTGAATAGCTTACTATAAAAACCAATGTTTTTTCATCTATGTATTGAGGTAAGACATAATTTCGATTTACAAAAATAGGCACTTTTATCTTTTTAGAGAGAAGGGTTTTCAACATTTCTCCTCCTATTGCAGAACCTCCCATTCCGCATATTAAAATTTTTCCTTTCTTTTGAAAATAATTTTGAGGGACATTTAAATTCTCTCCTATCTGAATGGCTTTTTCGCATTGAAGAGGAAATTCCAATAAAAGTTTCCTCATTTTACTTCTGTCAATTATTTCTATTGCCTTAAGGTTGTCTATTTTCATTTTCGTCACTCCTTAAGATATTTTTTATTTTTCTCCCCAATTTTCTTTGAGCAAATTCTCTTGCCTCAGAAGATGTGCTTAATTTAAGAAGTTTTGAAGCCACTTCCTGTGTTTCCTCCCATTTTATACCTCTAATTAATTTTTTTATCTCTAAAAGGCTTGTTGGGGCTACGCTAAATTCATCAACCTCCAAACCTAAAAGTATCAAAGCAAACAGAGAGTCACCGGCCATTTCTCCGCAGGCTCCTACCCATATATTTTCTCGATGGGCACATTTTATAATATTATCTATTAACCTTAAAATAGTAGGATGGAGAGGTTGATAAAGATAAGCAACCTTTTCATTTACTCTATCCACAGCTAAACTATACTGAATTAAGTCATTTGTTCCTAAGCTGAAGAAATCCATCTCTTTAGCTAAAAGGTCAGCTATGATAGCTGCTGAAGGGACTTCAATCATAGCTCCTACTTCTATATCCCTGTCGAAAGGAAGCCCTTCTTTTTCTAATTCCTCTTTTACTTCGGAGAGAATTTCGTTAGCTTTTCTCACTTCCTCTATCCCGGAAATCATAGGATACATAATCTTTACTTTGCCAAAATAAGCAGCTCTTAAAATGGCCCTTAGCTGAGTTTTAAAGATATCTACTTTCTCAAGGCACAATCTTATTGCTCTCCAGCCCATAAATGGATTTATTTCATGAGGGACAGGAAAATGTGAAAGAAATTTATCCCCTCCCAAATCTAAGGTTCGGATGATCACTGAGTGTGGAGCTGATTTTTGAGCCACTATTTTATAGGTTTTTAACTGTTCTTCCTCGCTGGGTAAATTTTGCCGATTCATATAAAGATACTCAGTTCTATATAATCCTACTCCTTCTGCTCCATATCTTAATGCAAGGTCTACCTCTTGAGGGCCAGCGATATTAGCTGCCAGGCCCACTTCTCTACCATCCAAAGTTTGAGGGGGTAGAGATTTTAAAACTTTCAGCTTCTTTTTATAATTTATAAAATTTTCTTGTAATCTTTGGTATTTTTTTATCTGTTCTGGGGTAGGATTAATAATTACTTTACCCTCGTTTCCATCTATGATTACCAAAGAGCCAGGTTCAATTTTTTGAGTTATATCCCCCAACCCTACAACTGCTGGTATTTCTAAGGAACGAGCCATAATAGCTGTATGAGATGTTCTACCTCCTATATCTGTTGCAAAACCGAGAATTTTTTCTTTTTGTATAGAAACAGTATCTGAGGGAGCAAGATCATAGGCTATCACTATTATCTTTTCATTCAAATGAGAAAGAGTTAATGTCGGCTTTTTTAGTAGATTATGGAGTATACGCCCTCCTATATCTTCTATGTCCCTAAATCTCTCTCGAATAAGCTCGTATTTAGCAGAGGTAAATTTTAACTGTAACTCTTTAAAAGTTTTTCTAAGAGCCGCCTCTGCATTTAATCTTTCTTCCCTTATTCTTTCTATTGTTTTATTTATAAGAAGAGGGTCTTCTAACAAATGGAGGTAGCTCTGAAAAAGATAGGCTTCTTTCATACCCATGCTCTTTTCCACTCTTTTTTTAATTTTCTTCATTTGATTTTTAGATTGTATCACCGCTTCCTGAAACCTTTTTATCTCTTTTTCTACCTCTTCTTCTTTTATTTTGTATTCTAAAATACAAAAATCCTCTTTTTCTAAAATATATACTTTTCCTATGGTTATTCCTGGAGAAGCAGGTATGCCTGTAAGCATTTTTATTTCTCCTGTTATAAATATTTATTTCTTTTGTAATTGGTAGCCGCAGGATTTATATCCTGCGTTTTATGTAATAATCTTCTATCTACGCAACTTAAAAGTTGCGGCTACCATATTTCCCTGTGTTTTGTCTTCTCTTTCTTTCATTTATATTTAGGTTTAAATAAATTTAAAGAGAAAAGCCTTAGAACTTCCCCCGCTAAATAGACTGAGCCGGTAACACAAATTATATCTTTGCATTCAACCGAAGATAAGGCATACGGAAGAGCATCAGTTACCCTATTTTTAATCACTATTTTACGAGGAGAGAAATCTTTTGTTCTTTTTTTTATCTCCTCAGGTTCCATTGCTCTCGGATTGTTTACTTTAGTGAGCACAATCTCATCTACTAAAGGAAAGAGAAGCTTTCCCATTCCTTCTATATCTTTATTCTTTGAAACACCCATAATCAAGATGATTTTTCTTGCTTGAGAGATTTTTCTCAAGAAATTTGCCAGTGTCTGCACCGAAGCCGTATTATGTGCACAATCTACAATAAAAAGGGGATTTCTAAATAAAATCTGAATTCTACCTGGCCATTTTACTTTTCTTATTCCCTCTATAATAGCTTTCCGAGGGATAAAGATTTCATAGCCTCTAAGTAACTCTATCGCTCCTACAGCTGTAGATGCATTTATAAGCTGATGTTTACCTAATAGAGGGCTAAATAAATGTGGATAAAATCGTCTTTCTGTTTTTACCTGAAAGCTTTCTCCTTTTAGACTACTTTTTATTTCCTTAAATTTAATTTCTTTGCCTACTTTATACAGATGAGCTCTTTTCTTCTTGCAAGTTTCTTTAATTACTGAGAGGGCTTCTTCCTTCTGAGGAGAAGTTATAACCTTTGAGCCCTCTTTAATAATACCGCTTTTTTCTCTGGCTATGGAAGTTAAGTCATTTCCCAATTCTCTCATATGGTCAAAGCTTATCTGAGTAATTATACTCACCAATGGATGAGTGATAATATTAGTAGCGTCTAACCTTCCTCCTAAACCTACTTCAAGAACAGCTAAATCTACCTTTTTATAGAAGAAATAAAGAAAGGCAATCGCTGTATATACCTCAAAAAAAGTGGGCAATAGAGAATGGTCAAAGGAGTCTATACTCGATTTTATCTGAAATGTAAAGCGAGCAAATTCTTTTTTCTCAATCGGTTTCTCTCCTATCTTTATTCTCTCACAAGCATTGATCAAATGAGGAGAGGTATACAATCCTACCTTAAGATTGGCTGCATTTAAGATTGAAGCAATTATGGCTGCGGTAGAACCCTTGCCCTTAGTGCCAGCTATATGGATAACTTTTAAGTTTTGCTGGGGATTGCCTAATAAATTTAAAAGATGCTCCATCCTTTGGAGATTCAGGTGTCTTTTATCATACGGGGAAAACGCTCTCTTCTCATAGTTAATTAGGGAATCTATATATTTTAAAGCCTGAGCATAAGAAAACATAAAATTATTTCAATCCCTCATAAATAGGGAATTCCTTACAAATTTCTTCCACTTCTTTCTTAATCTTTCTTCTAATATTTCTATCATGGGGATTATATAAAATTTTACTTATCCATTCTCCAATCAATCTCATTTCTGAGTTTCCCATTCCCCTCGTAGTAAGAGCAGGGGTTCCCGGTCTTATACCTGAAGTAATAGAAGGAGGTTTTTTATCAAAAGGTATGCTGTTTTTGTTAACGATTATTCCTGCCTCTTCTAAAATAGTAGCTGCTTTATCTCCTGTTATATCTTTATCTGAGAGGTCTACGAGCATAAGATGATTATCTGTCCCCCCAGAGACCAATCTAAATTCTTCATTTTTTAAAGTTTCTGCTAATGTTTTGGCGTTAGAAATGATTTGCTTCTGGTAATCTTTGAATTCTGGCTGACAGGCTTCTTTAAAGCATAATGCTTTAGCTGCTATAACATGCATAAAAGGACCTCCTTGCGTTCCAGGGAAAATAGCTTTATCTATGGAGGAAGCATACTTTTTTTTGCATATAATTAGCCCTCCCCGAGGACCACGTAGAGTTTTCTGGGTAGTAGCCGTAATTACATCAGCATAAGGAACAGGGTCTGGATGCACACCAGCAGCTATTAAACCTATAATATGTGCCATATCAGCCAAAAGATATGCTCCTACTTCATCAGCAATTTTTCTCCAGGGACGAAAATCTATTGCTCGGGGATAAGCACTTGCTCCTACTATTATTAGTTGTGGATGGGTTAACTTAGCTATTCGTTCAATCTCCTCGTAATTAAATGTTTCTGAATCTCTATCCAATCCATAATTAATTATCTGGTAATGGTTATAAGTAAAGGTTCCCTTTCCCCCATGAGAGAGATGTCCTCCATGGAATAAGTTTAAGGATAATATTTTATCTCCCGGTTTTAGCAATGCTTGATAAACAGCCATATTGGCTCCTGTTCCTGAGTGTACCTGCACGTTGATATGTTCACCTTTAAAGAGTTGCTTTGCTCTCTCAATAGCTAATTTCTCTATTTTATCTGCAGTTTTACATCCCTGATAATATCTTTTCCCAGGATATCCTTCTGCGTATTTATTGTTTAAAACAGAGCTTTGTGCTTCAAGGATAGCTCTGCTGGGATAATTTTCTGAAGGAATAAGAGTAAGAGTATTTTGTTGACGCTCTATTTCCTCCTGGAGTATCTCTTTTACTTCAAGGTCAATTTCACTTAATAAAATAGTCATTAGTTTAACTCCTGCTTTTTATTAATGTCTAAAATGTCTTATACCTGTAAATAGCATAGCTATATTATATTTATCGGCGGTTTTTATTGATTCCTTATCTCTCAGGGATCCGCCAGGCTGAATGATAGCTGTTATTCCCGCTTTTCCCGCCTTCTCTACTACATCTGCAAAAGGGAAGAAAGCATCCGAAGCTAAGCAGGAACCTTCTGCTTTTTCACCCGCTTTCCTGATAGCAATAAGACAGGAGTCTATACGACTCATTTGTCCTGCCCCTACTCCTGTCACTGTTCTATTCTTTGAGAGAACAATAGCATTTGATTTTACATGTTTACAGATTATCCAGGAGAATAATAACTCTTCTTTCTCTTCTTTAGTGGGTTCTCTTCTAGTAACTGTCTTTAGTTTTTCAGGAATATAAGTGATAGCGTCTTTTTTTTGTAAAAGAATACCTCCTTCTATTCCCTTGATATCCCAACTATCTTCTTCCTCCCGACTTATGGAAAGGGGGCCTGTTTTTAAAATGGCTACTTTCTTCCCCCATTTTTGTCTAACTTTTATGATTTTTAGCGCTTCTTTATCATAATCGGGAGCAATTATTCCCTGAACAAAAGTGTTGGGAGAGGCTATTCTTTCAGCGGTGGTTTTGTCCATTACTCTATTTAATCCTATAATACATCCAAAAGCAGATAAAGGGTCCCCTGTATAAGCTTTTTTAAAGGCTTCCTCTATTGTAGAAGCACACCCTGCCCCACAGGGATTTGTATGTTTCATTACCACCGCCGCAGGCTCTTTAAATTCTTTTACTATTCTTAAGGCAGCATCCAGGTCTAATAAATTATTAAATGATAGCTCTTTTCCAGATATTTTTTGAGCAGAAGAGAGAGTGTCTCTCTTTTTTCTTAATTCTCTATAAAATGCAGCTCTCTGATGAGGATTTTCTCCATAGTTAAGCTCTTTTCCTTTATTATAGTTTAGACTTAATATCTGAGGAAATTCTTTTTCTTTTTTCTTTTGGAAGTAGTTAGTAATAAAATTGTCATAAATACTGGTTTTCTGAAAAACATTGATAGCTAAATTAAAAGATGTCTTTTCGCTTAAGGAAGAGTTATTTTCTTTTAGCTCTTTAATAATTTGTGAATATTGAGAAGGGTCACTTACCGCTGCCACATAAGGAAAATTCTTTGCTGCTGAGCGAAGCATAGTAGGGCCACCAATATCAATATTTTCTAAAACCTCTTTTATTTCTATTTTTTCTTTATTAACAATTTTTTCAAAAGGATAAAAATTTACTACTACCATATCAATAAGTTCTATGTTATGCTTTTTTATTTCGTTCATTTGCTCAGGTACATCTCTTAAGGCAAGTAAGGATGCATGAATTTTAGGATGCAGTGTTTTTACCCTACCAGCTAACATAGAGGGGCTGCCTGTATATTCAGATACTTCTTTTACAGAAATCTTTGCTTCTTTAAGGATTTTAGCTGTTCCTCCTGTAGAGAGAATCTCTATTCCTAAAGTTGTTAGTCCTTGGGCAAAATCAACTATTCCTTTTTTATCGGAAACACTAATTAAGGCTCTTTTAATTTTAGGCATTCCTGATTTCTCCTGCTGTGTTCTTTTTCTTATTTACAATATAGCAATTTTTTCCTTTTAGTCAAATTTAGATAAAATTTGACATTAAAGAGAATCGGCAGTAAAATTGAAATATTAAAGCTAATTAGGGACAGAGAGTAGGTTAAAAAATTTTAATGGAGGTAGTTAATTGATATTATCAAATGAAAGAATAAATAAACAAGTAAGCACAATTTTAGAAAGAGCAACGATTATAGATGCACATTTTGACCTTTTATATGATGTAGTTAAACAAAGGCAGTATGGACACAAAAAAGTTATAGAAACCGATCATTTACCTAACTTTATTAAAGGTGGAGTAAATATAGTTGTGTCCTCCATATTTATAGATGATGAGTTTTTACCTGAGATGGCTTTAAGAAAGGCTCTTAACCAAATTAGCGCCTTGTATGCTGAGATTGATGAATCTCCAGATAAAATAATGCTTTGTAAAAACTATGAAGACATAAACAAGGCAATAAATGAAGGAAAAGTGGGAATTTTGCTCTCTTTTGAAGGTGTAACACCTCTTTATAATGATTTAAGTCTTTTAAGAATCTTTTATGAATTAGGAGTGAGAGCTATTGGATTAACCTGGAGTAGGAGAAATTACGCTGGGGATGGATGTCATTTTAGTCCAACTCGTGAAGGTAAAAGGGGTGGAATAACAGATTTTGGTGTGCAGTTAATTGAATCAGCTGAAGATTTAGGTATGTTTATAGATGTTAGTCACTTAAACGATGAAGGATTTTGGGATGTAATGGAAATAGCAAAAAAACCTGTAATAGCGTCTCATTCAAATTGCCGAGCTTTAGTAGATACAAAAAGAAATCTTACAGATAAACAGATTAAAGCCATAGCCTCCAAAAGTGGAGTTATTGGAATGAATGCTCTCAATGTATTTACAACAAATGATGATAAAGAAGCAAATGTAGAGTCTTTAATAAATCATGTTGACCATATTGTAAAATTGGTTGGAATTGAGTATGTTGGAATTGGTTTTGATTTTTGTGATAAACTTAAACAATATGACCCACCAGAAGCATCGGATTCCCTATCCCGTGAATTTTTCGATATATTAAAAGGATATAAAGAGGTTAATAAATTTGTTCGGGCATTAATAGAAAGAGGTTATAAGGACGAAGAAATAAAGCTAATATTGGGAAAGAATTTTATGAGAGTTTATAAAGAGATATTAAAGCAATGAATTAAAGATAATTACAATATAATCTGGAGTAATTTTTAATTATTTACACCTCTTCAATGTAAATATGCTCTATCCAGAAAAAATTATTCCTTACTCCCGGAAGGACAATAAATATTACAACGAAAAGAGCAATCTAGCATGAACGAATTGGAAGAACAAATATTCGAAGCAAAGAAGAATGGATTAAGCGACCAGGAAATTGGTGAAAAATATAATGTTAACTTACGTTTTATTGAAAAGGTTATAACAAAGTATTTAGGAGTAAATGTATCAAGTCCTACTCCGAATAAAAAAGTAAAAATGTTACAACCTAAAAAATTTACATTGGAAACAACTACAGTTTGGAGTTTTAAATCGAGGGGAAATTGGGCAACACATAATGGTAATTATAGAGGTAATTGGTCTCCTTATGTTCCTCGAAATATAATACTGAGATACTCTAAAGAAAATGAGTTGGTACTGGATTGCTTTTGTGGTGCTGGTACCACCGGGGTTGAGTGTAAGTTAACCAATAGAAACTTTATTGGTATCGACATAAATCCAAATGCAATAGTGTTGGCTAAAGAGAATATTGATTTCCCGATTTATGGAACGCTATCTGGAAGATATACATCACCCAAAATTATTTTTAATGTGGGAGACGCAAAAGATTTATCTTTTATTGATGATGAATCAATTGATTTGATTTGTACCCATCCACCATATGCCAATATAATTCATTATACAGATAATCACAAACAGGATCTTTCTTTTTGTAATTTAAATGACTTTTTAGAGGAGATGTCTAAAGTAGCAAAAGGAAATTATCGAGTGTTAAAAGAGGGCAGATATTGCGCTGTGCTAATAGGGGATATGAGAAAAAAGAAGCACATTATCCCTTTAGGATTCTGGTTGATTAATGTTTACCTGAAGAATGGTTTTTCTCTTAAAGAGTTGGTGATCAAAAGACAGCATAACTGTAAAACCACAGGGTTCTGGTATAAAAACAGTATAAAATATAACTTTCTTTTATTGGCACATGAATACCTCGCTATTTTTAAGAAGTGTTCATCTAAACAGGAACAGATGATTGAAGTGCCCGACCAGTCATCCTTCAAATCTATTAGTACTGCCCTCAAACCTATGAGTATCGAAAAATTGGAATCAACTACAGTATGGATTTTTGGCAATAAAAACTGGCATGAAAGAACCATTCAAAACCTTATTAAACGGTACGATGTCGATGATTATAACATAATTAATGGGATCACCGAATTGCGTAAATTGAGTGCATCAAATAGGCGTTATTCATTACTCGTACTCACTTGTACTACTCTCAAGTGTTTTCAAGAATTTTGTAATAGCACAGATGAGATTGTAAATTACGTTCATGATGACGGATATCTAACAATAATCTGCAGTGACATTCGTTTAAAGGATGGGACAATATACCCTCTGGGTATAAAGGTTGAAAGTTATCTTAGGAATAGAAATGACTTGAAGATAAAAGAGATTGTAATGATCTCTCTTGAAAATGATGGATGCAAAATAGATATAGATAGTAAAGATAATCTAATTATTTCACATAAATATTTGCTCATATATCATATATGAAATAAATAGAGGAGAGAAATAATAGACGTGAACGAAGAGAAGTATTATGATTTTGCATCTAAAATATCATTCTTTGAATTTATTCAAAGTGAATTCAAGAGGGCGGGGATCGCTATAAGGGAATTTGAAGAAGAATTGGATCAGTTAATGAATATAAAAAGGTGGAGTATTACCCATCTTTCAGATTATGTGAAAAAATTTCCGCGTAGCTTCATTATTTTTGAACAGATTTTTCAGCTGAAAAGGTTTACAAATGCCCAAATAATCCACTTTGTTTTTGATATTGATAAGTTAAATTCTAACAATCTAAATGCCATTTATGAATACATGATTTTAAATCTAAAACATGATATAGAGTTTAGAAAGATATTCCTGGAATCAATAAGGAGCGGAATAAGTTATGATGATTTTATTTCAAATGTGGATAGATATGATAAAAAATACCTGATTGCGATATTTAAACGAGCAATTTCTAAGCATGTTGATATGGTAATTAATAGGTTTAATATATTGGAGAAGCGTATTACAAAAAGTGAATTTGAAGATTTTTCTATAAGATTTTCTAACTATCTATTAGATAACCTACAGCTAAATGAAGCTCTTGCAACAATAAATGTTAAGAAATTTCTACAAAACAAAAGAATACCCATTGACACGAAAAGCCTTCATGGAAACTACCCAAAGATCAAAATAATAAAGATATTGAAGAGTAATGGTTATACAAATATAGATAATATATTGGATAATAATGGAATTCGTACATTAAAACACGGTTTGCAACAACAAATTAGTACATTTTTGATTGACAATAATAAAATATTTTGTACTGAACGTTATATAGATGGGATAATTAAGATAAAAGATAACAAACCAAAAAAGTTTGACCTGATAATATTTAGTGATTATAAACCCAAATATCTGTTTGAAATGAATTTCTATACAACATCAGGAACAAAGATTGGCATCAACCAGGATGAATACATTGACCTAAATAACTACATTCGGGAAAACTTTGATGATTTAGAATTTTATTGGATTACTGATGGAAATTACTGGTTGACAACTAATGGTAAAAATCGATATTTAAGTTTACTTAAATACTTTGAAAAGATATTTAACATCAATACATTTGAAGAGCATCTGGAAGATTTCAAGTAGATTGGAGATGATAATGGTGAAGAAATGGGCACACGGCAAGAACATACGGGCAATTCTGCAGAAACCCACAGACCCACAGGGTCTCTTTGTCTTATCCCTTCGGACTTTGGCCATATAACAGGTGGATATACGCTGGGTCTAACGCCCCGCCCTTCGGGATATTGCTTCCTTCGGTCGCAATGTCTGAAACATTTCAATGGAAGATACAGCTACTGGTACGGGAAGAGGTTAGGTTTATAGTAAAGATCGCCAACATTAGGATTTTGATAGGATGTAAATATGCTTAAAGAAAACATAAAAGTTGCTAAAAAATTTAATATAGATATTCGTTTAATTGAAGAAAAAGTAGATATTCAGAAGAATATGGAGATTTTAGGCAATGATTTGACTTTTATTGGAACCAGGGAATATGAAAGGACTAAACATGTTCACAGATTGCATCCGTATCTTGGTAAATTTATCCCTCAATTAGTAGAAGTATTCTTAAAGAAATATTTTCAAAGAGGAGATACAATTCTTGATCCATTTTCTGGTTCAGGAACTACTCTAATTGAAGCAAATGCATTAGGAAAGAATGAAGAGAACTATTTCGATATAACAAGTGCGAAGCCAAACATGAAAGAATTTGTAGCTTTGAAATTAAAGCTTCTAAGATGGACGGGTCTAAGATTAAGTCAAGATAAAGGCATTAAAGTTTTTACAAGACTTGCTATTCCTTATAATCCTTACCATCCTGAGCCTTACGAACGTTGGACATTAAAGGGTTTATATGATTTAAAAAACAATGAGATCTTGGTTGGGAAAGAATTTTGGAACTTTGTTGCCAGCGATAATATTTACGAAGAATTATTAGATGTGTTTCAAGAAGTAGGTGAAGAATTAAGAGAGGGCATTGATAAGAAATTTGCTGAGTTTAGAAGGGAATAATTAAGTTGAGGTATTGATAATGAAAGAGTATGAATTATATGATTGGATAGGAAGATGGCTTATTAGAGAGAAAGGGTGTCAGCGAGATAAATATTCTTTGGGTTATGCCTGCGAAGTTGAAGTAGCTGATCGAAGCAAATGTTGGTTTGATTTAGGGCGTGTCGATGTTTTTGGAATAAGATACGAGATTATAAAGGAGAATATAGTCCAACCGGTAGCTCATTTTCATGGACACATAGTTGAAGCAAAATTAAAGGAAAATGATGTAAATGAAATGTTGAGTAAGGTTGTAAGAGATATTAAGAGATTGCCACAAGGTAAATTTGTAAAAACTTCATTTGGTGGTGATAGCTTATCTTTTTATATTGCTTATCCGGCAGAGGTAGTTGCTGATGATATTATTTCAATTTGCAAAGATTATGGTATTGGAATCTTAAAATTACGGATAGTCAATGATTCTAGGGTATATGTAAATGAACTTCCTCAAGTTCAGCCAGAACCAAAAGCATGGCAAGCTATAACTAATTCAGCACAAAAGGACGCAGGATATTTCCATGATGCCTTATTAGAATGGAATTGTCTACTCCAAGTAATCCCGCAACCAACAGAATTTTATAATGGCTTGTTAAAAGTAAACAAAGGTCAGAGTTAAAATTTCTAAAAATTTAAGGAAAACAACATCTCTAAAATAGTCGGGAGAGCAAAAATGAAAACTTATGTTTTCAAGGTAGTGCTTGAAGAAGATCCTTTTGAAGATGGAAGAATGGCCTACCATGTATTTTGCCCAGCCTTAAAGGGAGCAAGTACCTGGGGCTATACAAAAAAAGAAGCTTTAAAAAACATCAGAGAAGTAATTGAGATGACTATAGAAAGTATGATTGAGCATAAAGAGAAAATCCCAGAAACGCTGGAAGAGGTCCAAATTTTCTCTGAACCAAAAGTAGCTGTTACTGTATGAGCAAAATTGATTATTCAAAACTGCACTCTCTGACTGCCAGAAAAACTGGCTAGCGCTTTAAGAAGAGATGGATTCAATCTTGATTGGAAATCAGGGAGTCATTACCAGTAGCTTCACCATGATGGAAAAAGAATAACTGTTTCTTTCCATCACCCAACTGATAACTTCCGACATAAGATCCTCAAAACTATGGTTGAAGAGCAAGCTAAATGGACTGAGGAAGATCTAAAAAGACCCAAACTTCTAAAGTGAATCTATGCCTTACCGATACAAAAGAGAGCCATTATGATGAGGTAAACAGGCTAACCAACGCCTGTGATACTTTCCGGGAAAAGTTTGTGCTTGGACATTCTTAGATACAGGTTTGAGATTATTAGAGTTCGCTGACCTTAAAAAAGATAATATCCAATGGCGGGAAAGAAGATTAGTTATTTATGGCAAAGGTGGCCCTTATGGTAAAAAGACAAAGAGGAGTCATCCCAATGACAGATAGAGTAAGAAGATTAATTGAATACCACTTTGCTGAAAACAATGCAACCGGAATAGGTAAAAGAACATTTGAAAGAGTAGTTAAGGGAGTAGCTGATGAAGCTGGAATCTTAAAACCGGTAAGTCCTCATGTTTTACGACATACCTTTGCGGTGAATTGTATTAAAAAGGGAATCTCTACCAGAGCCCTGTAAACCCTTTTAGGCTATGATAGATTGGCGACTACTGAGATTTATCTTAACCTTTTCCCGAGAGGATGCTATCAGGGAGTTTTTGAATATAAGCGATAGTCATATATAATTAGTTATACCTATAAAAATAAGGAGATATCAAAATGGCTACGGGTAGAAGTATACAGCTTGCAAAACAAACAGGTGAATATCTAGTTTCTGCCGAATTATGTCGTAGAGGATTAATCTCAACCACATTTACCGGAAATGTCCCCGAGTTTGATATTCTGGCGATTAATGAGAAATTACAAACTATTCCCATTCAGGTTAAGACAATCACTGGTGGAACCTGGCAATTTAATGCAGATACATTCCTCGATATTAAAAAAACTTCCAATGACATCCAAATGGTGAAAGGGAAAAGAAAAATTTCTAATTCGGAATTAATATGCATATTTGTAAGACTAAGAGATCAAAATCTAGATGAATTTTACATTTTTCGGAAAAAGACTCTCCAAGACATTATTTACAACAACTACACAAAATACCTATCTTCAAAAAATGGTAAAAGACCAAAAAATCCAAAATCAACTCATTGTGCAATCAAAACAGATGATTTAAAAGATTTCAGAGACAATTGGGGCTTGATAAAAGACAATCAACAACTTCAAACCCCAAAACCACCAGTCAATAAGTTTAGATAAATAAACCCGGGAATAAGCTTCAAAATTTGACATCTCCTCTTGCATTTGCTATCCTTACAGTAAGAAAGTAAATTTATGCAACAAAGAGTTCAAAACTCAAATAAGGAGGAGGAAATGCCTGTAGTGAGGATTGGCCCAAAACATCAAGTAACTATCCCCAAAGAGGTTTTTAATCGGCTTCACCTAAAGGCCGGAGATTTTTTAGAGGCGATTGCTCAACAAGGGAAAATTGTTATGGTTCCAAGGCAACTTACTGTCAAAGCTCCAGCTCCCTCTCTTAATAAAAAAGAACAAGAGATTCTCTCTCAAGTCAGAGAAAAAATTAACCAGATTCAAAAGGACATTCTCCACTCTCAAGGTCTTACTAAAGAGGAGATAAAAATAGCCTGTAAAGTAAGTCTGATTGACAAAGATCAGGCCTGGTGGTGGACTGAGGAATGGCAAAAAAAAGAAAGAGAGGCAGAAAGAGATATAAAAGAAGGAAAGGTTAAAAGATTTACTAATGTAGAGGGCCTTATTAAAGACCTTCACTCATGAAGATCATCCGAGCCGATTCATTTAAACGGGACTACAAAAAGCTGCTAGACAAAGTGAAAAAACAAACAGATAAAGCCCTACAACTTCTGATAGCTAATTTATTCCATCCCTCCTTGAAAGCTAAAAAGATAAAAAGTAGAGAAAATATTCGGGAAGCAAGGGTAACTAAAGATTACAGGTTTAGCTTTGAAATAAGAGGTGATACCTATATCTTACGCAGAATAGGTAAACATGAAGAGGTTTTGAGAAAACCTTAAGATAAAATATTAACACAGAACCATTGTACCTTGATACCAATATATCATCCGTGACAAATCATACAAAAAAGATTAAACTAACTAAATAAAGATTAAAGTTACTAAATCTAAACATTTAAAAATTTATAACCAATTTAAAAACCAAAGGAGAAATAATGGGTTGTAAAAGGTCATATAGTTACTGATTCCCTTTTTGCTTCACGGACAGTTTGATAATCTTTAATATAAACTTCTTCGTACTTTACCGATCACCAGAGAGTTTCTTGTCCCCTTTAATCCTTTATCTCTCTAATCCTTTAACCCTAACTTCGCTTGCCTTTTATAAAAAAATAGCTATCATAATTTAAACAATGTAATTATATAATTTGTGATTTTTTAGAGGAGGCCAATGTCTCAAGAACTTCATAAAGAAATGATAGCTATTCTCGATTTTGGCGCACAGTATAATCAACTGATTGCTCGTCGAGTCAGAGAAAGTAAGGTTTATTGTAAGATTCTTCCCTTTGATATATCACTTTCTAAATTAATTAGCTTGAATCCTAAAGGTATTATCCTCTCAGGTAGTCCGGCCAGCGTGACTCAAAAAGAGGCTCCTTTTCCTCATCCTGAGATTCTTAATTTAGGAATCCCTATTTTGGGTATTTGTTATGGGATGCAGGTATTAGCTCAACTTTTAGATGGTGAGGTTACTTCAATCTCAAAAAGGGAATATGGGAAAGCTGATCTCATTATAGATAATGATGGAGAGCTGTTTTATGGGATGAAGTCTCCATTAATTGTCTGGATGAGCCATGAAGACCAAATAAGTAAGCCTCCTACGAGTTTTGAAATTATTGCTCACACGAAAAATTGTCCCGTAGCTGCCATGAAAGACAGAAAACATAGATTTTATGGGGTTCAATTTCATCCTGAGGTTGTTCATACTCCTCAAGGGAAGAAGATAATCCAAAATTTTCTTTTTAGAATATGCAAATGTATTCCCAATTGGACTATGAGTTCTTTTATTGACTATTCTGTGGAAAGAATAAGGGAGAAAGTGGGTAATGGTAAAGTAGTCTGTGCTTTAAGTGGCGGAGTAGATTCATCTGTAACTGCTGTATTAGTAAATAAAGCTATTGGAGATAGATTGGAATGCGTATTTGTTAATAATGGGCTTCTTCGAAAGGATGAGATAGAGGAGGTAATAGTTACCTTCACTTGCCACTTTCATCTGAATTTGCATTATGTTGACGCAGAGAATAGATTTTTAAATAAATTGGTTGGAATAACTGACCCGGAGAGAAAAAGAAAAATTATTGGTGGGGAGTTTATTCGGATTTTTTGGGAAGAGGCAAGGAAAATTGGCAAGATAGACTTTCTTGCTCAAGGGACTCTTTATCCCGATGTAATTGAGAGCCATTCTACTAAAGGTGGACCATCAGCTACTATTAAGAGTCATCATAATGTAGGGGGTTTACCCTCCAATATGCCTTTTAAACTGCTTGAGCCATTAAAGGATCTGTTTAAGGATGAGGTGAGAATTTTGGGAAAAAAACTGGGTTTACCAAATACGGTTGTGGATAGGCAACCTTTTCCTGGGCCGGGTCTGGCAGTGAGAATTATAGGTGAAATTACTAAAGAACGTCTTAGGATTTTACGAGATGCTGATGTAATAGTTGCTCAGGAGATGCAGAAATATGAGAAATTTTCGGAGATTTGGCAATCATTTGCTGTATTGCTGCCTATAAGAAGTGTGGGAGTGATGGGAGATGAACGGACATACGAGTATACTATTGTTCTTCGAGCTGTTAGCAGTTTAGATGGGATGACGGCTAATTGGGTTAGAATTCCTTATGATATTTTAGATAAAATTTCTCGACGGATTATTAATGAGGTAAGAGGGGTAAATAGAGTAGTTTATGACATCAGTTCTAAGCCTCCCAGCACTATTGAGTGGGAGTAAGAAGAAAAGGGGGAGATAGAGTGTTTGAAGCAGAAGTATTTATAACTTTTAAAGAAGGACTATTAGACCCTCAAGGGATAGCTATAAAAGGAGCCCTTGTATCTTTAGGTTACGATAATATATCCGATGTTCGTGTGGGAAAGTATATTTGTATAAAGCTAAATAATCAGGATAAAGATAAGGCTAAGAGCGAGTTGGAGGAGATGTGCGCAAAACTTTTATCAAATCCAGTTATCGAGAATTATAGGTATAAGATTATGGAGAAGAGTTCAGAATGAAGTTTGGAGTAATTGTATTTCCTGGTTCAAATTGTGATTATGATTGCTACTGGGTGGTTAAGCGTATATTAAGGAAAAAGGTTGACTTTATCTGGCATAAAGAAAGAAATCTCTCTGGTTATGATTGTCTTATTCTTCCCGGCGGTTTTTCTTATGGTGATTATCTTCGCACAGGTGCTATAGCCAGGTTTTCTCCTGTTATGAATGCGGTAGAGGCTTATGCCAGGAATGGAGGATTAATAATTGGTATATGTAATGGATTTCAGGTTCTCCTTGAAGCAGGCCTATTACCTGGAGCTATGGTAAGTAATAAAAGTCTTCAATTTATCTGTAAATTTATCTATATTCGGGTAGAGAATGATGCAACTCCTTACACTAACCTGTTTCATAAAGGACAAATTCTCAAAATCCCCATTGCTCATAATGAAGGAAATTATTATGCTGATGTGAAAACTATACAGGCTTTAAATAAAAACAATCAGATTGTTTTTAGATATTGTGATGAGAAAGGAACTGTTTCTAAGGCATCCAATCCCAACGGAGCAAAGGAATCTATAGCTGCTATCTGCAATAAAGAGGGCAATATTTTAGGGATAATGCCTCATCCAGAAAGAGCCTCTGAGCGGCTTTTAGGTTCAAAAGATGGGAGGGGTATTTTTGAGTCAATAATAAAATGGATTGAATCAAAGGAAGCAAATTGAAAGAACCTAAAAGGATAACTCTTGAGCTAATAAAGTCGCATGGATTAACCAGGGAAGAGTATAAAAGAATTAAGGAAATTCTTGGGAGAGAGCCAAATTTTACTGAATTGGGCATCTTTTCTGTAATGTGGAGTGAGCATTGCAGCTATAAAAGCTCAAAGCTTGTTTTAAAATTATTTCCTATTACAGGCGAGAGTATATTAATTAAGGCAGGGGAAGAGAATGCAGGAGTGATTGATATTGGTGATGGATTGGCTGTAGTGATGAAAGTAGAATCACACAATCATCCTTCTGCAATAGAACCTGAGCAAGGAGCAGCTACTGGTATTGGAGGTATTGTTAGAGATATATTTACTATGGGCGCTCGGCCTGTGGCTCTTCTTGATTCTCTCCGTTTTGGTCCTTTAAATAATGGTCGTAATCATTATCTATTTAGTAAGGTGGTGGAAGGAATAGCTAGATATGGTAACTGCCTCGGAATACCTACTGTAGCAGGAGAGATCTATTTTGATAATACTTATGAAGGTAATCCTGTAGTCAATGTAATGTGTGTAGGGATAGCGTATAAAGAAGAACTTATTAAAGGCAGGGCAAGTGGGATAGGTAACTCTATTCTTTATGTGGGTTCAGATACAGGCCGAGATGGTCTGGGGGGAGCGAGCTTTGCCTCTCGAGAGCTTACCGAAGAATCAGAGAGGGATAGACCTGCTGTTCAAATAGGAGACCCTTTTAAAGAAAAACTACTTCTTGAAGCTTGTCTTGAGCTTCTAAAGACCAAAGTTGTAATAGGTATGCAGGATATGGGGGCAGCTGGACTTACCTCATCTATTTCAGAGATGGCTTCTCGGGGAGACTGTGGTGTTCAAATAGATATCTCTCTTGTTCCTAAAAGAGAAAAGGGAATGATTCCTTATGAGGTAATGTTGTCAGAATCACAAGAGAGAATGGTCCTCATTGTTAAAAAGGGAAAAGAAGAAATTGCTAAGAATGTCTTTAAAAAATGGGATCTTCATGCCGTTAATATTGGAAAGGTAACCAATGATGGTGTTTTCCGTGTATTAGATAAAGGTAAGATAGTAGCTCAGATTCCTGTTAAAGCCTTAGTAGATGATGCTCCAGTATATATTAGAGAGAAGAAAAAGCCGAGATATCTATCACAGATAAAGAATTTTAGTGTTTCTCAAATTTTTGAACCTTCTAACTATAATGATATTTTAAAGAGACTACTAAATTCACCAACTATCTCCTCAAAACAATGGGTTTATCGACAATATGACCATATGGTGAGGACAGATACTATCCTTTTACCGGGTGCAGATAGCAGCCTTATTCGAATTAAGGGAACAAAAAAAGCTATTGCTCTTACTATAGACGGTAATGGAGGCTATGCTTATCTTAATCCTTATGAAGGGGGAAAGATTGCTGTAGCTGAGGCGGCCAGAAATGTTGTCTGTGTAGGGGCTAAACCGTTAGCCATCACTAATTGTCTTAATTTTGGAAATCCTACTAAACCTGAGGTTTCTTGGCAATTTAAAAAATGTGTTGAGGGAATGGCTGAAGCTTGCCGTATTTTAAGGACACCAGTAACAGGAGGTAATGTTAGTTTTTATAATGAGAATCCTAAAGGGGCTATTGACCCAACTCCTGTGGTAGGAATGCTTGGTTTACTCGACGACATTAACCATTACTGCACGCCAAATTTTAAGAAGAAAGGAGACATCGTTATTCTTTTAGGAAAATTAGGCAGAGAGCAGGAGTTAGGAGGTAGTGAGTATATTAAATTAATTCATAATCTTAAGATAGGAGAGTCACCTAGAATTGATCTAAAAGAGGAAAAAGCAGTTCAAAGGACCTGTATTGAAATAATTGAAGCTGGTTTGATTAATTCTGCTCATGATTGCTCTGAGGGTGGCTTAGCCGTTGCTTTAGCTGAGTGTTGTATTTTAAGCCCTGAGTGTAAAATTGGTGCACTCATTAACTTCTCACCTCTTATACATCATCTTTTAACTATGAGAGCTGATGCCTTACTTTTTAATGAGGCTCAATCCCGTATTATAATCTCCTTCCCCCCTGATAATTTTGCTAAGATAAAAGATTTCACTGAGAAGAACAATGTCTCTTTCTTTCAGTTAGGGACAGTAGGAGGAAAGGGATTGGTTATTGAAAGAGATGAAAAGAAGTTAATAGATATCTCTGTAGATGAATTAGAAGATTATTATTATCGCTCTTTTTCTAGAAGTGTTTAACCTCAAGTTTGATAATCTAGTAATAGGATGTAAAAATACGGCTTTGACATTAGAGGTATGACATTTTTATTTTGCAAAAAGTATGACATATTTACTTTGCATTGTGACAATCTATATGAGACCTCTGAAAAACCTCCAGAGGCCTCAATCTGTGTAATCTCGATTTTTATCTGTGTAATCAGATATTTCTGATTTTTTTAGAAATATCTATATTATTATTGACATTTTTAAGGAAAGTATTATAGTCTTATTGAGGTTCACTAATAATTATAAAAAGAGGTGTATGAATGTCAGAAGAAGGAACGGTCAAATGGTTTGATGACCGTAAAGGTTATGGGTTTATCTCACGAGAAAATGGGGAAGATGTTTTTGTGCATTTTTCCAATATTGTTCGAGAGGGATTTAAGAGTTTAAAGGAAGGTGATAAAGTATCCTTTAATGTGCAGGATACCGAACGAGGACTTCAAGCAGTTGATGTAGTACGTAAGGAGTAGGTAGAGACAAGTGACCCCCCAGCTGGATGATTATAATTAAATTTATAAGTTAAAGCTTTGTTTTTGATTGTAAGACTTCAGCTGGGATAGCCACCTCAAATTAAATAAATTTAGAAAGTTTGAGTTAAAATACTAGGATTTTAAAATAAGATAGAATAATTTGTTTATTTTGAACTAATCAGTAAACAAATGTCTTCAACTGTAAAATCCTAAAAGTAAATAGTTATTTTATTTTTTTAAAAGGGTATTATTTGCTATTATTATAATAACTTGTCGCTTATAGTAGAGGCCTCTAATCTGTATAATCAAGAATTTCTGATTTTTTCAAAAATTTGTAGAGGAGGGGTAAATGGAAAAAAGAAAAAAATTTTTTAAAATTTTAGTCATTGGATTGATTGTAGTAATTGCTGGCTTTTTAACCATTGGTTTAAATATTTCAAAAACCCAAAATTTGGCATCAGAAAAAACCTCTCAAAAAAGTATAATATCAAAGAAGTCACCATTTAAAATAAAAACAAAAAATCAAATAAAATCCAGTGATGTAAAATCCAGTGATGTTTCTGCAAACCAAGTAATTATAGAAGGAATTCTTAAACGAGGAGATTCTCTTTATTCCTCTCTTCATAGGCAGGGAATTTCTCCAGGAGAAATTTACAAACTAAAAAAGGCTTTAAGCCCAATAGTCAATATAAATTCTCTTCCTGTTAAGAGTAAATATCGTTTAATACATAATACACAAGGTAAGTTTGTCGAATTTATCTATAATCTTAACCCTATAGATACTTATATTGTATCTTCTTCTATCTCAGGAGAATTAAAAGCGTATAAGAAAAAACCTATTTTAAAGATTGTAAAAATAGAAGGTAAAATTGAGGATTCTTTTTACAATGCTGTGCTAAAAGCTAATGAATCTCCCGAGGTAGCTGCAAGCTTTGCTGATATTTTTAAGTGGCAAATTGATTTCAATACTGAATTACGAAAAGATGATACTTTTAAACTGATAGTAAAAAAGGAAGAACAAAATAATTTTTCTCGTCCAGTAAGGGTATTAGCTGCTCAATATAAAGGAAAGCTTACAGGAGAATATACGGCAATTTTTTTTAAGGATTCTAATGGGCATAGCGACTATTATACACCTAACGGGAAATCTTTAAGAAAGGCATTCTTACGAGCACCTTTAAAGTATAAGTATATTAGTTCTCCTTTCTCTTATCATCGTCTTCACCCTGTTTTACGGGTATGGCGTCCCCATTTGGGGATTGATTATGCCGCTCCCACAGGAACTCCAGTGGTAGCTATAGCAGATGGTTTAGTAACCACTGTTAGTTGGGCTAACGATTGTGGTAGATACATAAAAATTAAGCATCTCAATAGGTATGAGAGTGTTTATGCTCATCTTTCTCGATATGCAAAAAACATTAAGAGAGGTGTGCGTGTTTATCAAGGGCAAATAATTGGCTATGTAGGTTCCAGTGGCTTATCTACAGGCCCTCATTTATATTTTGCTATAAGTAGAAATGGTAAACGAATGAATTTTTTAAAGATGAAAATGCCTTCCGCATCTTCTGTTAATTCTAAGGATATCCCTCGATTTAAAGAGATAAAAAGAAACTATTACTCTCTTCTCTCTTAAAGAGAAAATCCGCTTGTTTTTTAAACATCATAAGGTAATATTTTTCCCACGCAGAGGGAAGATAAAGGGTAAAATTGGTAGCCGCGAGGCTCAGAGCCTGCGTCTCTTCTGCACAACCTAAACCCCATTAGATGTTACTACTATTTAGCGAGGTAAAGGTTGCGGCTACCCTGCCTTACCGACCAAACTCGACTGTAAATTTCCTTCTAAGCAGGGTGTTCACTGAGTATTTACCAAATCAGCGCAGTACTTAAAAGCGATGCCTTCCATTATATTTTGAAATCTATATGTTATATCCTAAATCTTTCAATGATTCTGTATGTTTACGCCATTCCTTTTTTACTCTTACCCATAAATCTAAATAAATTTTACAACCAAAATGTTTTTCAATGTCTTTCCGCGCTAATTTTCCTATTTCTTTTATCATTTTTCCTTTTTTGCCAACGAGGATTCCTTTTTGGGAGATATGCTCCACGTAAATAGATGCTTTAATGTAGATTAAGTTTTCTTTTCTTTCCTTAAATTCTTCTACTTTCACCATTGTAGAATAAGGTATCTCCTGGTGAGTAAGAAGGTATATCTTTTCTCTAATCAATTCTGCTACTAAAATTCTTTCTGGTTGGTCTGTAATTAAATCTGAGGAGTAATAAGGTTCGTGAAAAGGAAGATATTGAATCATTTTTCCTGCAAGTATGGATAGATTTGTTCCTTTCTTTGCTGAAATAGGAATAATTTCTGTGAAAGGGAAAAGATTGTAGTAAATTTTACTTAGCTCATTTAAATAATCTTTATTTGTTTTGTCTATCTTGTTTATCACTAAAAATGCTATTTTTTTTAACTCTTTTAATTTTTGTAAAATAAATTTATCTTCTTCATCAGGAGGAAGAGAGTTTACCATTAATAGTATTATATCTACTCCTTCTATGCTTTTAATGGCTTCTTTAATGATATGTTTATCTACAAGAGTTTTAGCCTCTTCAGTATCCATTATTCCCGGTGTGTCCATAAAGACAATTTGGGCTTCATCAAAGGTTACTATTCCCTTAATGATATCTCGCGTAGTTTGTGGTAATGGAGAAATAATAGTAATTTTCTCTCCTACTAATTTGTTAATTAAAGTGGATTTACCTACATTAGGTTTTCCTATTAAGCTGACAAATCCAGATTTAAATTTTTCTTCTTTTATTTTCTTAGCAAACAAATTTTTCCTCTCTTATTAATAATAGTTACAATAATTCAAAATAATCGGATGATTTTTAAGTTTAAAGTAAGGAGAAGTATTTTTTTAATTCATAGGAAGTAACCTGGGAACGATAATTTTCCCATTCCATCTTTTTATTCTCTATCAATTTAAAGAAAAGGTGCTCTCCCAGTGTCTTTTTTAACCAATCACTTTTTTCTGCTATTTTTATAGCTTCCCATAAATTTTCTGGAAGATGAGTTATCCCTGCCTTCTTTCGTTCCTCCTCATCCATTTTGTACACATTTCTGTTTATAGGCTCTGCAAGACTATATTTTTTTTCAATTCCCTCCAATCCGGCTGAGAGCATTGCGGCGAAAGCTAAATAAGGATTACAAGCAGGGTCTGGAGATCTAAGTTCTATACGCACGCCATCTTCTTTACCCGGATTATAACCAGGTATTCTAATGAGGTCAGATCTATTTTTAAAGGCCCAGGAAAGATAAACTGGAGCCTCATACCCGGGGACCAATCGTTTATACGAGTTAACCCATTGATTGGTAATCAAGGTAAATTCACATATATGTTTTAACAAGCCCGCAATATATCTTTTTGCAATCTCCGAAAGGTAATGTTTATTTTGAGGGTCAAAGAAAACATTTTTTTCTCCTTTAAAAAGAGATTGATGAATATGTAGTCCACTACCATTTTCTTCATATACAGGCTTTGGCATAAAAGTAGCATAAAGATTGTTTTTTAAGGCTATTTCTTTAATTATTAAACGGGAAATCATAATGTTATCAGCTATAGTTAAAGCATCAGTATATTTTAAATCTATTTCTTGTTGGCTTGAAGCTGCCTCATGATGAGAACACTCCACCTCTATCCCCATCTTCTCTAAGGTAAAGACTGTTTGGTTGCGGATGTTACTTGCTGCGTCTGGAGGAGTTAAATCGAAGTAACCTCCCTTATCTAATCCCTTGGGAGGTATTTGAGGAGAATGAAAATAAAAATATTCCAATTCCGGCCCTACATAAAAAGTATATCCTAATTTGGATGCTTTTTTTAAATTTTTCTTTAATATATAACGAGGATATCCCGGATAAGGTGCTCCATCAGGTTCAAGGATATCACAAAATATCATAGCTATTTTCCCTGCCTCAGAGGAGTTTTGTGAGGAGATAAAAAAAGCAGAAGGATCGGGCATAGCTATCATATCGCTTTCCTCAATGCGAACAAAACCTTCTATAGATGACCCATCAAATCCGAATCCCTCTTCTAAAACACTTTTTAGTTTTTCAGGAGTAATAGTAAAGCTTTTCAAAAAACCTAATATATCAGTAAAACAGAGTTGAATAAACCTTACCCCTTGTTTTTTTATTTCTTCCAAAACCCTCTCTCTGTTTGCATTTTTCATTTTTAAACCTCTTTTTTGCAAAATTATATTTTATTCCCTTATCAAAAGTTACTTTTCCTCTATTTTTCTAATTATCTTTTTGATGATTATATTCTTTGATAACCATTTCTTGAATTAATTTTCGTAGTTCTTGATTAACAGGGTAGGCAGTATCTATAAATTCTCCGTTAGGCAATTTACGGGATGGCATAGCAACGAAAGGCCCATTCTTTCCCTGAATAATTTTTAGCCCATGTATACGAAAAGAGTTATCAAAAGTGATAGTTGCCCAAGCTTTGAATTTATCTTTTCCTTCAACCTTCCTTATTATTACTTCTGAGATTTTCAACCTTCTCCTCCTTTAGACTTTTGTCTGTGGGTTGGACTAAATAGACCTTCCCCCTGTTTTGTAGTTTATGTAATATATATTTTGCTTTTTCTCTGTTTTCCACTATGGTAAAGATAGTAGAACCGCTTCCTGTCATTAAAGAGCCTTTTGCTCCCATAATTAGCATTTCTCTTTTAATCTCTTTGATTAAAGGAAACTTTTCCATAACTACTTCTTCTAATTTATTGTATAAGAAAGGTGACAACCCCATTAATCCTTCTTTTTCTATTAACTCATTAATTAGTTTAATATTTAATTTTTTTTTTGTCAATTTTACTTTTACCTTTTTATATGCCCAAGAAGTAGAGATAGGAATTTGGGGGTACAATAGAATTATCCATCCGTCTTTTATAGAAAGAAGAGGAGTAATCTTTTCTCCTTTTCCCCTAACAAGAGCTGTTCCTCCTTTTAAACAAAAAGGAATATCTGCTCCTAATTCATTAGCCCATTTTAAAAGATCTGAAGACTCAACTTTTGTCTGAAAGAGTTTATCCATACCTACCAATGTAGCTGCAGCATCAGCACTTCCTCCCCCTAATCCTGCTCCTGAAGGAATGGTTTTATAAATTTCTATCTCTAATCCCTCTTTTATTTTTGTTCGCTTAAAGAACAGATTTGCCGCACGCCAACAAAGATTTTTTTCATTTAGAGGAATTTTAGAGTTATTTGAAATGATTTTAATATTTTTCTTTATAGGCCTTAAAGTGATTTTGTCGGATAATGTTACCGATTGCATTATAGACTCAATTTTATGGTAACCATTTCTATATTTTCCTAATACATTTAAATAAAGGTTGATTTTTCCTGCTGCCCAAATTATTAATTTTTTTTTCATCTAAAATTTTATCCCTGGTTTGATAAACTATTAAAATTCTTTTTAAGTGATTTTTTGCATTTATCATGCTATTTTCCAATGCAAAAGTGCGAGAAGATATTATTCAATATTTTCTCATTTATCTCTTTTCCTGTAATTTCTCCTAATCTTTTTAATCCTTCCCTCAACTCAAAGGATATTAATTCCCTGGGTAGGTTCTTGTCAATTCCCTGCAAGGCCCTGTTTATATTTTTTTTTACTTTTTCTAAGATTTTTTTCTGTCTTAAGTTTACTGTAATACGGCTATCAGAGAAAGAGGGAACAATCTCCTTTAACATAAGATTGGCTACTTTTTGTATAAGTTTTTGTAAATTAATCTCCTCTTTAGCAGAGATTTCGATTATCTTTTCTTCTGGGAATAAAGAGACAACCTTTTCTTTATCTATTCTCTGAGGAAGATCAATCTTATTTATAACTGCTAATGTTTCCCTCTTTTTTATCTTTTTAAATAAGTAGTTATCTTCTCCATTTAAGGGAAGAGATCCATCCAGCATTAATAATGTTATATCTGCTTCTTCTAATTTTAAATATGTTCGTTCAAGAGCCTCTTTTTCTACAGCATTTTTTGTTTTTTTTAATCCTGCTGTATCAATGATTCGTAGGGGGAATCCTTTTATATTTATCATCTCTTCAATTGTGTCCCGAGTAGTTCCAGGTATAGGGGTAACAATGGCCCTCTCTCTTTGAAGTAAAGCATTTAAAAGCGTAGATTTGCCTACATTGGGTTTTCCAGTAATAACTACTTTGACCCCCTCTCGATAAATCTTATCCATTTGGTTCATCTCAAGCAGAGAATTAATGTCAACTAAGATTTTATAAAGATGTTTTTTTGCTTCTTTTGGAGATAAAAACTTTATATCTTCATAAGCAAAGTCTATCTCTGCTTCAAAGTCCGACAAAAGTTTTATAATTTCCTCTTCAAGGAAGTTAATTTTTTTAGAGAGTCCTCCCTCTAATTGATTCAAGGCAGCTTCTAATCCCTTTTCTGTTTTTGCTTGTACAATATCTAATACACTTTCTGCTTGTGTGAGGTCGATTCTCCCATTCAAAAAGGCTCTTTTTGTAAATTCCCCTGGTTCAGCTAAACGAGCTCCCCATTTTAATGTAAGATTCAGAATCTTTCTTAAGGAGACAGAACCCCCATGACAGTTTATCTCAACTATATCTTCACGAGTATAAGTTTTTGGTGCACGCATTAAAGTAAGCAATACTTCATCTACATATTCCCCTGTTTTTGGATTAATTATCCATCCATAATGAATTGTAAAAGAAGATTTCCAGTTGATTTTTCTATCCTGAGGGGGTTGAAAAATTTTCTTGGCTACAGATATTGATTGGCTTCCACTCATTCTTACAATTCCTATGCCTGAATATCCCAAAGGAGTGGCAATAGCAGATATTGTGTCATTTAAACTCATTGTTTTATCCCTTTTTTACAGCAAGGTTCGACGATTTTTTAGAAATAAAAAACTGTTGGAGAGTAGAAAACAGGCTGGAAACAAACCAATAAAGCATTACTCCTGAAGGAAGTGACCAAAGGATAACAATAAGAAAAATAGGGAAAAACTGCATTATTTTACTTAACCCTTCTTGTTGTCCTCCCCTGGGTTGCATTTTTTGCATTGCTCTTTGCTGAAGAAACATAACTACTCCCAATATTAAAAGTAGGGGTATATTAGGTTTGCTTAAATCAGGTATCCAAAGAAATGATGGATTTTCAGAGAAATCGAAGTTGAGAAGCGCTCTGTAAAGGATGAATATAACAGGAAGTTGGACTACCATTGGTAGACATCCGCTCATAGGGTTGACTCCGTATTGTTTATATATACCCATCATCTCTACTTGCAATCTTTTAGGGTCATTCTTAAACTTTTTTTGAATGGCTGCTATATGCGGTTGCACTTTTTGCATCTTTCCCATAGACTCATATTGCTTAAAGGTTAAAGGAGATAATACTCCATAGATAAGAAGAGTTAAAAGAATAATAGCTATTCCATAGTTATGAGTAAAACTGTAAAGAAAAAGAAGAACTTTAATCAATCCTATGGAAAGGTAACTCCATAAATTGTATGCACCTGCCTTTGTTAAATGATAATCCTCTCCATTTATCTTTTTTATCTTTTCATTAATTGTTCTCAGTTGAAAATAATCTTGAGGTCCTCCGTAAATTACCCATTCACTCTTAAGTTTATTATGCTTAAATCCCCAGGAATTATCTTTGAATACTCCTGCCAAAGGTTGGTTTAAGGAAGCGAGTATTACTATTAAGTCCTTTTTTTGCCTGATTCCCATCCACTGTATCCCTTTAGGATATTTTGGTTTAACACCCTGTTTCTTTTCTTCATCGATAACTCCTCTAAAAGAGGCTAATCTTTCTTCATCTTCATATTTCTCTCCTATTCCTCCTTGCCAGCTAAGTTCATATTCAGTCAATTGCGGAAAACCTTCTGTTTTAATAGTGAGCAATCCATAATATTTTTTTTGAGGAATCTTGAAAATTTTAATTATTTTATATTTATTATCCTTACTTTCCCAACTACAAATAGCTTCTTCCCCCTTATCATCTATTTTAATCTGGAAATTTTCTCTATTTAAATCTATGTTTTCACCGGAGGGTAAAAATAAGTTTAACCCTAAAGCAGAGGCTCCTTTTTTGATTAGCTCTTTTTTAGATTTCTTTATATACCAGGACTTAACTACTCCCCCCTTAGAATTAATAGTTATTTTTAAAGCACCATTTTCCATAGTAAATTCTTTCCCTTCTCCCCATTCAGAAGGTATCTCTGAGAAAAGAGTTTTTGTTTCCCTTTCTTGTGTTACAGAGGGGATTTCTTTCTTATTCTCTGGAGAGGGCGTACGGGTGGATACCAAAAAGTTATAGCCAATAAGTATTATTACGGATAATACTGTAGCTAAAATTACATTTTTTTCCATAAATTTGTCTCCTTTATTTTAAAGGGTCATAACCTCCAGGATTAAAAGGGTGACATCTTAATATCCTCTTTATTCCTAAATATCCTCCTTTTATTAATCCATATTTTTTTATAGCTTCCAATGTATATTGAGAACAAGTAGGATAAAATCTACAAGAAGGAGGAAAAAGAGGAGAAACACACCTCTGGTAAAATCTTATTAACCCTATTCCTATATTTTTCCCTATTTTTTTAAACATCTGTTTTTTATCTTCCAAGCTTTTTTAATTATACTTTATTTTAGCTTTTGTCAAGCAAGCGGTTTTTTTGACTTTTTTTTCATTTTTTGATATAATAAAAATTGGTTAATAGTTAAACTTACAAGTTGCATAAAACGCAGGCTCTGAGATTTGCATTTACCTGAAGGAAGGCAGGAAATGAAAATGAGAAAAAGTCAAATTGTCTGGAGTTGTATTTTTATAGTTCTGGGCATTTTGCTGTTGATGCTTAATTATGGAGTCATTTCCTGGAAAGCGATAAAGGATTGGTGGAAGTTATGGCCATTAGTTTTTATAATTATAGGAATTGGAATAATATTGTCTGCTAAAAGGGAAAAAAAGATAGAGGAAGAGAAGAAATGAAGCTTACTAACACAGATTTTATACCGGGATATGAAATAAAAGAGGCATTAGGATTAGTGCTGGGAAACACAGTAAGGGCGAAACATCTTGGAAAGGACATCATGGCAGGCTTTAAGAACATTGTGGGAGGAGAAATTCAAGAATATACGGATTTATTAGCCGATGCCAGGAAGGAGACACTAAATAGAATGGTCAATGAGGCTAAAAAGCTCGGGGCTGATGCTGTAATAAATGTGAGGTTTATGACTACCCAGACAATGGGAGGAGCGGCTGAGCTTTTAGCCTATGGGACAGCGGTTAAGTTAGCAAAGAGGTAGCTAACCCCCGGATTTAGCACTTTAATTGTTGCTCTGGGAAGCGTGCGTCTACTTTTATTTTATGTTGTGTATCTCGCATGAGACATTGATAAGGTTAGAGTATGGACTAAGCGTTGGATTAAAGGGTCTGCTTTTATCAAGTTCCCATATTTTTGGTGAGCAACTTAATAATCTTAATACTTTGGTAAACCTGGTCTAAAATGATAAATAATATAATAGGAGGGAAAAATGGAAAAATTATTAAGAGATATTTTTTTAGCAGGCATAGGTGTTTTAAGTCTTACTAAAGAAAAAGCAGAAGAGATTGTAGAAGAGTTGATAAAGTTAGGGAAAATAACGGAGGAAGAAGAAGGAACTTTGTTAGAAGAGCTGATTAAAAGAGGAGAAAAGCAAAAAAAAGAGATAGATAAAAAAGTAGAAGACAATGTTAAGAAGGTAATTTCTCAATTGAAAGTAGCCACCAAAGAAGATGTTGAGCGATTAGAGAAAAAGATAGAAGATTTAAAGAAAAAGTTGAGTTAGGGCGTAGGATTGACAAAAAATGGTCTTGTGTTAATATCTTCACAAAGAGAAAGATAAGTGGGCAAAAAAATATTGCATATCGGTTTATTTGGGTTAGGTACTGTAGGAGGAGGAGTGGTAAAGCTTTTGTCAAGAATGAAAAATGAGAATAATAAAGATTATGAATTTATTTTGGATAAAGTTGCTGTAAAGCATCCTAAAAAGCGGAGATCAGTTGCTATCTCTCCCCATCTTTTGACTGACAATCCTCAAGAGATTTTAGAAAATCCAAAAATTGACATAGTAATTGAGGCGATAGGAGGAATAAATCAAAGTAAGAAGATAATTTTACAAGCTTTAAGGAACGGTAAAAATGTAATTACTGCCAACAAGGCCCTATTGGCTAAAGAGGGAGAATTAATTTTTAATGAGGCTATAAGAAATAATTGTTATTTAGGAATAAGAGCCTCCAATAATGCTGTTTATCGCCTTGCAGAAAATTTAATATTTTCTCCTTTTAAGATGAAGAAATTAATAGGAATTTTTAATGGAACTTCTAATTATATATTAACACAAATGGAGAGAAAAAGAGAAGATTTTTCTTCTGCTCTTAAAAAAGCTCAAGCAATCGGTTATGCTGAACAAAACCCCTCTGATGATGTTGATGGTTATGATACAGCCAATAAATTAATAGTTTTGATAGGTTTGGTCTTTGGTTATTTTATACCAGCGGAATCTCTTTTTATTGAGGGAATTAGAAAAATTTCCTATAAAGATATTCTGTTTGCTAAGGAATTGGGTTATAAGATTAAACTTCTTGCTATTGCTCAAAGAAAAGGGGAAGAATTGGAAGTACGAGTTCATCCTGCTCTTCTTATAAGAGATAAAGGAATAGCTCGATTAAATGGGATAGAGAATGGAGTAGAAGTGAGGGATGAAATAGGAGTAGAAGTGGGAATGCAAGCTCCCGGTGCAGGCAAGTATCCTACCGCTATGGCTGTATTAGAAGATTTAGTCTATATAGCGAATGGACGAAAGACATCTTTTCCCTGGCAAAAGAAACAATTAAATTTAAAAGATATGAATGAAATAAAAACTGAATACTATTTGAGATTTAATGTTTTAGACAGGGTTGGAGTTTTAGCAAAGATTTCTGGAATATTAGGAAATCATGATATAAGTATCAATTCGGTTATACAAAAAGGGAGAGGGAAGGGATTAAATAATGCAGTCTCTATAATAATGCTTACTCATAAGGCGAAAGAGAGGGATATTCAAAACTCCCTTCGAGAAATAAATAATTTACCCATAGTACGAGAAAAGCCCTTATTAATTCGTGTAGAAGAAGGTATTTGTTAAGGAGGAAAACAGTAATGTCTGTGACTACAATGAAAGAGTTGTTGGAAGCAGGGGCGCATTTTGGTCATCAAAAGAGTGCGTGGAATCCCAAAATGGAGCCTTATATTTATCAGCAAAGAAATAAGATGCATATTATTGACTTAAGGAAAACTGTGAAGATGATAGATGAAGCTTGCAGGTTTGTAAGGGATTTAGCATTAAAAGAGGGAAAAATATTATTTGTGGGGACAAAACATCAGGCAAGGAGAGCTATCAATGAACAGGCAAAAAGGTGTGCATCTTTTTATGTTAATAATCGATGGATAGGTGGATTTTTAACAAACTTTTCTACTATAAAAAAGAGAATAGAGAAGTTGGAGCAGTTAGAGAAAGAAGAAAAAGAGGGACAATGGAAAATATTACCTAAAAAGGAAGAGATGCATCTACGCAAGAAGATGGAAAAGCTTAGACGAAATTTCAATGGAGTGAGAGGAATGGATAAACTTCCAGAGGCTATTTTTGTTACTGATTTAAAAGTGGAATGGACAGCAGTTCAAGAAGCAAGGAAACTGAATATTCCTATTGTAGGTATTGTTGATTCTAACTGTGATCCTGTTTTAGTGGATTATCTTATCCCTGCTAACGATGATGCTATAAAAAGCATTGAATTAATTACAAGTAAGATAGCTGATGCTGTTTTGGAGGGAAGAGAGATTCTTAATAAAAAGAAAGAGCAGATTGAAGAAGGAGCAGAAGAAGAGAAAAAAGACGAAGAGGCAATAAAAATAGAACAGGAACTCAAGGTTGTAACAAAGGAAAAAGAGGATCAGGAAGAGGATGTAGAAAAGAAAAAATCTAAAGAAAATGTAAATGTAATAAAAAAAGAAGTTAAAACAGAGAATATAATAGAAGAAGTTTCGGTAGAACATAATAAAGGGGTAGTTTAAGATAAAGAGATGATTAAGGATGGAGAAGCAGAAAAAGAGATGGAGGAATAAGTTGATGAATATTTCAATGGAGAAAGTAAAGAGATTAAGGGAAGAGACATTAGCAGGTATTCTTGATTGTAAGCAAGCTCTTGAGGAGACAAAAGGTGACATTGAAAGGGCAAAAAAGATATTAAGAGAGAAAGGGACAAAAATTGCTGAGAAAAAAGTTGGCAAAAAAACTACTCAAGGTGCTATTGTTTCTTATATTCATCATAATGGAAAAATAGGAACGATGGTAGAAATTCATTGTCAGTCAGATTTTGTAGCAAGAAATGCTAGCTTCCAAAAATTTGCAAAAGATATAGCTATGCATATTACTGCTTTTAATCCTCGTTGGATTTCTTCTCAAGATATTCCGGAATCGGTAATGGAAGAGGAAAAATCTATTATTAAAATTCAAGCAGAAAAGCAAGGTAAGCCCCCAAAAATTGTAGAAAAAATTGTAGAAGGTAAGATTAAAGCTTTTTATAAAGAAGTATGTTTGTTAGAGCAGCCCTTTTTCAAAGAGGAAAAGATGACGGTTAAGGATTATCTACAGCAGTTTATAGCTAAAGTGAGTGAAAATGTGAAGATTCATCGTTTTGTAAGATATGAATTATAAAAGAAGAGTTCAAGGATAATTAATGGGAAAACCGCAAATTAGGTGGAAGAGAGTTCTTTTAAAAGTGGGAGGAGAAAATTTAGCTGATGGAAAGAATTATGGAATCTCTTTTCCTCGGGTTGATTTAATTGCGAAGGAAATAAGAGAAGTTAAAGAGTTGGGGGTAGAAATAGGAGTAATGGTGGGCGGAGGAAATCTTTTAAGAGGTGAGGTAATCAGTAAAAAAGGTGTGGACAGAGCTACTGCTGATTATATGGGAATGTTAGCCACTATTATTAATGCTTTAGCTTTTCAGGATACCCTGGAAAAAATGGGGGTAGTTACCAGAGTTCAAACTGCTATTGAGATGCAGGAGATTGCTGAACCTTATATCCGTAGAAGAGCTTTGCGTCATTTAGAGAGAGGGAGAGTGGTTATTTTTGCAGGGGGTACAGGAAATCCTTATTTTACTACTGATACAGCAGCTGCTCTTAGGGCTTTAGAAATAGGGGCTGAGGTAATTTTAAAGGCTACTAAAGTAGATGGGATTTATTCTTCCGACCCTCTAAAGGATGAAAAAGCTAAAAAATTTGATGAGATAAGTTATGTTGATGTAATCAAAAATCAACTGGAAATAATGGATACTACGGCTATTTCTTTATGTATGGATAATCACCTACCTATAATTGTCTTTAATTTACAGAAAAGGGGTAATGTTAAAAGAGTAATTTTAGGAGAAAAAATAGGAACCATAGTAGATAATTGAATGCTTGTTTAAGATTTCCAGAAATTTTTCCTATAAGTAAAGTGAAAATAACCTTCTTTATGGGTAGGAGCGAGGCTAATCGCCCTTTGTAAGGTAAGAGTTAGAGGTAATTGGGAGGCTAAAGCCTTCCCTATCCACGCCTATTGAGTTAATAGTTTGCCAAATCTAGGTTAAATTATGGAGGGAAAAATGATAAAGAAAATTTATCAGGAGGGCAAAGATAAAATGGAGCAAGCGGTGCAAGCTTTAGGAAGAAGGTATGTTAAATTAAGAGGAGACAGGGCGAGAACGGAATTAGTAGCAGATATAAAGGTAGATTGTTATGGTGCAAAAATGGATATTGTACAGTTAGCTAATATCTCTACCCCCGATCCTCATCTTATAGTGATAGAACCATGGGATAAATCTCTCATTAAAAATATAGAAAAAGCTATTTTAGTTTCTGATTTAGGTATAAATCCTACCGATGATGGGAATGTTATCCGGTTAAGTATTCCTCCCTTAAGTGAAGAAAGAAGAGAGAAAATGGCGAAAATTTTAAAGGAGTGGGCAGAGGAAACTAGAGTTTCTATTAGAAATTCACGTCGGGAAGTAAGAGAAAGATTGGAGAAATTAGAAAAAGAAAAAGAAATTTCCGAAGATGAGAGAAGAAGAGTAGAGAAAGATATTCAATCTCTCACCGATGAATTTATAAGTAAAATAGATGAGATACAGGATAAAAAGATTAAAGAAATCCGTAAGGTTTAATTATTTATAGCTATATTTTTCTTAAAAGGAGATAAATAGTAGTGGAAAAGAGTGTTTTAACTGAAGAGTGCAAGGATGAGATAGAACGTATAGGAAAAACTGAGATTCTTGTAGGAATACCCAGTTACAACAATGAAAGAACAATCGGTCATGTAGTAAGAGCAGTTCAATATGGGCTAGCTAAATATTTTCCTAAGTTTAAAGCGGTAATTATGAATTCTGACGGAGGCTCAACGGATAAAACAAGAGAAATAGTAAAAAAGACCAGTGTTTATACCGATTTAGATACAATTCTTATCGAGCATTCTGTTCATCCAGCGGCAAGTTTTTCTACTGCTTACCGTGGTGGTATCCCCGGAAAAGGTAGTGCTTACAAAGCTATCTTTGAGACAGCTTGCAAGCTAAGGGCAAAAGGTTGCGTATTGGTTGATTCAGACCTCAGGAGCATCAATCCTGAATGGGTAGAACTTTTGGCCGGTCCAATACTACTAAAAGGTTATCATTACGTATCTCCCCTTTATTCTCGCCATAAGTATGATGGAACTATCACTAATTCTATTGTATACCCATTAACAAGAGCTCTTTATGGTAGAAGAATACGTCAACCTATAGGAGGAGATTTTGGGGTATCTAAAAAGATGATTAAATCATATTTAGCGAAGGATGTTTGGGGAACGGATGTAGCTCGTTATGGTATAGATATATGGATGACTACTGTAGCTATAAATGAAGGTGCTAAAATATGCCAGTCTTTCCTGGGGGCTAAGATACACGATGTTAAGGAACCAGGCCAGGTTTTAGGGCCTATGTTTAAACAGGTAATAAATACTCTATTTTATTTAATGTGTGATTATGAGGAACATTGGAAAAGGGTTAGCCATGCCAAACCTACAGCTATATACGGTTTTCGTTCTGAAACTCCTCCTGAGCCTGTATCAGTAAATCTTAACTCCCTTATAGAAAAGTTCAAAAAAGGGGTAGAAGGTAATAAAGAATACTGGTTAACTTTTCTTCCTTTACAAAGAGTGAAAGAATTAGAGGAGATATCTTTTACCAGTCTAACTAAATTTAATTTCCCTCCAGAATTATGGGTAAAGATAATATACGATTTTGCTGTTGCTTACCACCAAATAAGGTTATCTTCAAGGAATGAGCTTGATAAACTTGTAAATTCTCTTATTCCTATTTATTTTGGAAGAACAGCCTCATTTATTATTGAAACAGAGGATATACCTACTTATGAGGCAGAAGATAAAATAGAGCATCTATGCGATAAATTTGAGGAACTAAAACCTTATTTAATAGAGAGATGGGATTCTGTTAAGTAAAGAGAGGCTATATGGAAAGAGAAGTGAATAAAAGTAAATAAAAACAGTTATTATTTTATCATTTAATAACTGTTTATTAATAGTCTTTAAACTTATAATTACTATAAATCAAAATGTTCTCTGATAATTTTATTTACTTTGTTTAAGATTTCCTTATCTTCAATGGCTCCTATTTTATTTAGTAGTCTTTTTTTGTCTATGCTTCTAAGTTGTATAATCATTATCTTGGAATCCTCATTTAATCCCCCTGTTCTTTTTGAAATATACACTTCAAAAGGATAAACTTTATTCACATTGGAGGATAGGGGAGCCACCGTAACCAAGGGCGAGTACTGATTATGGATATCGTTAGATATAATTAAGGCAGGTCTTTTTTTCTTCACTTCATGCCCAATTGTAGAGTCAAAATTGACCAGGTATATTTCTCCCTTTTTAGGATATGCCATTGCCTGTAACTCCATCAAATTCTTGACTTTCTTTCTCTATTTCAGTATAAGCCTCTTTATATGCTTTTATTAGTGCCTGTTCTTTTAGCTTTTTAAGTTGTTTTTTTATTGTTTCGGCTATAAATTTGCTTCTTTTCCTTCTGGGTATCTCCTTTCTTAAGAGGTCCACTATTTCTTTTGGCAAGGAAATAGTTACCTTCTCTGTGGTAGTCATATTTATTCCTCCGTCTAAATATTACATCTATTTATTACATATTACTACAATTCTGTTTGCTGTCAATATCTTCTCCTCGCTTATTCCTTCAACCAATGTAAAAAGGGTCAAGTATCAATATTTAACATTGATTTTGTCTTTGCCTTTTTATAGAGACACATTTCATACATTTTTTAATGCTGGCGATAATACTATCACCATTAAATTAATTAACCTTTCAAGGTCCGACCCTTACTTACTAAAACTCTCTTTTTCTTAAAAATAGGTAGGCTATAATTAACATCGTACAAATGTAAATTGAACTATATAATAATGCTTTACTTGTGTATTCAAGGCTGATAGGAATGCCTTGGATTGCTTTTTCCCTTACATTAAAATATTCCAAATTGGGTAAAATCCAGCTAATAGACTTAATAAGAATATTCTCCATCCCTTTTGTTTTCTCTCCTAAAAACTTAAGCTGAGGGTTGAAGTGCCCAATTAAATAGATGAGAAATGCAAATATAGTACTATTAAAACTTGAAGAACAGAAAGAGGAAAACATAATAGCAATTGAAGTAATAACCGCTATCTCTAAAAAAATAAAGAAGAAGGCTTCCAGCATTGCTATTCTCATTATCTCTCCTTTAAAATAAAGGAGAACGAAGAGAGTAAATCCTGTTATAAGTAAACTTGATAAAGCAACCCAAATTACCCCCAAAAAATTACCAAGAATAAAGCTTATTCTGTCAACGGGTTTGGAGAGAATAGTGTAAATGGTTTTATCTTCAATTTCTTTAGAGATACTTTCTCCGCCAAAGAAGATAGCTATGAGAGCAGTGAAGAAGGAGATAGTTGCCAGTCCCATATCTTTTATAATTTTTAGTTGAGCAGTAAAAGTCAAAGATTCAAATAACTTAGAGAGCAGGATTAAACCAATAGCGAAAAATAAAAACATAATGAAAATCTTACTTCTCCACCCTTTTCGGAATACATTTTCAGAAATGGCTAAGATTATTCTCATTATTTAATTTTCAATCTTTCTCTCTTTATTTTTATTTGTCTTATGGCTAACCCCGCTCCATCCAAATTTAGTTCGGAGTGTCTTAAAAAAGGAAGTTCCTTCTAACCTAATTAAACTCGCTTCACACTCAGCTTTTTCAACTTTAATTATATATTTGTCCTTGAGTTCAAAGCCTATTTGACCATCAATGGTAAGTAAAACTTTATCTGAGGGAGGCTCAAGCATAATTTCTATCTTATCTTTTTGTGAAATAATAAGCGGTCTTACAGATAAAGTATGAGCACAAATAGGGGATAAAATTATCACTTTCAAGTTTGGATAAACCACAGGTCCTCCTGTAGAAAGAGAATAAGCAGTAGAGCCTGTAGGAGTTGAGATGACTAATCCATCGGCAGCGTAAATAGTAACGAATTCTCCAGAAACAAAAGTTTTAAGATTAATAATACGAGAGACTGCTCCTTTACTTATAACTATATCATTTAATGCAAGAAAAGTTTTTATTTTTTTTTCTTTTCTAAATACGTTTGTTTTTAGCATCAACCGTTTTTCTATTATATATTTTCCAGATAAAATCTTTTGAAAACTTTCTTTAAATTTTAAGGTTGGTATTTCAGTAAGAAACCCCAATCCCCCCAAATTAATACCTAAAAGTGGAATATTGTAGGGAGCAAAACTTCTTGCTGTTCTAAAGAAAGTCCCATCGCCTCCTAAACTAATAATAAGATCGGAATTCTTGCCTATTTTTTCTTCGCTGCAAGCTAACCCAGGTCGCTCAATTTTTTCTGCTGCCTCTAAAGAAAGAAGGACTTTTATATCCTTTTCTTTTAGGTATTTTATTAAAGAGAGAGTATAGGAGATGATGCCCTTTTTCTCTCTATTAATTGTGATTCCTACTGTTTTATACATTTTTATCTCACTATTTCTTCCACTGTCTTAATTATTTTTTCCTTATTTAATCCATATATTTTAAGTAATTCCTTTCTTTCTCCTTGTTCAATAAATTTATCAGGTAAGCCTATTCGTTTAATCTGGTATTTATCAGCAGCCTTATCCTGCAAAAGTTCCAGGATTGCTGAACCAAATCCTCCTTTTAAAATACCTTCCTCTATAGTAATCAATTTCTTTGTTTTTTTTGCGAGATTAAGAATTAAATCTTCATCAAGGGGTTTAACGAATCTTGCGTTTATTAAAGTGGGATTTATTTTTTTCTCTTTTAGCAGTTTGCAAGCCTCCTCGGCTATTTTAACCATGGAACCTAAAGCAAAGATAACTATTTCTTCTCCTTCTTGAATAACCTCAGCTTTCCCTATTTTTAAGTGCTTAAATTTTTCTACCTTTGTTCCCTTTAGCCCTTTTTCTTTGGGATATCTTATAGCTACAGGGTTTTTAGTAGTATTAATAGCTGTGTATAACATATCTTGGAGTTCAATCTCATCTTTGGGAGCCATTATAGTCATATTCGGCAGATAACGAAGATAAGCTATATCAAAAATTCCCTGATGGGTAGGACCATCCTGTCCCACTATCCCCGCTTTATCTATAATAAAAACTACAGGCAAATTCTGCAAGGCAACATCATGAATAACTTGATCATAAGCTCTCTGCAGAAAAGTTGAATAGATAGCTACCACAGGTCTATATCCTTCAGATGCTAATCCTGCGGCAAAGGTTACCATATGTTCCTCAGCGATTCCCGTGTCGAAAAATCTTTTGGGGAACTCCGTTTTAAATTTAGCAAGCCCTGTTCCCTCAGGCATAGCAGCGGTTAAGGCTATAATCTTGTTGTTTTCTTTTGCTAATCTGGTTAATGTTTCTCCGAAAACTTCATTCCAGCTTTTACCCTCTTTTTTTCTCATCTCGCCTGTAGAGAAGTTGAAGGGAGAAGCACTATGATAAAGCGAAGGGTTATCTTCGCTGAATTTATATCCTTTACCTTTTTTAGTGAGAACATGAACTATAATTGGTCCCTTTAGTTTTTTTACTCTGCTTAAAATATTAACAAGGGCTTGAAGGTTATGTCCATTAATAGGGCCGAAGTATCTGAACCCTAATTCTTCAAAGAACGACCCTCCCATAACCAAGCTTTTTATCCCCATTTCCATTCTTTTAATAGTTGTTGTTGCTTCTTCTTTTAAGAAAGAGCTTTTTTCTATAAGACGTTTAAAGTCATCTCTTAATCTATTATAGTCAGGATTTGTTCTCAATTTGGTTAAATAGGTGGAAAGAGCACCTACGCTGGAAGATATAGACATCTTGTTGTCGTTAAGGATGACAATAAGGTCTTTTTTCAAACAGCCGGCATTATTTAAACCTTCGTAAGCTATCCCCGATGTTAAAGCGCCATCCCCTATCACTGATACTACTGAGTAGGATTTTTCTTCTATATCTCGAGCACAAGCTATCCCCAAAGCAGCAGAGATAGAGGTACTGCTATGCCCAGTGTTGAAAGCATCATAGATACTCTCCTCTTTTCTTGGAAAACCGGACATTCCTCCTAATTGACGTAAAGTAGAAAATATCTTCTTTCTCCCAGTGAGAATTTTATGAGTATAACATTGATGTCCTACATCCCAGATAATTTTATCTTCTGGAGCATTAAATACAAAATGTAGGGCAATGGTAAGTTCTACCGCTCCCAGGTTTGAGGAGAGATGGCCTCCTTTTTTAGATACTGTCTGAGTAATTACATCTCTTATTTCTTTAGCCAATATCTCAAGTTCACCTAAACTCAGTAATTTTAAGTCTTGAGGCTTGTTAATTCTATCTAAAATTTTGTTCATTTGTTTTTTCCGTTATCTATTAGTATTTTAACTCATCCAAAGCAAAGCTATAATACATCCTATTATTCCTCCCGTTATCACTTCCAGGGGAGTATGCCCTAATTTTTCTTTTAGTCTTGGTTTTATGGATTTTTTATAAGAGAGATGAGAAAGTATCTCATTTAATAACTCTGCCTGCTCTCCTACTGCTCTTCGTACCCCTATAGCTTCATATATTGTAACTAAGGCAAAAATAAGAGTAATAATAAAGAAGGTAGACCTTATCCCCTCTTTTATCCCCACTCCTGTGAGTAGGGCCATAGCCACAGCAGAGTGAGAGGATGGCATTCCTCCCGGCTCTATAAAACGGTGTAATTTTATTTTTCTTTCTTTAATTATAGGGATTATTATTTTAATGCCTTGAGCAATGACATAAGCACAGATAATAGCTAATAATATTCTCTGCTTTAAAAAAAGGTAGATAACTTTTATCATTTTACTTCTCTGAGACCTCTGATTACACAGATTTTTAAAAATGATTACACTGATTTAGTAAAGATGATCTATCTGTGTAATCTATTTTTTTGATTTTTTATTTTTGTTTCCCTCTAATCCTCTAATCCTTCTTTTCTTCTTGCTTTTTGTTTTTCTTTGTTTTCCTTATTTTCCCTCTAATCCTCTAATCCTCTAATCCTCTAATCCTTCTTTTTCTCTTCCCATTCTTTAAATTTAAATTGGTCTTTTTCTTTTATTAATATCTGGATCCTTTTTTCTACTTCTTCCAATTTTTTTTCGCAAAGGGTTATCAGTTTCATACCTTCTTCAAACCTTTCCAAAGCTTCCTCAAGGGGAAGTTCACCTTCTTCTAACTCTTGAGTGATTTTTTGCAATTTTTCTGTCGCTTCTTCAAATTTCACTATTTTCCCTCCTCAACTTGATAAATTTGAGAATAAATTTTACCTTGATGCAACTTTACTTTTATTCTTTCTCCCTTCTTCACCTCAGAGTATTCCTTAATTATCTTCCCCTCAGGGTGGGTAAAACAGATACTATAACCTCTTTTCAAGATTGACAAGGGAGAAAGATCATCCATTCTCTTTTTATAAAAAGAGATTCTCTCTTTCTCTTTTTTTAGCCTTCTTTTGCTTGAGGTGTATAATTTTTTTATTTCTCTTTCTATATTTTCTTTTATTAAATCTATTCTTTTTTGAGGAGAAGCTTGCAAAAGCCTATTTTTTATACTGATAAATTGATTTTTATCTAATTTAATTCTTGAAGAGAAAGAGAAAATCATCTTTTTTTCTAATTCATCCACTTGTTGCTGAATCTCTTGAGAACGACGATAAGGGTGTTTAAAGATGTAAGAGGCTTTTGCTTTTTCTATCATCGAAGAAGATAAATTTATATAGTTTTTCATTAAAATAGACATTCTTTGAACTCGAGTTTGTAGCATCTCTATTAAGTCCTCTTTTTTGGGAATCACTCTCTCTGCGGCTGCTGAGGGAGTAGCGGCTCTCTCATCAGCTACAAAGTCAGAAATGCTTATATCTATTTCATGTCCTACAGCAGAGATAATAGGAATGTGAGAATTGTAAATAGCTTCCGCTACTATCTTTTCATTAAAGCAGAATAGATCTTCAAAAGAGCCTCCTCCTCTACCTACAATTATTACATCTACTTTTCCATAGTCATTTAAATTTTGCACTGCCCGAGCAATTTCTGCTGCTGCCTCATTTCCCTGAACTCTACAGGGAGAAAGAATAATTTCTACATTATGGAAGCGTTTATCGATAACAGCAAGTATATCTTTGATTGCTGCTCCTTTTGGGGAGGTTGCTACCCCTATCCTCTGGGGAAGATAGGGAAGAGGGATTTTGTGCTCAAGGTCGAAATATCCCCTTTCTTTAAGTTCCTCCTTTAATTGCTCAAATTTAAGATAAAGAGCCCCTTTTCCTGCAGGAAGGACTTCCTCTACATAAAGTTGGTATCTTCCCTGGGGTTTATAAATCCCTATGCTTCCTTTAGTTATTACCTCTAATCCATTTTTGAGAGTAAAATTTAAATTTACTGTCCTATTTTGAAACATCACACAGGAGAGAAGACTGTCTTCATCTTTAAGAGAAAAATATAGATGACGTGAAGGAAGCTTAAGATTTGATATTTCTCCTCTTACCCAGATATTTTGAAGTTTCTCATTCTTTTCTATCTCTCTTTTTATATAGTTTGTAACTTCATTTACAGTGTAAATATGTATCTGTGACATTCAAATTTGCCTCTTATTTGATTTTAAGATAGCAAACTACCCTTCCTTGTCAATAGAAAAATTCTTCTTGTTAGTTAAAAATTAAAAGTGAACTATTTTTAATGGTTTAAATTGAGACCTCTGAAAAACCTCCAGAGGTCTCTAATCTGTGTAATCTCGATTTTTATCTGCGAAATCAGAGATTTTTGCCTTTTCAGAAATCTCTAAATTTAAAGTTTGACACCTACCTCTGATTTGCTATTTTTATCTTGTAAAAAAAGTTAACATTGCTTAAAAGGATATATTCATAATGATGCCTTTAAGAAAAATAGGAAGAACATATCGACATTTTAAACGTTACCGTCAAATTTTGAAGGTGCTGGTAAAATACGGTTTTGGTGATGTAATGGAACGTCTTCGTCTTAACCGCTATGTTGAGGTAGGTAAGAAAATTATTCGTTTAAATAAAAAGAGAGATACGGATATAAAAAGATTTAGCCGTGTAGAGAGAATTCGTATGGCATTGGAAGAACTTGGCCCCACCTTTATTAAATTAGGACAGTTCTTAAGTGTTAGACCAGACCTGGTTCCCTTAGAGTTAACAAAAGAACTAAAAAAACTTCAGGATAACGTTCCCGCTCTCCCTTTTGCAGAAGTTAAAAAAGGAGTCGAAGAGGAATTTAAAACTTCCCTTGAAACGAATTTTTCCTTTTTTGACACGAAGCCTTTTGCTGCTGCTTCAATTGCACAGGTTCATTTAGCTAAACTATTGGATAGACGGGAGGTTGCAGTTAAAATTCGCCGACCGGGAATCAAAGAAATAATAAATACAGATTTAGAGATTATGCTTCATCTGGCAAATATTATAGAAAAACATTATCCAGAAAGTGAATTTTATGATCCGGTAGGAATAGTCAGAGAACTTTCTCGGTCAATTAAAAAGGAATTGGACTTTACTTATGAGTCTCGGAATATTAAAAAGTTTGCTCAAAATTTTAAAGATGACAAAATTATTTATGTTCCTATGGTTATAGAAAAGTTATCTACAGAAAAGGTGCTTACATTAGAGTATGTTAAGGGGATTAAAGTATCGGATTATGATAAATTAGAATCAGCAGGATTAAACAGAAAAATTATTGCTCGTAATGGGGCTACTTTAATTCTTAAACAGATATTTGATTATGGTTTCTTTCACGGTGACCCCCATCCTGGTAATATTCTTATTTTGGAAAACAATGTAATCTGTTTCCTTGACTTTGGGATAATGGGTCGATTAAGTGAAGAGATGAAAAACAATTTTGCCAACATGATTATGGGTATTATTCAAAAAGATACTAATATTATTATAACGACTATTGAAATAATCTGCAACGGTGATATTCAAGATAGAGAAGAATTAAGGGAAGAAATTGATGAATTCATAGATTATTATTATGGAATCTCCCTGGGAGAAATAAACTTTGGTAAATTATTAAATGAATTAATAGAAGCAGTAATTCGACATAAACTAAAGATACCGTCAAATTTTTTTTTAATGGAAAAGGCGTTAATTACAGTAGAAGGTTTGGGCAAAGGGTTAGACCCTGACTTTAATATGGTTAGTCTACTTCGTCCTTTTACTCAAAAGCTGATAAGCAAGAAATTGAGTTTACTGCAAATGGTGGAAGATACCCTTAAGCTTATTCCGGAGTTATCTCAATTATTAAAAGAAATACCAACTGAGACAAGAGAAATACTTCAAAAGTTGAAAACAGGCAAGCTAAAAGTAGAATTTGAACATAAAGGTTTAAAACCAATGTTATCTACAGGAGATAAGATTAGCAATCGACTCTCCTTTAGTATTGTTATAGCCGCTTTAATTATTGGTTCTTCGCTTATCGTTAACTCAAAGATGGGTCCTCTGCTCTGGGGGTTCCCTGCAGTAGGCATTATTGGATTCCTTGCTGCCGGAGTTTTTGGTTTATATCTGATTATTGCTATTTTAAGGTCAGGGCGACTTTAAGAGGGAACTATTCCATATCTTCTTAAAATAATTTTGTAGTTCTTTAGCTACCTCCCTTGATTTGATAATGACAGAAACTTCATTGTTCTGAGTAAGGGAATAGTAGGCCCAATTAGTGCTTCCGACGACACTTATGTTGCTATCAATAATGAGCATTTTTGAGTGGGTGGTGATAAATGGAAAATCGTAAACTACGCTTATCCCTTTTTCAGATAAAATACGTCCGACTTTCTCGTTCTTCTTTGTAGGGCTCCATTTTGGATTTCCTTTTTCAAGAATTACCTCTACCTTAACTCCCCTTTGATGAGCGTTTATTAAGTCTTGGATAAGGATATTACTGGGACTATCCGGGTATTTTTCGTAATAACACGCTTTAAACATCATCACTTGAATGGAATCCTTAGCTTCTCTTAAAATTTGGTGAATGCGAGGGAAATACTCCTCATTTGTAATTACTTCTAGATCCTGTACCGGAAGGCAAAACGCAGCTGAAGCAAAAAAGAGAATGAAAAGCAATACTAAGCTAACGGGAATTAGTTTTTTAAGCATTTTTCCCTCCTTGAGATTATAGTAACATCAAAGTATTTTAGTGAAATTGGCCTGCCTTCTTTTGTTTTCCTCTCATAATTTTCCCGGGAAGTATAGTTAAATTTACTACACATCACATCTTCTAATAGTTCTCTTCAAATTATCATCCCCTTTAATAATCTGGGATTACTTTTTTTTGAGAAGATAGACTTGCCTGGGATGTGTTTTTTAGAATATTTCCAAAAGCTTTATATCCCTCTATCATCTTTTTTTGTCTCTCTTCCTGTTAACTATTTGCGTTCCCAATCGTTGTTCAGCTGCTTTTAAAATAGCCTCCAGCATTTCAGCATAGAACATTCCTGCTATTTTTGCCATCTTTACAAGGTGGCCATCCCAGCACCAGCCCGGATTTGGATTTACCTCTAAAAGTTTAGGGTTACCTTTACCATCGAGTCTCCAGTCGAAGTGAGCATAATCCCGCCACTCAAGCCTCTCGAATAATTTAAAACACCATTCTACGATGGATTTCTTTATTTCCTCTGAAAGATTAGCTTGAATGGATTTAATATTCCAATAAGCTGAATCAGGAAGCCACTTAGATTCATAACCACAGATTCTTGGTAAAAATGCTCTGGAAGCGTTGAATAATCTGTCTCAATGACAGGGATCGCTCTCTGCAGGCAAAATTTCTTTTGTCTATCCATTAGGACTATCTGAAGTTATAATCATTTTAGGAGAACTTAGAGAAACCCTTTCGGGATTAGTATCTCCCCCAAGATTAGCTTTTAAATAATGCCTTTTTTTCTTCATTGTGAGGACTTGCTTTATTAATATCCCTTCTTTCATGACTTCTATATAATAATATGGGCTCGAGATATCTGATAAGTATCTCCACCCAATTTTCAATGTGCTTTATTCCAGCAGGCATGTCATTTATATCTATAAAATACCACTTTTCTTCAGATTTTATACAATCTATTCCCCCCACTTCCATTTTTATCTTTTCAAAACACCTTGAAACTAGCTCTATTATTTTCCTGGGGACTATTGTCTCCCTATGCCCATTAATATCTAAAAATGCCTTATAGAATCTTCCGATTTTGTAGATCCTTATAAGCTCGCCATCGACATATTCCTGCAGATAAATTTTATCTTCATTTACTTTTATGAGATCATCACTGGCATTCATAATTTCTATTCCAGAAGACCTACCATATATTGGCTTTAATAATGCCGGGAAATTAAAATTCTTCAATGAATTTATCTCTCTTTTTGATATAAATAGTGTCTTAGGAATCTCCAACCCGATTTTTTTTATAATCAAATTAGAAAGTAGTTTATTTGAACTTATACTTAAAGCGCGGAAAGAATTTACTACCCGGATCCCACGCTCTTCAAAGAACTGAACTAAATATAACCATTTTGGATTAAGTAATCTTACTATCACCAGGTCATAATCCTCTTCAATCTTTGAAAGATTATTTGTATCAATTATCTCTGTTTTTATATTTTCCTCTGAAAAATAATCCATTAACGGTTTTATAAGAGAAGTATTTGGGTTGGAAGTTAGGAATGCTATTTTCATTTTTATCTCCACATAGGCGTTCTCGGAGTTAACTTATCAGTCCGATATAAATGTAAAATCGTCCTTGAACAATAAAATATAGCACTGATTAATGACCATATAAATATTGTAACCAATGACCAGAAAGGTATATTTAGCAAAACACCTATTAAGATGAAAATTATGTAACTATTCTTTCTACCGTCAAATTTTCTAAATAGTTGTTCGGTTCGTTCATAATCTGGTAATGGATGTCCCTTTATTGCTTTCTCAAATGCCTGTTCGCAATAATGAGAAAAACTATCAAACAGGATTACAAATGTGCACAGCAAAATCGCTGATATCCCATAAGCTTCTGATAGGCATATGGCTAAGGCGATATACCATGAATGCTCAAATAGAAAATCGAAGGCGTGCTCCATTTCTCCAATATTTGAAGAGGCTATTTTCACTCTTGAGAGTTTTCCGTCCACACCATCCATAAATGAAACAATGAAGGTGAGAAGGGAAGCAAACAATAAGTATCCTTTAAGAAATAAAAATGTGGATGTATAAGCAATTACATTTGTTAGTATAGTAACCTGGTTTGGTGTAATCCGCGTATTTGCCAATCTACTCACAATAAAGTTTTCTATTGGCTTATTTACATAGGTTGCAAGCAAGTCATTTCTTCCTTTGCAAGCATTCTCAATCAAAAGCTTTTTTGCTTTGATTAAATCTTTCTTTGTATCAATATCTATCCAAAAAGGTTTGATCTCCTTCCGCATGCTCGGGATATAGCTGTTAATTTGCGTGATATCGAAAACTTGGGCATCTCTGTTCTTTGCCGCCTTATCAATGCCATCTGCAAGTTCGGTTTTGCCTTCCTTTGCTGCCTCTTCAACATAAGAAAGTATTTTTGGCGAGCATAAGAAGATACCAGTGTCTATGCAATTTGATTCCTCTACGTTCTTGCCTATATTAACAATCTTTCCCCTCTTTTCCATAACTTTCGTATCCCCCGGTGACGGTTCTCTTCTGTCAACTGCTAAAATAACAGAACTTCTTATATCATAATCAACAAGTTCTTTCAGGATGCGGTAATCGAATATATGGTCTGCCATCAACAACACAAAATTTTCATTCAACAATTCTTTAGCCTTTAAAACAGAAATCCCATTTCCTCTCTTCCATTCTCTATTTTCAATATAAGTTATCTTTACACCTAACCTTTCTCCATCTCCCAGTTTTGCTATTATTTTATTCCCGAGATAGCCGACAACAACCACAAATTCATTAATACCAGATTGCTTTGCTGTTCGCACTATCCTTTCAATTAAAGACAAACCCGAAAGTTGAGCCAGGGGCTTAGGTTTATCTTTAGTTAGACTTTCAAGTCTGCCACCTTTCCCAGCAGCAATTATTAAGGCTTTCATATTTATTCCTCTTATAGGTTCTTCTTCCCCTTCTTCTTCTTCTCTTTCTCTGCCATATTAACTTGTTTCCTTTGTGTTGCTTCCTATGCAAAGCTAAGAGAGACTTTTAGAAAGTATGTAGAATTTATATTAAGTTTTAAAAAAGTCAAGAGGGGGCGTGTCAAATTATTTAAGGTGTTTTATTTATTATAATTTAAGGTATCAATTTTCCCTTGAAAGATTACCTTAAACCATTTATGATTCCACATTACAGAGATTAAAAATTTTAGAGGTAAAGGGTAGAGAAGATATCTGATGATCCGGTATGTTTTTGGTTAGTTTGAAAGAAGAAAAGAAGTATGGATAGAGAATTATGTAATATATAACAAAAATCCAATGTCTTTCCGGATGCCAATTTCTATTCATGAAGTTGGATTTCATAAAGCAAGAGGGAACTATTCCATATCTTCTTAAAATAATTTTGTAGTTCTTCAACTACCTCTCTCGATTTGATAATGACAGAAACTTCATTGAGGTTTTCCCGGTATTTCCACTCTTGGAGCAGCAAGGTAAGCTCCAGCACAAATCCCAATGTAGCCTCCTCCATTAGCCACAAACTTTCGAATCATCTCAAATCCTTTCTTATCCAAACCACTCACAGCCCTTTTTGTATAACCACCGGGAATGATTAATACCGAATAGTTTTTTAAATTTCCTTTTTTAAAATCACCTTCATTTACTCTACTATAAGAGATTTCTAATTCATCAAGAGCAAATCAACATCTTTTGCTAACTCTGCCCCAGAGCCAATATAAAGACATACCTCAATTTTTTCGACCTTTTTAGGATATATTCTGTATCCAATCATGATTGATAGACCCAAAATACCAATGAAAATTATAAGAAACTTTGAAAAAGGAGATGATTCTATTTTTCTCATTAATCTAATATAAATGCGCTATGTTTTTTAAAAAAATGGAAATAATACTTTCAAGTCATTTTAAGCTTTCATCTATTGTTCCATCAGGCAGAATATAATCAGGAGATACATATCCTTCCTCTTCAAATCTCTTTTTTCTAATGCAATCCTTACCACCATTCCAACAGTATTTTTCCACCCATTTTTTATCCAATTTCCCCTGGTCATAAGCTCTCTTAATAGCGGAGGTTTCGTTATACCATTTACAAAATTTTTTTTTCATTTTTTCTCATATCACTTCTTCTTTTTTGTTCATTTTTGGCATTTCTATTTAGCCTTTTTCTTTAAATATTTTATTAGCTTTGTTGACCGCTTTACAGAACCTTTCCCATTCATCAAACTTGAAAGCACAACTTGCCGATACATCAGCAGAGGCAATGTACAGACCTATTTCTTCACCTTCAAGCTCACAGCCTATAGATAAAAACTCCCCAATTTTTGTTTGTGGTAATAACTCTTTTTTCAATTCTTACTCCTTTCAGAAAGGAAACTTCCAAACTTTTCTTACAAGTTTTCTGCCGATAACCTTATTTTTTGCCCTTCTTGCTATTTTCTTAGGATCACCGCTTGAGAGTTTCTCTACATCATTTGCCATTCTCGCTAATTGATAGAGAAAGCTAACACTTTTAGACATAGCAGCCTCCCTTTAATTTCCTGTAGTTATACTAATTTTTAACTCCTCATATTCCAAAACAAAGGTAAAACAAATCTTCTTAAGGTCAGGTTTTTCAATTATGGTAATTACTTACTTTAGTTGATTTAATTATACTTTTTATTATATTATCAAAATCTTTTCGATGAACCACAGCAAAAATATAGACCACAGTATCCCTAATGTGATAAATAATCCGGTAGTTGCCGAATCTTAGCCGAAACAATGGAATTTTATGGGATATCTTTATTTTTTTAACAGATTTAGCGGTGGGTAAAGGTGAATTTTCTAGTATTTTGAGTTTTTGTAGCAATTTAATTCTTAAATTGGCTTCAATTTTCCATAAATCTTTTTTTCCAATGTCAGCAATAACTACTTTAAATTTTGCCAATCTCTTCCTCTGTTTCAGCAATCAACTTGTCAATGTCCGTAGTTTTCCCTTCAAGAGATTCTTTGTAAGCTTTTTTAAGTTTTTCTTTGAATTTAGGATGATTTAAAAAAATGTAATCCTCTATTTCATCTTGAGTGATTCTTCGAATAACAGCCCGAGGTTTACCCCGATAGGTTATGAAGACATGTTCCCCTTTATCTGTTTTTTGTAAAATCTTGGCTGTATTTAGCCTAAGCTCTCTTACATTAACAAAAGCCATTTTCGCCCCCTTTTTAGAAGTTTTGTTTCCTTTTTGTGTTACATTATACTTTTAAAATTGAAATTGTCAACCAACTTTTGCACGAAAAAAATGGTAGCCGCAAGGCTCAGAGCCTGCGTAAAACAGCGCAACCTTACTTTACCGATCAATCTTGATAGTGCAAGGATAACTACAGCTTAAATGTGATATTTGTGATTTTGAAATTAATCTTTCTCTTCTTACATAGATCGTTATTAATGCAAACATTACGGATTGCAAGATATTCTAAAAATCTAATAAGATGAGTTTCTTACAAAAGTTGGCTCTCAATTAAAATAAATATCCCGTATTTTTTCAAGATAAAATATTGTATTTTTATTAATATTATCGGTAAAATAGAGAAAAACTTTAAAATTTAATCACTCTTTTAACCTTGCTGCCAGTTTTGTATATCTTTTAGCTATTTTGTTATTTTTTACTGCTATTGCCAAAGCTTTTGTTTGACCTATAAGGATGGCTAACTTTTTGGCTCTGGTTAGAGCAGTATACAAAAGGTTTCTTTGTAACATTATATAATGGGAAGTAATGACAGGCATTACTATAGCTGGATATTCAGATCCCTGACTTTTATGAACACTTATAGCATAGGCTAAACAGATCTCAGCAATATCTGCCCCTTCATAAAGAACTTCTTTTTCGGAGAAGCGGACCCACAGTCTCTCCTCGCTTGAGTCTATATTACTTATCCTTCCTATATCTCCATTAAACACTTCCTTTTGATAGTTGTTTCTAAGTTGCATTACTTTATCCCCTATTTTAAATTTTGTTCTACCCCAGGAGAGAAAGTGACTATTTAAATTAAAAACATTTTGTAAATCCTGGTTTAATCTATCCACCCCAACAACTCCCCTATAAAGAGGCGAGATAACTTGAACATCTTCTATAGGATCCAAACCAAAATATCTGGGAATCTCTTTTTTACAGAGATTTAATATCTTCTCTCTTACTTCCTCAGGCTCCTCTTTTACTAAAAAATAGAAGTCTCGCTTCGGAGAGCCTCTTAGATAAGGAAACTTTCCTTGATTTATTCGGTGAGCATTGACCACAATTAAACTTTTTCTTGCCTGACGAAAAATATGAGTTAATTTTACTGTTTTTATTCGGTCAGAGCTAATAATATCTTTAAGCACATTCCCCGCTCCTACCGCTGGAAGCTGATCATAATCTCCAACAAGGATGAGTCGGCAGGAAGGCTGAAGAGCACGTAAAAAAGCATACATCAGAAGAATATCCATCATAGAGGTCTCGTCCACAATGAGAAATTCCGCAGCCAGTTTTCTCTTCTCGTTTCTTCCAAAACCTTTCTCTGGAGCAAACTCTAACAACTTATGTAAAGTAGATGCTCTTTCTCCTGTAGCTTCGGATAACCTTTTTGCCGCTCTTCCAGTAGGAGCAGCAAGAGAAGCCTTTATTTTTAACTGCTGAAGAATAAGAACAATAGACCTTAACGTCGTAGTCTTTCCTGTTCCTGGACCTCCCGTGAGGACCATTATTTTCTCAGTTAAAGCAGTCTTCACTGCTTCCATTTGCTCAATAGTAAGAATAATCCCCTGTTTCTTTTTAAGCCAATTGGTTAACTTTTCCCAGGAAATATTAAAAGCTTTTCCTTTGGTTTTCAAAAGTTCTGCTATTTTCCGAGCTGTTCCCTTTTCTGCATAATAAAAGGGAGGAAAATATACTGCATCATCCTCTGTTATTACTTTATTCTCTTTAACAAGACTCTGAATAGCTATCTTTATAGCCTCTACATCTACATTCAGCACTTTAGATGCTTTCTCTTTAAGGACATCCCGGGGAAGAAAAATATGACCTTCTCCAGCACTATCTGTAAGAACATATCTTATACCTGCTTTTATTCGTAAGAGAGAGGTCTCTTTTATCCCTAAATTAGCAGCAATGGAATCCGCAGTTTTGAATCCTATCCCAAAAATATCTTCAACCAGCTGGTAAGGGTTTTCTCTTAACTTCTCAATAGTTTCCTCTCCGTAAGCCTTGTATATCTTGACAGCAAATAGAGAACTTACTCCGTAAGAGTGAAGAAAAACCATTATCTCTTTTATCTTTTCCTGTTCCCGTAAAGAGGAGGTTATTTTCTCCTTTCTTTTTGGTCCTATCCCTGGTACTTCTTCCAGCCTTTTTGGACTTTTCTCTATTATCTCAAGAGAATCTTTTCCAAAATGGCCTACAATTCTGTCTGCAGTTACAGGACCAACTCCCTTAATCATTCCTGAACCGAGGTATTTTTTAATCCCTTCGATGGTAATGGGAGTCAGTTTCTTGTAAGTATTTATTTTAAACTGCTTTCCATACTTAGGATGGCCAACCCACCATCCTTCAATCTGCAAGGCTTGTCCGGAACTTGCCTCGGCTATATTTCCTACTAAAGTGAGAAGACGACCTGGATATCGGAGAGAAGAAAACCTGGCTACTAAATAATCATTCTTTGGATTATAATAGACTATCCTTTCTATTGTTATCTCTATTTTTTCCATAATAGTTTTTTAATTTTTCCTTATCTTTAGTATAATCTAAATTTTATAGCAATCCGAAAGTAAGTCAAACTCGACTTTCCAACAATTGAGCCTGGATTTGATGCGAATGCTTGATAATGTTTAAAATTTTTAGTATAATAATGACTAAAGGTTACACTGGTAATATTAAACAATTAAGGCTATGGAAATTTTTTAATAAATTTTCTAAAAATATAAAAGTAAATAATAAGTTATACTGGACGGAGGAAAAAATGAATAAAAAGGTAATTTTTAATCAAGACAGCTGGGAAGAAAAGGTTTTGAATTCAAATCTTCCGGTAATGGTAGATTTTTGGGCTGAATGGTGCGCTCCTTGCCATATAATAGCCCCTTTAATAGAAAAAATGGCTGAAGAATATCAAGATAAAGTCAAGGTAGGCAGATTAAATGTAGACGAAAATCCTAATATTGCAACTAAATATAAAATTAGAGGTATACCCACTCTTTTATTTTTCAAAAATGGTCAAGTAGTAGATCAAGTTGTGGGGGTAACTCCAGAGTATGTACTAAATAAAAAATTAAAAAATTTAACAAATCAGTAAATTTCAAGAGGTATTTATGCTCCTAATAAGAGGAGACAATATATCAAAGTCTTACGGCGATAAACTTATTATAAAAGAGAGCTCTTTTCAAATAAGCGAGAAGGAAAAGATCGGGCTTATTGGAGCTAATGGAGTAGGCAAGACTACTCTTTTAAAAATTATTTCAGGAGAGATTGAACCCGATAATAAAGGAAAAATTGTTAAAAAAAAGAACTTAAATATTGGTTATTTAACCCAGGAAATAAACCTTAATCCTAAGAATACTCTTTATAATGAGGGAATAAAGACATTTAATGAAACCCTGATGATTAAAGAAAAGATGGACAACTTAACCAAAATAATGGAAAAAGAGAAAGACAATCTTAATAAAGCTATCAGGGAATATGGAGAGCTGCAAGAAAAATTTGAGAATAGTGGTGGATACACTTATGAAGCTCGATTAAAAGCTGTGTTCTATGGACTCGGTTTTAAAAAGAGTGACTGGAGAAGATTGGTGGAACATCTTAGTGGGGGAGAAAAATGCCGACTTGCTTATGCTAAACTCTTTTTGAGAGAACCCCATTTATTATTATTGGATGAACCTACCAATCATCTTGATATTGAGGCAACTGAGTGGCTGGAGAAATATCTGATAGACTATGAAGGAGCAATGGTAGTTATTTCTCATGATAGATACTTTTTGGATAGAGTTGTGCAAAAAATCTGGGAACTTGAAGGAAAAGAGCTAAAACACTACTCAGGGAACTACACCCATTACTTAAAAGAGAAAGAAGAAAAAATTAAACAGCAAGAAAAAAGATATAAACTCCAGGAAAGGGAAATTAGCCGTCAGGAGGAGTTTATTAAAAAAAATATTGTTGGCCAGACAACAAAACAAGCCCAAAGTCGAAGAAAGATGCTCAATAAGATGGATAGGATTGAAAGACCTCAAAGAGAGAAAAAAATAGCTATTAGTTTCTCGCCCAAATTGCGGGGAGGAAATAAAGTGCTTGAAGTCTCTCGTCTCACCAAATCTTTTAAAGAAAAACTCCTCTTTAAAAATCTAAGCCTTAAGATAGAAAGAGGTGAGCGTATAGGAATTATAGGACCTAATGGAACAGGGAAGACTACTTTATTAAAAATAGTTATAGGAAAGGAGAAGTCTAACGGGGGCGAGGTAAAAGTAGGCAAAGGAATTAAGATAGGATATTATGACCAGCATTTAGCAGAACTTAATCCTGAAAATTCTGTTCTAAAAGAGATATGGTCAATAAATCCTGAAATGAAGATTGAGAAGGCACGCTCATTCTTAGGAAGATTTCTATTTACTCAAGAAGACGCATTTACTTCTGTAAAGAATTTAAGTGGAGGAGAAAAGGCGAGAGTGCTTTTAGCTAAGATAATGTTATCTGGGGTAAATTTTCTTATCCTTGATGAGCCAACAAATCATCTCGATATAAGCTCGAGAAGAATTTTAGAAAAAGCTCTTGTAGATTATGAGGGGACTATTCTGGTTGTCTCCCATGATAGATATTTTCTGGATAAAATAGTAGAAAAGATTATCTATTTTGGCAAAGGTAGTAATGTAGAGATTTATTCGGGAAATTACTCTTACTTTTTAGAGAAAAAAAGAGAGAAAGAAAAACTACTAAAAGAAGAAAAAAAGCCAAAAAAGGTAAAAATAAAGAGGGCTAAAAGAAAGTCCCCCAAAAGAGTCTCCATATTATCCAGTTTTAAGGAAATCGAAGATAAAATTATCTTCTTAGAAAAAGAGAAGGAGAAGATAACCCAAGAATTGGAAAAAAATGAAATTTATCAGGATACAAAAAAGTTAAATAATTTAATTGGGAAATATCAAGAACTTTCCCAAAAACTGGACATTTTCTACGACGAATGGGAGAGAAGCGCCTTATCTTTAAAGGGATTCGCAAAGACTTAGACGCAAAAAAGAGAGGAATAATTATGAGTTTAAATATTTTATCCAGAAATGAAATTTTTTCGAAAGAGGCAAAATGGCGGCACCCAGGAGGTTCAGAATACCTGACTATGTACTCCAGTGTTTTTGGAGGGGTGGTAACAGACCCTTCCTTAATGGTGATCCCCATAGACGACCATATAGTACACCGTGGAGATGGTATTTTTGAAGCTTGTAAATGTGTAAATGGATATATCTACAATTTTGATGCTCACCTATCCAGATTACGAAGGTCTGCAGAGTTAATCTCTCTAAAACTACCCTTTAACCTGAATCAAATCAAACAGATTGCTATAGAAACTGTAGCTATAACAGGTGTTAAAGATTGCAATTTGCGTATTTTTATTTCTCGGGGAATAGGGGGATTCAACTGTGAGCCAAAGGAGTGCCACAAAAGCAACCTTTATATCGTTGTTGTAAAAACTGCGCCTCCCCCACCCCATTTTTATACCAAAGGAGTGTCTGTAGCAACAAGCCGAATTCCTACTAAACCACTCTTTTTTGCTCAAGTTAAATCCTGCAATTATTTGCCTAATGCAATGATTGATATGGAAGCAGAACGAAATAAGGTAGATTTTGCCATTACGCTTGACCAGCAAGGATATCTGGCAGAGGCAGCAACCAAAAGTGTAGCCATTGTGAGCAGACAAAAGGTATTCATCTACCCCAAGTTTGACAATATTCTTAAAGGCACCACCTTGCTAAGAGCAGTTGATTTTGCTAAAGACTTGATTGAAAAAAGAGATTTAAAGGGAATTTCATGCACAAATATTTCGAGAGAAGAGGCCTATAATAGTTCAGAGATGCTTTTATTTAGCACTACTCCCAATGTGCTTCCCATAGTCAAATACGATGGAAAAGCAATTGGCAACGGAAAACCAGGACCTATCTTTCGCCAATTACAAGAACTTTTTCAAAAAGATATAAGAGAAAATAAAAAGATTCTCACGCCCATTTTTAAAAAGCAAAAGTAAAAAAACAAAATTGCCATGAGGCCCCTGAAAAACCTCCAGGGCCCTCAATTTGTGTAATTTGGATTTTTATCTGCGAAATCAGAGATTTTTGACTTTTTTAGAAATCTCTATAAAAGTTGGTTGACAATTCTAAAAAATTGTATATAATAAGGTCAATACTTGATTCAATGAAGAAAGTAACCCTTCATCCTTAAGAAATAAAAAATACAACATATAGGAAACAAAATGGATAATATTCGTCGCGGAAATAGACAATTAATTAAAGAACTAAACAGAACCTTTGTGGTCAACACTATTTTAAAATATGAACCTATTTCCCGAACAAAAATTGCTGAACTTACAGAACTCAGTCTTTCCACAGTCTCTAATATTGTAGCCTCGTTAATAGAAAAGGGATTGGTGCAAGAAACAGGAGAAGATAAATCTAAAGGAGGACGGAAACCTATAATGCTTGAACTAAATCCGAGAATAGGATTAGCAATAGGGATAAAGATTGGTCTGGATGGCATTGTTGCAGCATTAGTTAATTTAAAAGGCACTGTTTTATACCAAATTTCCCGCTCTATTCCTCCCAAAAAAGACAAAAAAAATGTAATTAAGAGCGTTGTAGAGGTAATTAGAAATCTAGTTAAGGAAGCTCGGATAGACTTTGGTCATGTTATTGGATGCGGGATAGGAGTATCAGGACTGGTAGATAGCAGTTGCGGAGCTTTGATTTATTCTGCTATTTTAGGTTGGAAGAATATACAATTTAAAAAACTTTTGGAGAAAGAATTTAATATTCCCGTTTTTGTGGATAAGGATGTAAATGCTTTAGCTTTAGGAGAAAGGCGATACGGTGCTGCTCGGGGAATCAATAATTTTGTCTGTATAACAATTGGCACAGGAATTGGTGCAGGAATTATATTAAATGGAGAAATATACCATGGTAACTCTGGAGGAGCAGGGGAATTAGGGCATACAATAATAGATAAGAATGGACCTTTATGCTACTGTGGTAAACATGGCTGTCTGGAAACTTTTTCTTCCGAGAGCTTCATCATTAAAGAGGCAAAAAAAGCACTGATTAAAGGGGAAAAAACACTCATAAAAAATCTTCTGAATAATAACGATTTAGATAATCTTTCAGTATCTACCATTATAGAGGCTGCATATAAGGGAGATACAATAGCTAAGAATATCTTTGAACAAGCAGGCAAAAACTTAGGTATTGGAATTAGTAATTTTATTAACATTGTTGACCCGGAAATGATTCTTATGGAGGGAAGAGGAATGGAAGCAGGTAAATTTATTCTCCGTCCTATGCAAAAAGCTATTAAAGAAAATTCCCTCTTAAAAAAGGATATCAAAATTTTTTCTTCCCGGTTAGGGAAAAAAGGCTGGGTTATTGGGGCAGCAGAATTAGTTCTTAAGGAAATATTTAAAGCTCCCATTTTTAAATCTAAAAAGAAAGATAAAATTAGGTCCACTGTTGCTCAATGGGTTTAAAAAACCTTTGAAAAAACCTCCAGAGTTCTCTGATTACACAGATTTTTAAAAATGATTACACTGATTTATCAGAGATTTCTGACCTTTTTAGAAATCTCTAAAAGAAGTAAAAATTTAAATGATAAGGAGGTGATGAATCTTAAAAACAGAGAGATCGTTCTTTTTGTAAGGAAAATATACATAGAAGGAGGAAAAGATGTATAAAAAATTTTTAACTTTCATAATGGTGATATTATTGGTTGGTGTAGTTGCGGTTCCTGCTTTTGCCCAACAAAAAACTGTAAGCATACTTGGTGTATGGGGAGGTCATGAGAAGGATGCGTTTATAAAGACACTGGAACCATTTGAGGCAGCAACTGGTATTAAGGTAGAATTTACAGGAACACGCGACCTTCCGGCTGTGTTAACCACACGGGTAGCTGCTGGTAATCCACCTGATATCTCTATCTTACCCAATCCTGGTCAGATGGAGGATTTAGCTAAAATTAAAGTATTAGTTGATTTAAGTACCTTTATGAATATGGACAAGCTGCAAAGTGATTATGCGAAAACCTGGCTTAATTTAGGAAGCTATAAAGGGAAACTTTATGGTATCTACACTGGGGTAAGTCTTAAGAGCCTTGTCTGGTATAATCCTAAGGCATTCAAAGAGGCTGGATATAAAGTACCTAAAACTTGGGATGAGTTGATTGCTCTCTCCGACAGAATTGTTGCTGATGGCAAAGCTCCCTGGTGTATTGGCCTTGAAAGCGGTGCTGCCAGTGGCTGGCCAGGAACCGATTGGATTGAGGATATCATGCTTCGAACCGCTGGACCGGAAGTCTACGACAAATGGGTTAACCACGAGATTTCATGGACAAGCCCTCAGGTAAAGCATGCCTTTGAACTCTTTGGTAAGATTGCTTGCAATGAGAAATATTTGTATGGAGGAACAGCAACTGAGCTCACTGCCAACTTTGGTGATTCCCCAAATGCTTTGTTCACTAGCCCACCATCTGCTTATATGCACAAACAGGCAACCTTTATCACGAGTTTTATCCTCAAGTATAATCCGAATTTAATCCCAGGCATAGATTTCACTTTCTTTTCATTTCCACCAATTGACCCGAAGTATGGTGCCCCGGCATTAGGAGGAGCTAATGTATTTGTTATGTTCAATGATACCCCAGAGGCCGAAGCTCTTATGCGGTACTTAGCTACGCCTGGTTTTGAAGAGATTTTAGTTGCTGAAACTGGTTGGCTCTCAGCTAATAGACGGGTGAGTTTAGGGGCCTATCCCGATGAACTTACCCGCAAGGCTGCTCAGATATTAATCCAGGCTCCAAGCTTTCGCTTTGATGGGTCTGATTTAATGCCTGCCTCTATAGGTTCTGGCTCATTCTGGACTGGTATACTGGATTATGTTGGTGGTGAAAATCTTGGCACAGTTCTTAAAAAGATTGAAGACAGTGCTGTTGAGGCTTATAAGAAATAAGTTAAAGATAGTTGAGGGGGAGTGTTTTACATTTCCCCTCAACTTTTAATCTACGATAGCCAAATTTAATTTACCATTATAGCCTATAGTATAGGCTCTTTAGATAAAAGAGAGGTAAGGTATGCATACAAAATCATCTACTCCCTGGTTATATCTTGGGCCAGCGTTAGCTATATTAACCTTCTTTTTGATTTATCCTTCCGTAAATACAATTTATCTTTCCTTCTTTGGTAAAAACTCCAGGAGCTTTGTTGGAGCAAAAAACTATGTTTATGTCTTCACCAATAGGACTATGCTAACAGCTCTTCGGAATAATGCTCTGTGGGTAGCAATTTTTGTCCCCTCGACTGTATTTCTGGGATTAATCTTTGCTGTGATGCTGGATCGTGTAAAATATGAGACAGTTATCAAATTTATTATCTTTATGCCTATGGCAATATCCTTTGTTGGCGCCAGCGTGATATGGAAGTTTGTTTACGCCTACCGACCAGCCTCTGCCCCACAAATCGGACTTCTCAATGCTTTTCGGGGAATTTTCCATTTTATCCCCCTGCCCTGGCTGATTGAAAGACCATTAATTAATAATTTTTGCCTTATTGTCGTTGGAGTATGGGTATGGACAGGATTTTGTATGGTTATACTATCAGCTTCGTATAAAAGTCTTCCTAAACAGTTATTAGAGGCAGCTCGCATTGATGGAGCTAACGAGTGGAAGGTTTTTTGGAAAATCATCTTTCCCCTGATGATACCGACCATCACTGTGCTTATCACCACACAGGTAATAAATGTGCTAAAGGTATTCGACATTGTCTACGTTATGACCAACGGTAACTTCGGCACAGAAGTCATTGCCAATAGGATGTATAAGGAGATGTTTAATTTCAGAAACTTTGGAAGAGCGAGCACTATCGCTGTAGTTCTCCTCTTATTTATTCTTCCAATAATGCTGGTTAATCTCAATAGGTTCAGACGGCAGGGGGCAAAATAATGAGAAAAAAAAGGTTAACCAAAACTATCTCACGTATGCCACTTCATACTATAGTTATTCTCGTTGCTTTAATATGGATACTTCCTGCTATGGGTGTTCTGGTAACTTCATTTAGATTCCCTCATGATGTGGCATCCACTGGTTGGTGGGTGATGTTCAAAAATCCATTTAATAGTGCTCAATACACTCTCGAAAACTATATAGCTGTAATTACTCAATGTGGTATAGGACGGGCTTTCTTAAATAGCTTTATAATTACAATTCCTGCAACTGTATTGCCCATTATTATAGCCGCATTTGCAGCCTTTGCCTTTGCTTGGATGAGATTTCCTGGTCGCCAGAGTCTTTTTGTAATATTAGTGGGTCTTTTAGTAGTTCCCCTTCAGATGACTTTAATCCCGATTCTACGTGTCTTTAATCGGTTAGGACTCTCTGGCACCTTTCCTGGGATCTGGTTGGCTCACACCGGTTACGGACTTCCCCTTGCTATGTATTTATTGCATAACTCCGTTGCAGGCCTGCCTGGTGATCTATTTGACTCTGCAGAAATAGACGGTGCTTCTTCTTTCTATATTTTTTTCCGACTGGTGTTACCGCTTTGTCTACCTGCCATCGCCTCACTTGCTATCTTTCAATTCCTCTGGATATGGAATGACCTTTTGGTAGCTCTTGTTTATTTAGGGGGAGCGCCTAGTGTAGCACCTATCACAGTTCAAGTAAGTAGTCTGGTTGGCTCCTACGGCCAAGCATGGGAACTGTTAACTGCAGCAGTATTTATCTCTATAATTCCACCACTTATTTTATTTTTCAGCTTACAACGCTATTTTGTGCGGGGTATCTTAGCGGGGTCAATCAAGGAATAATTAGAGGATTAGAGGGGAAAATAAAGGATTAGAAGAATAAAGGATTAAAGAAAAAAAATAAGAAACAAAAGCAAAAATTAAGTAAATACTCAGTGAACACCCTGCTCAGAAGGAAATTTACAGTCGAGTTTGATCGGTAAGGCATGGTAGCCGCAACCTTTACCCCGCTAAATAGTAGTAACATCTAATGGGGTTTAGGTTGCGCAGAAGAGACGCAGGCTCTGAGCCTCGCGACTACCAATTTTACCCTTTATCTTCCCTCTGCGTGGGAAAAATATTACCTTTGGGACGTAGTTCACTGAATATTTACAAAATTAAAAAGCAGGATTAAGGGGGGGAAGTTGTTAAAAGAGGTTAAAACAGAGATGAAGAGGCTGGTTGATTATACTTTAGTTGTAGGAGAAGAAGAGATTTGCGACGTTCGGAAGCTTGCTAAAAATTTAAAAAATATTCGAGTTCTACATATCAGTTCCACAGCTTACGGTGGGGGAGTGGCAGAGATATTACACAGCCTTGTTCCTCTTATGAGAGACGTAGGACTAAATGTCGAATGGAGAGTAATAGAAGGAAATGAGGATTTTTTTAACACCACCAAGAAATTTCACAATGCCCTTCAGGGAGGAGATATTTTATTCACCGAAGAGATGAAAAGGATATATCTTAATCAAAATAGGCTGAATGCAAGTTTTTTTGAAGGAAAATACGACTTTGTAATTATTCACGATCCCCAACCTGCAGCTATGCTTGCTTATCTTAAAGCTCCGAAATATACAAAATTTATCTGGCGCTGCCATATCGATACTTCTGTCCCTAATAGTGAGGTGTGGAATTTTTTAAGGGGTTTCCTAAAAAAATACAATGCGGCTATATTCACTTTAAAGAAATTTGTTAAGAATGAGGTCACCTTTAAACGTTTATTTATTATTCCTCCCTCTATTGATCCACTAAACGATAAGAATCGTCCCCTTACCATAAAGGAGATAGATAAGTTTGTTCGTCGTTTTGGCGTAGACCCAGAAAGACCTTTAATTACTCAAGTGTCCCGATTTGACCCCTGGAAGGACCCCCTGGGAGTTATTGATATGTATAGGCTAATAAAGAGAGATATTCCTGAACTTCAGCTCTCTTTTATTGGCTCAATGTCTGTTGATGACCCAGAGGGGTGGATTATGTACGAGAAGATCCTACGCAGAGCAGGTGAAGATAATGATATTTATGTTTTATCAGATTTAAGAGGAGTGGGAAATCTTGAGGTGAATGCCTTTCAACGATCATCAAATGTGATAATTCAAAAATCGCTTCGGGAAGGATTTGGGCTAACTGTGTCCGAAGGATTATGGAAAGGGAGGCCTGTGGTTGGAGGGAATGCAGGTGGTATTGCTATACAAATAATAAATGGCAAGACAGGCTTTCTTATAGAAAGCGTGAAGGAAGCAGCAGAGAAGACCAAGTTTCTTCTTCTTAATAAAGAAACTGCAGATAAGATGGGAGATGAGGGGGAAAAATATGTAAGGTCTAATTTTTTAATTACAAGACAGCTTAAGGATTATCTATCCCTTTTTAATTCTCTCTTATAAAAATAGGAATTTTGAAGATGTTAGATGAATACAGGAAAATACTTGTAACCGGCGGCGCAGGCTTCATAGGAAGTCATCTGGTTGATGCTCTCCTATCTTTAGGCAAGGAAGTGGTAGTTTTAGATAATCTCTCTACCGGTGAGAACCTTTCCTTAAGAGTAAAGCTAATGAAAGGCGATATACGGGATATTGGACAAGTTGTTGAGGCAACAAAGGATATTGATTTAGTCTTCCATGTAGCTGCTAATGCTAATGGCACAGTTTCGGTCAACAATCCCCAGTTTGATTTCGAGACAAATGCCTTGGGAACATTCAATCTCTTGGACGCTGCATTACAAGCCAAAGTGAAAAGATTTGTCTATGTTTCTTCAGCTTCAGTATATGGCATACCTCAGCATTTCCCTATAGGAGAGGAACATCCAACAAAACCATTCATACCTTATGGTGCATCTAAGCTGGCAGGGGAAATTTTTTGCAGAGCGTTTTTCCATACATATAAATTGCCAGTAGTTATAGGGAGACCATTTTGTGTTTATGGTCCCAGAGAGAATCCGAAGCTGGCTTTGGTTGAAATTTCCCGATATCTCCGTTGGCATCTTAATCATAAGCCAATTCAGATAGTTGGCGACCTTGAACGAAAGACCAGAGACTTCGTTTATGTTAGCGATGTTATTCAGGGGTTGCTTTTAATCGCTGACTGTGCAAGTGTAGGAGAGGTTTTTAATTTAGGATCCGGGGAGGAGATAAGTATACGTGGATTGATAGATATAATTAGCTCTATCACAGGACGGCAACCCATCATCAATGTGATATCTGATATTACAGAGGATACCTATCGTCTTGTGGGTGATATCTCAAAAATAAAATCTCTTGGGTATACTCCAAGTATATCCTTATCTGATGGTGTAAAGCATTTAGTTGAGGAGTTAGGAGAGCATCCGCAGCTACCCAAAGGATCAACCATTTTTAAGAGAGACCAGCAAATGAGATTTTCAATAAATTTTGATTAAGTTAAAGCCGGAGTCGGCAATTTGAATAATGACCATTAAGTTTATTCTGGAATATTGTTCTGAGTCTAATCTTTATGAAGACTAAATTTTTTAAAATTTTTTAGGAACAAAAAATATTTTTCTTTTTTGGGTAGGAGCGACTTCAGTCGCCTTTTGCAAAAAAGAGCTAAAGTCTATTGGGAGGCTAAAGCCTCCCCTACCCAGGCCAGGCACTCTAACAGCCAGTTTGCCGAATCTGGGTTAAAATATTGTTTTCTCTGTCTCTTTATCAAATACATGAGCTAAATCCATACGAGCAACAAATTCGTCAGTCTGCCCTATTTTTAAGATAATATGAGGATCTAGCCTACAAATAATACTATTTTTCTCATTTTTTATATGAACTATATTTTCCAAACCTAAAGGTTCCACGACCCACACAGAAGCCGTAAATATAGTTTCAGGGTCATAGTCCCTTACCGCCTTTTTAGCATTTAAATGCTCAGGCCTTATTCCTAATATTACTTCTTTATTCACATAATCTTTAGATATCCTTGCTTTATTAGAAGGGACCCTTAAAGAAAATCCTTTATTAACAAGATACATTTTGCTATCTTTCTCAATAAGTTTACAAGGAAGAAAATTCATAGAGGGTGAGCCTATAAACCCAGCAACATATTTATTAACAGGATGCTCATAAATATTTTGAGGAGCATCTACCTGTTGAATCAATCCATCTTTCATCACTACAATCCTATCTCCCATAGTCATTGCTTCCATCTGGTCATGAGTAACATAAATAGTAGTTGTTTTAAGGCGTTGGTGTAAATCCAATAATTCTGCCCTCATAGCAGTACGTAACTTTGCATCCAGATTGGATAAGGGCTCATCAAACAAGAATACTTTGGGATCTCGGACAATAGCTCTTCCAAGAGCTACCCTCTGACGTTGTCCCCCGGATAACTCCTTCGGCTTTCTATTTAGCAAACTTCCAATACCAAGAAGGTTTGCCGTCCTATTAACTATTGTATTAATCTCTTTTTTAGGAAACTTTCTCAATTTTAATCCAAAAGACATATTTCCGTAAACATTCATATGGGGATAAAGAGCATAATTTTGAAAAACCATGGCAATATCTCTATTCTTTGGGGGAATATCGTTTACTAATTTATCACCAATATATATATCTCCTGCAGCGATTTCTTCTAATCCTGCAATCAATCTTAAAGCAGTTGTTTTACCACATCCAGAAGGTCCAACTAACACAATAAACTCTCCATCTTTAATATCTAAATTAAAATTTTTAACAGCCATCACTTTACCGAAATTTTTATTTACATTCTTTAAATGAACCTCAGCCATATCTTATCTCCTTAGAAAAAATAAATTAATCCCGAATTTGGCAAACTATTAAAGCTCCCTCTGTGTAGGGGAGGCCAATAAACCTCTTCCATCACCCTTCTACTCATCTTATTGCGAGTAAATGGGTAAATTAGATAAATTTTGTACTATTTCTTGTAGTTCCTTTACTTTTTTCTCATCTACTCATTCATCCATTAATTCATTAACCCCTCTACCCAAATCTATAAGGCTACGTTCGGAATCAATCTTAGCTAATATTACTTATATTACCAAATAATAGAGGTTAACCGAAAAGCTGGCGAATAAATACAATTATAATAGCTACAAAAAGAACAAAACTTACGGGCATCCAGAGAAGTTTATATACTTCTTTAAAACTTGCCCCAAAATAACTTTTTGTTAAAAAAAGGCATAAATGGAAAGGGGAAAGAAGAACCCCAGCAAATCCTCCTGCATAAATTAACATAACATAGTTTAAATTTGGGTTAGTTTCTCCTATAAACGGTAGAAATAGAGGAATTACAGGTCCTACAAATCCTGCAGGAATTCCTGTTAAAAGACCAAGTAAAAAAGGGAGAAAAATAAGGATAAAGAACGGTGAAAGATTTAGATAATTAGATATCTGTGGGATTATGACTAATATGCCAGATGTTTCAAGAATTTTTTTAAAAATCATTACAGCAATAATTAATAAGATTGTTCCCCAATTAAGACTCCTTTTAATAGCTTGAGACACTTTTCCCCATTCCATTTTTGCCGTTATAAGGAAAAGAGAAATGATGATGACTAATGATAGAGTTAACTCTACTTTAAAAATAATTACCAGGAGTATTACTGCTAAAATAGGCCATGTATTAACAAAAAGAGACCTTAATCCCCCAGTAAAATCTCTTTTTTCATTATTTAAATATAGTTTATCAGGAAGGATTTTTCTTATACCTAAGATAAAACCAGCAAAGATAGCAGCTAAAGTTAAAGGATATTGAGTAAAAATAATTCTTCTTATAGGGACACCAACGATACCTGCGGTTAAGATTAACCCAGTATAAAGAGGCCAGCTGTACTCCCAAACATGCCGAAACCAGAAATTCAAAAAAGTTTTTTCTTCTGGATTTAAATTCATCTTCTCACCATATTCTGCCACCATAGGAGCAGAAAACATTGCACCTGCAGGCATAGGCAAAAGTCCTATGAGAGCTGGTGGTATAACAATACTCAGACGTGAATCTTTAATAAAAACACCCAGAGACGACACAAAGTTTTTTAAATTTCCCTTTTCTTTCAGAAGGTTACCTAAAAAGATGACTAAAATAACAAGAGCGATTAACTTTAAAGTAATCGGCTCGATAGCACCATAAAGAAAACTCTTTAAAATAAGAGAAGGCTTCATCCTGGATAAAATCCCTACGCTTAAAGCCATACAAAAAATTATTATTACTGGCTTTCTTTCCTTACCTGCCATTAAAAAGTCCCTTCATCTTTTCTCTATTTTTTATTCCAACTTATGTCCGCAATAAGGGCAGAATGGGGTTTTCTCTGTGTAAAGTCTACCACAATAAGGACAAACCCAGGGGCCTTTTCCCTCTTTCTCCTCTTTCCGTCTATTTCTCAAGATAAGATAAAGCGGTAAAAATACAATGAGAATGAGCCAGACTCCTAAAAACCACCCAATAATAGCATTCCTGCTAAATCCCCTTCTCCTGGCATCAGAAGCTACCCATCCAGCTATCAATAAGGGGATAATCAAAGAAACAATTAACCATTCCATTTTTCTCCCCCTTACTATAGTGCCGGAGGTGGGGGTTGAACCCACATGAGGGATAAACCTCACTGGATTTTGAGTCCAGCGCGTCTGCCATTCCGCCACTCCGGCAAAAAATTGAACTTTCCTAAGTTTTTATATGTTATTATATTTAATCCTCTCTGTCAACTGAACGCATTAAGGGGGAAGCAACAAAAGGGGTTAAATCTTTTTGCCACTTTCTTCAGCATACTCTTATACCTCTAAATTTTAATATAATAAAGACTTTTTTGCCCAATTTTAAACCGAATTCCCGAAATAAATCCTTAGGTAGTTCTGCAAGTAAAATATTATCCTTTATCTTAACTTGAAACCGCATTATTGAAGCAAGAGGAATCAATTTTATAATGGTGCCCCAGTATCCGTTCATTACAGAGGTTGAGGGCTTCATTGTTGATACATAGACATCCCGTGGAGAGATGAGAATTTTATTAATTTTCCCCCCCTCATAAGGAATAATTATAGAAATCTCTCCGCACTTCACTTCAGCTACCTCTCCTCTTAACATTCTACAAGAATCACATTTCAAGATATTTGGTCTTCCTATAAAATCGATAACCTGCTCATTTTGAGGATTGAAGAAAAGCTCCTTAGAGGAAGCAACTTGCTCCAGTTTTCCTTTGCATAAAACAGCAATCCTATCTCCCATCTCTTCTGCTTCAATTAAATTGTGAGTTACAAAGATAGTAGTAATGCTTAGCCTTTTTTGCAGACTCCGTAGTTCTATCCGGAGATATTTACGAGTTCTGAGGTCTATATTACTAAAAGGTTCATCTAAAAGTAGTATTCTTGGTGAAATAGCTAATGTTCTCGACAAAGCTACTTTCTGCTTCTCGCCTCCGCTTAAATTTTTAGGATAACGGTCTCTAAGATGTTCTATATTCATCAATTTTAATAATGAGTCCACTTTCTCTTCCACTTTCTTTAACGACTTTCTTTCCGTATTTAAACCGTAGGCTATATTTGCATAGACATTAAGATGAGGAAATAGGGCTAAATCCTGGAAGAGATATCCCACTCCTCTCTTTTGAGGAGGAATCGCATTTATGGGCTTGCTATCAAAAAATATGCTCCCGGAATAATCAACTAAACCAGCAATAATATTTAAAAGAGTGGTTTTCCCCGCACCAGTAGGCCCTGTAAGAACCAATAACTCTCCTTCGCTAATCTTTAAATTTATCCCTTGGCATATACTATTGGAAATATTTTTAAGTTCAATGGCAGTCACTTCCTTTTGTTACCTCCATTTTTGAGTCAATTTCAATTCAAGGCAAAGAAAGAATCTCTCAAATAAAAAGCACATAGCTGATAAAACCATCAAACATACTATAATAATATCTACCCGAATTAAACTCTCAGCCCTCATAAGCAATGCTCCTATCCCTGTGGGAATAGCCACCATCTCGGCAGCTATTATTACTCGCCAGGCCATTCCTGCTTCCAGACGTAACCCTGTGAATATATTGGGTAAAGCTAAGGGTAGAATTACTGTATATAAGATATGTCTATCAGAAGCACCCAAAGTTTTGGCTGCTTTAATCAATTTCTTATCTACACTTTCAATGCCTGTAATAGTATTATAAATTACGGGAAAGAATGAACATATAAATATTATCATAATGGGCAATATTTCACCTATCCCTACCCAAAGCATCAAAATGGGTAGCCACCCTAAAGCTGGAATAGGGTATAATAGACTAATTATAGGGTATAGTGCTTTATTTACAGTTTTCTTATAACCCATCATAATTCCCATACCTATGCCAGCTACAGAACCCGCAGAAAAACCGATTAATACCCGAACCAAACTCCTTAAAAAATTATCTGTCAACACTCCATTGGCTATCAAATAATAAAACTCCTGCATTACTGTAGAAAGGGGGGGGAAGAAGAAATGACCAGGAATGAGATTCAGTCGGCTAACTCCTTCCCATATCGCTAAAAATATAGCTACCGGTAGTATACCCCATCCAAATTTAAGCCTATTCATCTAATACACCTCAATATAATGGGAGACTAAAGTCTCCTCTACCCAAAATCTCCAAATGGTAAAGAATAAAATTTTCTATCTTAAAAATCTTAGATCAAGAATTTCTTCAGCCTTAAAGCTCTTTTTTATATAGCCTAATTTCGCCATATAATTAATGGTTTTCTGAATCTGTTCTGGATCAATATCAGTAGTACATTCCATCCTGGTAGTCAAGGATTTTAATATAACCTCGGGAGTAATTTTTAGTTTGGCAGTAATTTTTCCTATCTTAAGGGGAAGAACCTCTTTCCCAGCAATCTGCAACTCATCAGCAACAATCAGTGATGCATCTTGCGGATAATTATTAATGTAGTGAGTTGCTCGTTCTGTTACTCTCACTATTTTTTTAACTATCTGTGGATTATTTTTTATAAGTTCCTCTCTTGCTACAAGGACACTTCCTTGCATATAAGGCCAGAGATCCTCAGCAGTTAAAAGTACCTTAAATCCTAATTCCTCACCCATAGTAGGGAACTGTTCACAACAAAAACCAGCATCTAACTGTCTCATCTTAAGGGTAAGAAGTATTTTAGGAGGAGGCATACGTCGAATTTCACTTAATATTTCATATTTATCAAGATGATATTTATCTATCATTTTATGAAGGAGTACATCTGGAGGACTACCCTCCCTTGGGCATCCAATACGAATATCAGGTTTTTCTAAATCCTCAATAGTTTTTATCTTGTTATAATCGACAAGCAACCCATAACCATACTTATGTGTTCCCGCAACAACTTTTATAGGTACCTTACCGTTAGCATAAGCACATATAGCTGGTATCAAACAGATATAAGCAACATCAATACTTCCTCTACCCAAAGCAGCAGCGAGAGCCATCCCAGTGATATAGTTCTCGTAACTTGTAATATTTAATCCTTCCTCCTTAAACCAACCTTTATTTCTCGCTATGTGAGCACAAGCTGCATGGTCCACAAACTCTACCGCCATCTTTATCTCTTTTTCTCTGACCACCGCTTTACTGTTGTGATTTAAAACAGAAATAATAAAGATCAAGACCATTAAAATTGATAAGAATTTTTTAATCATTACTTTTCTCCTCCAATTAGCTTTTTCCAAATTCGCATAAAGGATACCTACATACTGGACAATGAGTACATAACCCTCCGTAACCCATTTTAATAATATCAGTTTTTTTTATCTTAATATCGGCTAAAACTCTGGGGAAAAATAGGTCAAACACCGTTATCTTATAAAACAATGCACAGGCGGGAACACCCAATACGGCAACTTCATCCAGATAAGCTAATAGAAACATATTCCCTGGAAGTATAGGAGCACCATAAGAAATTATCTGGGCATTTGCTTCCTTAATTCCTTTTCTGGTGACGTCATCAGGGTCAACTGACATTCCAGCAGTAACAATAATTACTTCACATCCTGATTTCTTAAATTTTAAAATATTTTCTTTAATTTTTTCGGTGTTATCTCCAACAACTACACTTTCAGATAAAAGAGAACCGTATTCCTCAACCTTATTTTTTATAATTGGTTTAAATTTATCCTTTATTCTACCTTTGGCTACCTCACTTCCAGTAATGATTAAACCTATTTTTTTCTTTTTATAAGGGAGCACATTAATAGGAGTGCCAAACTTTCTACATATTTCAACTGCTTCATGAATTCTTTTTTTTGAAATAACCAGAGGGATTGCCCTTACTCCTGCTACAATTTCATTTTTCTTTACAGGCACAAAACTATGCCTTGTAGTAAGAGCTACCTCTCCAATAGAGTTTATCTTATAAACAGTTTCAGGTTCAATAGTTAATAGGCCCCTTATCTTTGATTGAAATATTATCTTACCTTCATTAGGTCCTATACATTTTAAATTTTCCCCTGCAATATGCTCTGCTAATATTTTGGCTGCTTCATCCTCATGGTATTCATCCTCACTTAATTCCATAATAACCAATCTTTCCTTTCCTATATCCAATAATCTATGAATATCTTTTTCTTCAATAATATGTCCCTTTTTAAATAAAGGGCCTTTAAATTTTTTTGGAATAATTTGAGTAACATCATAAGATAATACAGTCCCCACTGCATTAACTGTAGATACTATTTTCTTCTGCATTTATCTATCCTCTCATAAAGAAGTTATCAATTATTAGACTGTCTGACTTAAATCCTTTACCACTCCCTCATCATTTACCCTCACCTTTACCATCTCTGATTGGTATTTTTGCACTACTTCAATTCCACCACGACCTCTTTTAACCTTTAAAAGTTCAGGTATTAATTTAGAATCAAAAAGCACTGGATGCCCCCGTTTCCCTTTATATTCAGGGGAAACTATTAAAGGTCTCTTTTTTCGATAAACATCTACAAGAGTGGTTATTACTTCAGGATTAATAAATGGTTGGTCACCAAGCGCTACAAAAACCGCATTTACATCTGGAGAAATCAATTTTAATCCTGCTTTCAATGAGTAACACATTGGTAAAGTATAATTCCTATTTATAATCACTTTAATATCTTTTCCGAGGAGAATTCTCTTTATTATCTCTGCTTTATAACCAAGAACAACATTAAGATCGCTTATACCGCCTGCACGGTAAATATTGACACATCTGCTGATAACCGGCTCATCTTTTATTGGGAATAGTTGCGTGGGAACCCCTTTGTAATTTTCTTTTCCTGCCGCAAGAATTACAGCAGAGATTTCACTTTTAGGAGAAGTTACCAATGTTTGGGGGTAACAAATAGAAATAATGATGATTTCCATCCTGTTATAAGTATAGAAAATTTTTATTCCATACGGAGCATTATAACAGTAATATTCAGAAAATATTTTGTATAGTTTTACGCCGTCTTCTGGATTTCTTTCTAAAAAGTGAATACTCCTCACTATAATATCTTTTATCTCAGCAGGAGATTCATTTAAAAGATAACTCGCCTTTTCAGTTAAAGTAGTTTTCATTTCTCATTCTACCTATTTTTTATTTCTTGAATACCCGATAAAAAATCATCAAGGGCTTTTTTATTAGAAACCAGATCAAGCGTCTCTTTCATTCGACAATACTCCTGGTAATTTAAAATTATTACTTTTGGCTTACCGTGCTTTGTGAGAATATATTTTTTAAAATTTTCATTAACGCTTCTCACAATGGAGAGAAAAGAATTTCGGGCTTCTGTTATTGATATTGCTTCAATCATATTAAAACCTCGTTAAATAAATGTACATTATAATGTACATTTTATTAAATTTTTGTCAAGAATATCTCGAGGCTTTTCCCCTCCATCGCTGTATATTACGAGTAAACGGGATGATGGGTAAATGATTTAATTAGATAAATTTTGTACTATTTCTTGTAGTTCCTTTACTTTTTTTCTCATCTACTCATTCACCCTTCTACTCATCTACTCAAATCCATAATGCTCTTGCGGGGAAAGTTCCTCGATAACCACGATATCTTCCTAAAATTGGACAAAATAGGTAAGAGTTGTTAATATATCTTAATATATTATCCCAGATTCAGCAAACTATCGAAGTTTTCCCTAAATAGAATTTAGAAGCCAAAATTCAGCAGTTAATATGCAAATAAATCTATGAAGGACAATATGAAATTAACAGGAACTATGCACAAATATAAGAGAAACAAACTTATCTTGCTTTCTTTAGCTCATAGTGTTAATGATATATCTTATGCAGTAGTTCCTCTTCTTTTACCCTTAATTAGAGAGGAATTTAGTTTCACTTATATGCAGGCTGGGCTGTTTTTTACCTGTTTTTTTGCCGCTCATTCAGTTTTTTCTATGTTCAGTGGCTATATATCAGATAAAACACATAAGACTGAAAGAATTCTCTCTTTTGGCTTCTTTTTCACTGCAATCGCATTCTCTTTATTGCTTCTTACACACCTCTATATTCAAATAATAGCAGTTATGATTTTGGCAGCTATTGGTTTAAGTGTTTTCCACCCTGTAGGAATATCTTTATTGAGTCGAGGTTGGCGAAAAGGTATCTCTTTTGGGTTTTTTCAAGCAGTGAGTAGCATAGGAGTTTCAGCTATGATGCTCTTTTTTAGCTATTTAGTAACTATGTTAGGATGGCGATTGACCTCCTTAATTTTAGCTACCCCAAGTATCCTCATCGGTTTAGCTTTTCTGTTATCTTACTTTAATTTGGGATATATAGACCCAACCACTCAACCAAAAGTTAATCCTATAACCCCAAAATCTTTAGGTCTTTTTTACTTTGCTCGAGGAGCTCAGATATTTGGAGTCGTGGCTATTACCTCTTTTATGCCACTGTTTGCTGTAGACGTTGCAGGTCTATTGCCTGAGAAAGCATCATTTCTTCCTGCTTTTATCTGGATAGGAGCTATACCTGCAACACTAATATGGGGCGTGTTATCTGATTACTACTCACCTCTAAAGATTATCTTATTCTTATCTTTAGCTATAATACCTATAACTCTTGCTACTACTTTATCTCTTTCTCTTTCAGTAATTTTTATTCTTCTTATAGGATTGGGCTTCTGTAATGGTGGGGTTTGGACTCCTCAAACTGTATGGTTAAGCCGAGTTACCTTTAAAAAAACTCGGGGAAAGGTATTTGGAGGTATAATGAGTATATCTGGATTATCCCAGATTTTTTCACCTCTTTTTTTCGGATTTATTGCTAATAAATGGGGTCTTATAACTACCTTTCGGTTCACTATTTTCCCTATGATAATATCATTTCTGTGTTTAAGTAAATTAATAAGAGGTAATAAGTAGATAACTATGGGTAAGTGGAGTAGGAGTCTCGACCAATCCAAGCGTTTTGGCTTTTTTCAGAGCTCTCTCTGAAACAATCGACCAATCTGCACCTCATCACCCATAACTGTCGGCAAGAAATCTCGGGTTACTACTGCACCGCTTCTCTCAATCGCTACTTTGAGATTGACAAGAACGCTATCAAGGATGGCCTCACAGTTAATTAAGGCGAAAGAATTACCATGGGTATCCACACGGGAATAGGCTAATAACTTATTAATCAGTTCCCGCATGCAGTTAGAACCATCTACAGCATAGGCAATAAAATCATCAGCATCTGAATCAAGCCTGCCTTTATATCGTTTTGCCAGGAGCTGTGTGTAACTGGATATCATACGCAGTGGTTCCTGTAAATCATGCGAAGCTACAAAGGCAAATTGTTGAAGCTCTTTATTAGAACGGGCCAAATCCTTCATAGTTTGGTTCAGTTTTTTCTCCATTTTCTTGTATTCGGTAATATCGCGACCAATTACAAGGGATCCAATTAAAGCACCATTCTCATCAAATAAGCTTTGAGAGTGCCATGTGATAATCTTAGTTTGACCATCCTTGCACAAAATAGTCGTTTCAGAATTTTCCTTTCTTCCCTCCTTACCGATGATTGTGTCCTCTGCTGACATAAGTTTTTTTCGATATTCCTTATCTGGATAGAGCCACTTCCATATTTTATTATGCCCCATAGCCTCACCGCGAGAGTAGCCACTTATCTTTTCTGCAGCCTTATTCCATAAAATAATGTTGAGTTTCTTATCTAAAACATCCAGCCAAATATCTGCATTATCAATGACAATCTTTTGAAATTGGTTTAACCTATATATTTCCTTTTCTCTCTGCTTGTGTTCAGTGATATCCCTGGAGATGTTTACAAAATATCCCCTCTTAGGGCAGAAAGATGCAATCTCATACCATTTTCCAAGCCCTGGATAGTAATCAATGAAATATTCAGATTTACCAGTTTGAGCAACTTTAGCATACCTTATAACCTGCATTCCGCAAAAAAGGTCGCAAGTTACTATAAATAAAGAATCGTATTTTATTTTTGCGACTACATTGGTTTCACCTGTGAAAGATTTTTAGGAAGTTTAGTCATTGCTAAATGCTCCAGACCAATGCTTTTCAGAAGAGCTATTTGATAGCGCTCCAGAGGAATGATTTTCCTTCTGAGTTCTCCTGAGATATTGTTTTTGAGCGTCACTAACTTGCAGGAGGAGAAGGGAGCGTATAACTCTTCAGAGTTCAAAAAGTCTTTACCCTCGTGTTCTTTTCGTTTATGAGCCAGATACCTATTGATAAAATAAGCAAGAATACAGATGGTATAGACGGCCTCTACATGATCGTCCAGATTAACGTAAAAGGGACGGATCTTCAGAAATGACTTAATATTCTTAAATGCATTCTCAATTTGTTCCTTATGCCGATAGGCCAGAATGATCTTTTCTGATGTAGTGGAAATATCCTTATCCTCGATCAGCTTTTTTTTCTTCCTTTAGCTCATTGATAATGCTCTTTTCTACATCTGCGCTTATTCTTCTAGTTGAGCTTTTTCTTTTATACTGGATGGAAAAATTATTAGGGTTTCTCTTATACTCTTTAAGTAGCTTAAAAAATCTACTCTTCTTAATCTTTAATGTCTCCAGAATATAGACAAGTTCTATCCCTTCATACAGATACTTTTGAAAAAGCGCC
>JAGGXI010000055.1 GCA_021163155.1 Candidatus Aerophobota bacterium
GGGGAAAACAAAGAAAAAAAGAGGATTAGAGGCAAAGAGATACCGGTAGCCGCAGGCTTTAGCCTGCGCAAAGGCAGGATTAGAGGGAAAAGGCAGGATTAAAGGATTAGAGGATTAAAGGATTAAAGGATTAAAGGATTAAAGGGGAAAACAAAGAAAAAAAGAGGATTAGAGGCAAAGAGATACCGGTAGCCGCAGGCTTTAGCCTGCGCAAAGGCAGGATTAGAGGGAAAAGGCAGGATTAGAGGATTAGAGAATTAGAGAATTAGAGAATTAAAGGATTAAAGGGAAAAGAAAAAAGCTAAAAAAATTTCAGAAAATACTACCAAATTCATTCGGTGGTAGTATCCAAGAAATAACAGCTGATATAAAAACCAAAGAAAAACAAAATATAAAACCAAAAGTGAGGAGGTAAATTTATTTGAGTGAGTTCTGGATACTGATAGCACTTTTAATAATATGTGTTGCGCTTTCAGGTTTTTTTTCAGGAGCAGAAATTGCTCTTTCCTCGTTAGATAAGATAATACTGAGAAGAATAATCAGAAAAGATGAAAAAAGAGGAAGACAAATAGAATCTTTACTAAAAAATCCCTCTCATTGGCTGATAACTATTCTTGTGGGGAATAATATTGTTAATATTACTGCTGCCAGTTTAGCTACTATTCTCGTGGGAAGAATAGTAACTGGAGCAACAGGAAAAATCGTGGGAATAGTTACAGGTATAATGACTCTTATAATTTTGATTTTTGGAGAGATAACTCCTAAAAGATATTGTCAACAGCACACAGAGACTGTCTCTTTAAAGATAATCGGCCCTATTTTTTTCCTTTCCATAGTTTTCTATCCCTTAACTAAAGCACTAACTTTTATCACTCAGCAAATTTTAAAGATTACAGGGACAAAAAATATTAAAAAAAATCATTTAATTACAGAAAAAGATATTCATGCCCTTATTGATATAGGAGAAGAGGAAGGGGCTTTAGATAAAGAAGAGGAAGAACTGGTGCATAGTGCTCTGGAATTTGACGAAACACAGGCTAAAGAGATAATGATTCCACGCACTAAAATGACTTGCATTGAGGAAAAGGCAAGTTTGCGGGAATTGATAAATTTAATAAAGAAATTTGGATACTCGAGGATACCTGTTTATAGAGAAACTATAGATAATATAGTTGGTGTAGCTTATGCTAAAGACTTATTGAATTTAATTGATAAAATGAATGAAAATTTAAAGGTAAGGGAAGTAATGCATCCTCCAGTATTTGTTCCTTATACAACTTATTTAAGTGGATTATTTCATAAACTTCAAAGAGAAAGAACTCATTTAGCTATTGTAGTAGATGAATACGGAGGTGTGGCCGGCCTATTAACCATAGAGGACTTATTAGAGGAGATTGTAGGAGAGATAGAAGATGAATATGATAATCAAAAGGAAAAAAATATAACTCCCTTAAAGGATGGTTCGTTTTTAGTAGAAGCAGATACAAATATTGGAGAAATTAACGAAGAGTTGGCTACTCATTTCCCCGAGGAAACGGATGCTTTTGAATCTCTGGGAGGTTTTATTTTCAGTCTTTTAGGAAGAATTCCCAAAGAGGGAGAAGCAATCAAATATGAGAATTTAAAAATGGATATAATAAAAGCGGATGCAATGTCCATAAAAAAAGTTAAAATTTGGAGAATGTCAAAAAAAACAAAAGAGAGCTCTGAAAAACCTCCAGAGCCCTAATCTGTGTAATCTCGATTTTTATCTGTGAAATCAGAGATTTCTGAATTTTTCAGAAATCTCCAAAGGAAAATTAAATATGGCTTTAGATATAGAAAGCGTTCTCTCTGGGTTAAATGAGAAACAGAAAGAGCAGATGTCCTGATTCCTTAAGGTAAGGAATGTAGAATCTGTGATTTTGAAATTAATCTTTCTATTCTTTACATAAATCGTTATTAATGCAAATATTAAGGATTTCAAGATATTCTAAAAATCTAATAAGATGAGTTTCCTGCAAAAGTTGGTGTTCACGTCTCACGTCTCACTTTTTTACTCTAATCCTGCTTTTTTTCTTCTTTGTTTTTCTTTGGTTTTCCCTCTAATCCTCTAATCCTGCCTTTTCCCTCTAATCCTGCTTTTTTTCTTCTTTGTTTTTCTTTGGTTTTCCCTCTAATCCTCTAATCCTTTAATCCTCTAATCCTGCCTTTTCCCTCTAATCCTGCCTTTTCCCTCTAATCCTCTCTATTCCCTAACCTCCCCAGCTTTCATTAAAGCAAATTTGGTACAAAAAGGACCTATTACTTCGTAAACTATTGTAGTAGCTGTAACAGTGGTAAAAATTATTCCTCCAAAAGAGGGAAATTCTACTTTAGCAATTAAAGCTACTCCTAAGGCAACACCCGCTTGGGGAACTAACCCAAAGCCGATATACTTTCTCACTGCAACAGCAGCTTTTGATATATAAGCTCCTAAAGATGCTCCTGTTAATTTACCTATAAGCCTAAAAAGAAAATAAGTACTTCCCATTACCCCTATCTCCCCTAACAATGTTAGCTCTAAATTTGCACCAGATAAAATAAAGAAGCACAGGTAGAGCAGAGGGTCTACTGTTTTTAAAATGTCGAAAAACCTGAAGCTTTCTTTATTAATATTAGCTAAAAACATTCCCATAAACATATTAGTTAAAAGTATAGACAAATGAAGATGCATTGCTATAGATGCATTTAAAAAAATAAAACCCAATGTATAAATTAAAAGATTTTCTCTTGTTTTGATATAGCGGAAAAAAAATGAGATAATCCAGGCAAGAGAAGCCCCCAAAAGAAAAGCCACACCAATATTTATGATAGGATAGAGAAACATCTTGAGAAGAAAAAGATTTTCTCTTGAAGCTGTTGCTAAACTCTTAGCAACAACCAAAGAGATAGCAAAGATGATTAAACACCATGCATCATCGATAGCTACTATCCCTAAAAGAGTACTGGTAAATGTTCCTTTAGCTTTAAATTCTCTAATAACCATTACTGTCGCTGCTGGTGCAGTAGCAGAAGCAATTGCCCCAAAGAGTAAAGAGAGATAAAGGGGCTTCTTCAATAAAAGAAAAAGGGCAAGAGTAACAGCTATCCAGGCGCTACTGGCTTCCAGAATAGATATCCAGAGTACTGATTTTCCAATCCTTCGAAAATTTTCTCTGGAAAAATTTTGTCCCAGGCCAAAAGCAATTATACTTAAAACGATGTTGGAAATTAAACCAGAAATATCAATAATTTTTCCGGAGATTAAATTAAGAGCCTCGGGACCAAGAAGAATGCCCAATAAAAGATAAGCAGTTACCGCGGGAAATTTTACTTTGTGCAGTAGCTTTGCCGCTAAAACCCCTGATAATAAAATAATAGCAAAAGATAAAATTATATCCATTATATTTATTTAACCCATTAAATAGTAAACATCTAACAGAGTTTACCCTCGTCCATCATAAGTTACCCAGGTGTCATTAGATTCACCAACACTTACTTTGCTCAACTTTATTTCTTCTATATTTATTGTTTTCTTTAATCCATTGAACAAATATTTAGATAAGTTTTCTGTGGTAGGATTTTCTCCTTTTAAAACTTCATTCAAATATTGATGGTCTAATTTATCCACCCAAATCTTAACTATCTTTTTAACCTCTCTAAAGTCTATAAGCATACCATTTTCACTTAATTTTTCCCCTTGAAGAAACACTTTGACTTGCCAGGTATGTCCATGCAAATTCTCACAGGTACCGCCAGACTCTTTTATTTGATGAGCAGCTGCAAAATCGGTTTTTATCATTAATTCATACATTTTTTTCTCCCTTGAGATTTCTGAAAAATTCAGAAATCTCAACTTGTTGGGTAGGGGAGGCTTTAGCCTCCCATTTCCCTTTAATCTTGCCTTTACGCAGGCTAAAGCCTGCGGCTACCAGTTTACTTCTTACCTCTTCGCAGGCTAAAGCCTGCGGCTACCGGTATCTCTTTGCCTCTAATCCTTTAATCCTCTAATCCTCTAATCCTGTTTTTTTAGTCCTGCTTTTTCTCTTCAATTCTTTATAAATTCCTCTTAATTTTAAAATACTCCTTTGCATATCATGCTCCTGAACCATTTTAAAAGAATTTTCCTGCATATCTTTTTTTAATTTACTACAAGAGACTATCTTATAAATTTTTTCCGCAACATCACAAGGCCTCCTTAAACTAAAAGTGTATCCATTAATCCCCTCCTTAACTAATTCTTGAGCGGCATTCTCTGTATGATCTCCCACAAGTATAGTATTTTTCATAGCCATAGCTTCTAAAGTAGCTATACTTTGTAATTCATTAAAAGAAGGTAAAATGAAAATATCTGCATAGCTATAAGCACATAATAAATCTATATTCTCTAAATAGCCGGTTAATACAATCTCTTTATCCATCCCTAAATGTTTTATTTCTTTCTTTATTTTCTTTTCTAACCCACCTTTTCCCACAATTAATAGTTTAATATCTTTTTCCATTTTTTTTAGATATTTCATTATTTTTAAAAGATAACACACGTTTTTCTCGCGAGCTAATCGTCCTACATAAATCAAAACAGAAGAGTCATCTAAAGAATATCTTTTTTTAAAATTCTTTATATTTTTAATATCAACCCTATTAGGATTAAATCTATTTAAATCAACTCCATTGCTCACTACATCAAGATATTTAAGATTATATTTATCACGTAAAATTCTCTTTGCAAAAAAAGAAGGGGCGAGAACAATGTTTCCCTTTTTATAAAAATAAGAAAACCATTTTTCTATAATTTTTTTAAAAGGAATCAAAAAAATAGAAGAAGGAATAACATTACCCGTTTGAACATGAAATCCTAAAACTACAGGAATCCCCAATTTTTTAGCTCCTCTTAATGCTTGCCAGCCTAAATAAGTGGGAAGATTAATATGCACAATATCTATTTTTTCTCTCTTGAGAATATAAAAAATTTTTTTTAAAGAAGGAAAAGCAAGATAGCCTTTCCCTTGAGAGATACGAATACTAAAAAACCTGTAAATCTTAATCTCTCTTACAGAAGGAGGATTCTTTACCCGTGAAGTAAATAAGACAACTTCATCTCCCTTCTCTTTTAGCCCAAGACAAAAATTTTGAGTAGAGACACCCTCTCCGCCTCTGGAGGGGAAACTCTGGTCGGAAACAAAACAAATTTTCATTTATTTCTTACTTTTAAAAATTCTTTTTAGCCCGAGATTAACAGCCAAAAAAGCAGCCATTCCTACTTCTGCAAAATCGGACATTCTATTCATTAAACTATAAGCAAGAGCTTTATTAGCTTGTATCCCTACAAGTTTGTAAATCCCTACTGCTCCAACTTCAAAAATACCAAGCCCTGCCGGGGTAAACTGAAATGCAAGAAGAAGATGTGTTAGAGCAAAAAGGAGTGAAAGCTGTGAAAGTTTAAGGAAAATCTGAAGAAAATAAAAAAAGATAGCTGGCTTCAGAAAAATAAGAAATCCTGCAATCATATTTAAAAAAAAGGCAAAGGCAGTTGCTCGCTTATGTTGATTAAAAGCTAAAAAAACTTCATCTTCTATCTCAGATACTTTTGGCTCAATTTTTCTTATGATTTTTGATAGTGGCTTTATTCGCTCCAAAAAAGTTACGAGAGAAGTAAAAATTTTATTTTCGTAAATAAAATTAACAAAAATAAACCCCATCCCTAATCCAAAAATAATGTCCAGTGTCAAAATAACTAAATAAAGCTGCCAGGGAAGTGAATATTCTATCAAAACCCAAATACTCCCTAAATAAACAAAGAATAATCCTGCTCCTAACTCCAAAAATTTATTTACAATTACTGTAGCTCCTATAGTGGTTATAGGGATATTATGCTTTTTGCTGGTCATATAAATTCTCACAGGTTCTCCCCCTATATACATAGAGGGTGTAAGATATCCAATAGCAATACCGACTAATTTTGCCGTTAATACATCTTTGAAAGGGAGATAATGCCCATAAGATTTAAGGATTATATGCCAGGAGACAGCATCAATAAAAAAGATAAAAAAAGCGTTTAGTAAAAAGACGCCTACCCCTAAAAAACCTACTACTCTTAGCTGAAAGAACACTTTTTGAATACCAATAAAGTAAAATGTTAAAAATAAAAGAATAGAACCTGCTATTACACCTATTATGAAGATAAGGGATTCTCTTTTCATTTTTTTTAACCCAGATTCGGTAACCTATTAAATCTCTCTCTGAGTAGGGGAGGCTTTAGCCCCCCAATAGAGTCTAATTCTTGTTTTGTAAAGGGCGACCGAAGTCACCCCTACTCAAAAAAGAAAAATATTTTTTGCACTTAAAAAGATTTAAAAAATTTAATTTTCATGAAAATTAGACTTAGAGTAATATTTTAGGATAAACTTAATGATAATTATTCAAATTGCCGAATCTGAGTTAACTAAGTTTAGGAATCTCCAAATACTATCCGCATAAACTTATCTACGCCATTCTCCTTTGAAGCATTATAAGTTATCCCTTTATACTCTTTTGCTTTATCTACATCTTCCCTTAAATTTAATTTATCTTGCTCCACACTATAGAAATTTCCCTTTTTCTTATGGTAACTTGCCAAATAAACTTGCTCTGTTTGACCAGGAGTAGGGATAAACAAAGCTTTTTTCCCTAATACAACCAACTCCATCATAGTGGTATATCCGGGTCTCGTAATCACTAATTTGGCTCTATTAATAAACTCTTCTTGCCTTTTCCTTTCTAAGAAACCAAAAATGCAAAGGTGATTGTTTACTATTTCTTTGCCATCCTCAGGTTTGCCTAAGGCAATAACTACTTTCCCTTTTAAAGATGATGCTTGAGCTAAAATTTTTTTTTCCAAAACCGTTCTTTGTGGTTCTGGTCCCGAAATCGAAATAAAATAGTCAATATCCTCTTTAACATTTCTTTTCTTTAAATCAGAAATTATCCCCAAATATTCAACCCTATTTTTCTTAAAATAATTTAATCTGTGGGAAAGGTCACCACTTAAACAATTCTCTTCATCATCAGGGACCAAAAATTTGTAAAAATTGTTTTTAAAAGAATAATTAAACCTTTCAGTTGCCATTTCCAAAGGTTTTATTCTTCCGGGAACTATAAATCTTAATTGGTGAGAGATAAAATATGAGGGAATCTCTTTACTATAAACACCGAAACGATTATCAGAAATTATTCTCTGGTATTTTTCTTTATATATTAACTTTTTTATTCTCCTATGTTCCTCAATAATTTCATCTATGTAAAAAGGAACATAAGCAATAAATTTAGGAACAAAAAAATTTCTCTTAGAATAAGGAGAAGAATAATCAGGAATATCTAAATAACAACAGTTTTTCTTAAATTCCTTCTTCAACAACTCTAAAGACCTACCATTTCCACATAGAGTAAGAGTATGTCCTTTTTCCAACATCCTTTTAATAAGTGGAATATCTCTTGTTGCATGTCCTAATCCCCAAGAACAGATACCAAACAGAACTTTCATTTTCAGCTTTTCTACCTTGTAATAGTTCTGTGCAATCTTATTGAATTTTTTTCTTAACTTCCTTTAGTACATCATTCTTTATCTTCTCGGCCTGATGTAAAATTAAAGATAGTTCCTTTTTCCTTTCAATATTAAATTTTTTATCTTTGATAAATGCGAGATTAACTTCCACATTTATAATTGCACTCTGCAAAGCTGACTCTGCAAATAATACACCTACCCCTATATCAGTAATTAAATTAGGATTTGCCTTCGGCAAAAGACTCTGGGCTAATTTTATTAACTGAAAACAGGAAGAAGCAGTCTTATGAGGAACTAAAGCTGCTTTTTTCAATCTCTCTTGTAAAGTAAAAAATCTTCTCTTTCTCATTTCTTCGTTATCTTTAGGCATTTTTGTGGCTTGAGAAACTCCCTCATAAGCCTGAATATCTTCAGAGATAAGATCAGCAAATTTACTTTTAAGATCCTCTGCTTTTTTCAAAATATGTTTTACTTCTTCTTCCACACTTTCATACCTCTTATTCCCTATAGTAAAATTGGCTACCATACAGATAAGAGATGTCCCTAAACACCCCACCAATGCAGCTACACTTCCTCCTCCCGGCGTTGGAGTCTTTGATGATGTCTTTTCTATAAATTCCTTCAAAGGTTTGTTTAAATACATTTTTTATCCTTTAATTTAATTATAAATTCATGAAAGTTTCGTTTCTTTTAAGATTGATTCCTCACTTTGCAAAGGCTATTTTTAAGAGGCCTCTGAAAAACCTCCAAAGGCATCTAATCTGTATAATCTCGATTTTTATCTGCGAAATCAGAGATTTTTGACTTTTTCAAAAATCTCTTTTCAAGCATTGTAGACAAAATTTATTAGATGTCAATCAGAGCCTATTTATAGATAAGGTAGACCCAATTCAACCCACCAAAATTACAAACAACCCGCTTGTAGGTAGAGAGGTAAGGCTAATCGCCCTTTGCGTAGGGAACGTCGCGACCGTTCTCTACAACAAAATAGAATAAGGTTAATCATGTTAGACAATTGCTATCCAACGAGATAAATTGAAAAAAGAGAGGTAATCTCGATAATCTCATTTAGTGCCCCTAAGGTATCGCCTGTAAGTCCCCCTATTCTTTTCTTAATATAGATTATTAAAAGTAGACTCACCAGTAAATTTAAACCTATTATATAAAAACCTGCAAGAGTAAATAGAAATAATCCCATAATAATTACTATTATAGTTGACCAGAGAGCATCTTTTATTGTCTTATGATTAAAAAATTCTTTCCCCATCCCCCCTTCTTTTCGAGCATATGGAGAAAGATATGTCCCTATTACCATAGAATATCTTCCTATAGCAGGACTAAAAAGTAAAGCATAATTCTTATATTCTGCACTTATTTCTAATAGGATAAAAAACTTCAACATTAAAAGACAAATTAAAGCAATAATTCCTTTGGCTCCCACAAAACTATCCCTCATTACCCTTAATATATTTTCTCTCTTTTCGCCAGCAGCAAAGCCATCCATAGTATCAACAAATCCATCTAAATGGAGAGCTCCTGTAATCCAGATCCACCCTATCATTATTAGAACATTTCTTATAAATGAGGGTAAAAAAGAGGTTATAATATTAATTAAAACAAGAAACCCTCCTATAATTATCCCCACAAGAGGAAAAAAAATTGTAGAAGAAGCTAAATTTCCTCCCTTTAAATCAATCTTTTTTCCCAGAGGAATTATAGTTAAAAGTCTTAAAGCAATCACAAAATTTCTCAACCTCAAATCCTTTCTTCGAGACCTCTGAAAAACCTCCAGAGTCCTCAATCTGTGTAATCTCGATTTTTATCTGTGAAATCAGAGATTTCTGAATTTTTCAGAAATCTTTCTTCTGTAACTTTTAAAATAGTCCTTGCAAACACCAGAGAATACTCACCTCTCCCAAAAAAAGAACCACTGATAAAGTGAACATTAAGTGAATCGCCCCAAGAATATCCTCTTTATCTCTCTCTTTAAGTTTTACCCCTATTAAGGGTTTATAAACTTCCTTTCCTTGATAAAAATTCTTTCCCCCAAGTTGAATTCCTAAAGCACCAGCAAAACCTGCCTCCGGTAAACCAGCATTGGGACTAACTAATTTATTTCTACTCCGAAGAATACTTTGAAAAGAGAGAAGAGATTTTTCTCTTAGTATAAAACTGGCTACAGGGATTAATAGAGCACTGATACGAGCAGGAATAAAATTTGCTACATCATCAAGTCTTGCAGAAAACCAACCAAAATAGATATATTTCTCATTTTTATACCCTACCATTGAGTCAAGAGTGCTAATGGCCTTAAAAGCTAAGACCAGAGGAGCTCCACCCAGAGCAGCATAAAATAATGGAGAAACGACCCCATCAACACTATTTTCAGCAATCGTCTCTACTGTAGCTCTGATAATCTCATCATCGTTTAAATTTTGAGTATCTCTACCTACAATCAAAGAAAGCTTTTCTCGAGCAAGCTCAATCTCATCTTTTTTTAAAGCTCTATATACTTGCAATGATTCTTTCCACAAGCTCTTTGTAGAAAAGGCGGTAAAGATAAGAAAGCTTCCTAAAGCAAACTCTACCCATTTATCGATATCTCCAGCAATTTTAAGAAGAAGATAAGTGAATATGTAAGTTGAGCCTACCACTATCATTGCTAAGAAAACCCCACCCAATCTCTGGTTAGAAATATGATTCTTTAAAAACTTTTCCAAATAATCTATCAGTTTCCCCATCCCTTTTACAGGATGAGGAAAATGATGAGGGTCGCCTATTAAAAGGTCTAAGAAATAAGCAGTAATCAGTTTTAATGCCATTATATTATAAAAAAGTCCATCCTCCACTTATAAGATATGTCTCATAAAATCTAAGTTTTTTTTGCAGCAAATTTTGAAGACTGTTTTTTAGTTTATCTTCCTGGCAAAAATCTGGAGGAAGAAGAACCCCTACCACCGTTCCACTATGAGCTACATTTACTCCCACTGCCCCCATTTTCTTTGATAAAGAGATAACAAAGTTTAATTTGGGTTTAAAGAGAATTTTTTGATTAGATAAAGCACTAAGTGTTGCTCCTTCCCCAATCAAATTGATATTTTGTTCCTCTATCCCTTTTTTAACCAATCTTAAGGATTCCAAAGTCTCACTTTCATTCTTTGAATAATCTCTATTTTTTAATTCCATCTTTTTATGAAAATGTAAAGTATCAATTCTACCCCCCATGTCAACTACTAAAATCTTCATTTGAGGTGGCTCGCCTAAATTTTGTAAAAGTTCTCCCTTGAGATGGTCAAAGACAACCACCCCCTTAAATAGTGTTCCATCAGTTGGCTCAATGCGAAGAGCTATTCTGGCGATATCACTTGCAGTAATCTTCTTATTTAAAAGAGCTGACAGAGAACTACATACTCCAACTATATCCGCTGTGCTACTGGCCATACCTTTCCCTATGGGAATCTGAGAGAAGATTTCAATCTTAATTCCTGAACCCTCTTCTTTAAAAAATTTTAATGTCTCCTCAGCTGCTTTTAGCGATTTAGTCTTAAAAGAAGGACACTTTATTTTACCAGATAAATGATTTAAACCAATATTGATATAAGAAAAAAGATTTATAGGGCAGGTTATATGAAAAGATTTCCCTTCTTTTACTCCCTGAACCAATTCTCCGCAACTTCCAGGAACTTTTACCTTTATTTTCACTCTTTTTATCCAATCAATCCCAGATTCGTCAATTTGAATCCAGGTGCATTGAGGTTGTCTTTTTTAGTACGGTGGTTAAAACCACTGTTTTTGTTTTTGTTTTTGTTTTTCTTTGGTTTTCCCTTTAATCCTCTAATCCTCTAATCCTGCTTTTACGCAGGCTAAAGCCTGCGGCTACCGGTATCTCTTTGCCTTTAATCCTTTAATCTTCTTTCCCTCTAATCCTCTAATCCTTTAATCCTTTAATCCTGCTTTTTGTCCTTTAATCCTGCTTTTACGCAGGCTAAAGCCTGCGGCTACCGGTATCTCTTTGCCTTTAATCCTTTAATCTTCTTTCCCTCTAATCCTCTAATCCTTTA
>JAGGXI010000112.1 GCA_021163155.1 Candidatus Aerophobota bacterium
CTGGAAAAACGAGGTAGGTGGCCCTGTATCATGGATGAATCCCTGGAGCATCCTAAGTGTGCATCTAAAAGGAGCTACCAAGGAGTAGTATTCCAAAAACAGCAATGGGTTTCTCTATAGTGGTGAGAGTGGTTAAAAAAATTTTGAACCGCTTTTCAGTAGAGAGTGATAGTGACTATTCTCACCACTTGCGCTTATTTTTCGTTACGAAAGTTTTATGAATTATGAGATATGGTTCAATCTTCTGTGAAGTTGGCTAGATATATCTGGAGGGAAAGAGCGATAGCCTCTTTGGAAGAAGCATTGGAACCTCACAAATGAGGTCCTAAATTTAAACACCCTCAAAAAAACCTAAAGGAAAATATAGAAGCTTTAAGAGAAAAAATAGATAAGCTAAAGGGCTATCTTGAGGAAAAAGAAAGACAATTTATGCATTAAAACAGAAGTTAGAACCACAAAAGGATGATTCATATAATTCAAAACCTGTAAGGTGTCCTAACTGTGGATGTAAGAAAGTATACAGAAACGGCACTTATAAAATAAAGCCGAAGGGATTCTTTGACAAGTTAAAAACTTGCAAACAAGAGCTTATTCAACGATTTATCTGTCCTTGTTGTGGTAAGAGCTTCAATATAAAAAAACAAAATTTTCTTCATACTCACATAAAGGATGAGATAAGAAGAGCTATTGGCATATTTCGAATTGATGGAAAGGCGTCTCTGAGAGCTTTGCAGGATTGTATCCGCAAAGTGTTGAAAGATTATTTTCTCTTTTGAGAGCTTTCCAAAGAAAAATGAACCATGTGTCTCTTTTGGTTTACCTAAAAGGGCTTTACTTAACAGAACATTCTTGTTGATGGCTATGGGGTTAGATTCTGCAATTCTTGACCGTTTGGATAAAAGGATAATAGTAACTTTAAGAGCCGAGGAGACCATTTTAGGTAAGGATAATTATTGTGCAAGATATCTTGCTTCTTTCAGGAAGGGAGAATTTTAAATATGAAAGTATTGGATAATATTCCAGTTTATTTAGAACTTGAAGAAGTGTTAAAATGGTTACATATTAATAAAGAGAATAAACACTTAAATGATATTCAAGAATTGATTGAGATTGCTAATTCTATAATCAAGCCTAAGGCCATTTATAAGGTTTTATATGTTGATAATAAAGGTGAAGATACAGTAGATGTTGGCGGTATAAGATTTACCAGTCGAGTTCTCAGGATTAATTTAGATAAGGCAGGAAAGGTCTTTCCATATATTGTGACAATTGGAAAAGAGCTGGAGGATAAGTCTGCCTCCTTCAGTAATCTTTTAAAACAATTTTACTTAGAGGAGATTGGAGATAAAGCTTTAGATTCTGTTGTGGAATATCTTGAAGATTATTTAAAGAGAAAATATAGGCTTGAACAAATATCAGAAATGAGCCCAGGGTCTTTAGAAGATTGGCCAATAACCCAACAAAAGCAGCTATTTTCAGTCTTTGGTAATGTTGAAGAGTTGATTGGAGTTAAGTTGACTGATAGTTTATTAATGATTCCAAGAAAATCTGAATCTGGAATATATTTTCCAACAGAAGTTGCATTTTATAGCTGCCAGCTATGTCCAAGGAAAGATTGTAGAGAAAGAAGAGCACCCTATAATAGAAACCTGGAAGAGAGTTATAAAAATAGAGAGTTAAAATTGCCTAAGGTGTAAGCTTGCTTTCTGACTGCAAGCTTTTTACTGAATAAGAATTATGAAAAAGAAAATCGGAAGAATTAAGGTTCCCAAGGTGTAGGAAGGCTTAGTGCTGATGAAGAAAAAAAGCTAATTTATTACCTTAAATGACTGGTCTGACCTTCTCTATGCAGGGGTTAAAGTGATTTCAAAAGAGACTCTTTTCTTCACTGAGAGGACAAAAGAGATAGTTTCTTTACGAAGTAGCGCAGGCACTTGAAAAAATTATTAAGATTAGTAGTGAAGTTAGATCTTTGGTAAAAAAGAGCTAAAAACAGGGACAGGAGGAGGTGAAGGATTAAGAAAATAAATAGGCCTATTAGCTTGGGAAAGGAAGGCTTTCCAAAGAGAAAAGTGTCAAAAGATTAGTTTCTTTTTTAGGAGCTTTCCACAGAAAAATGAACCATATTCTAAAATAAAATAAAAAAGGAGGTTTAGATGCCTACTCAAAAAGTGATAGTATTAGGTGGAGGTTTAATTGGTGGTGTAATGGCTAAATATTTTGCAGAGGATAAAGATTTTCAGGTAACTGTGGCAGATATTAGCAAAGAGAAGGTAAATAAATTAGCTGAGGAAGCGGAAATAAAAGGTGTAGTAACAGATTTATCTGATTCAAAGGCCATTAAGAAAATAGTAGCTGACCAAGATATAGTGATTGGTGCCGTGCCACATTTTTTAGGATTTAATATGTTACGTTCTGTTATTGAAGCTGGGAAAAATGTAGTTGACATTTCTTCTTCTACGGTTATGCCCGAAAATAATTTAACTCTGGATGGATTAGCGAAAAAAAATGGAGTAACTGCGGTAGTTGGTATGGGACTGGCACCTGGGATGAGCAATATGATTGTGGGTTACGTAGACAGTCTGCTCGATGAGACTGAGAATGTATTAATTTTAGTGGCAGGAGGAATCCCGATAGTAAGGGAATGGCCTTATGAATATAAGTTAACATGGTCGCCTATAGATGTGCTAGAAGAGTATGTAGACCCGGCAAGGGTAGTGGAGTGTGGGAAGGTTATAGAAAAACCTGCTCTTTCTGACCTTGAGTTAGTTAATTTTTCTAAAATTGGGACTTTAGAGGCTTTTAATACTGATGGACTTGATAGTTTACCTTATACCATTAAAGCTTCTTCTATGAAAGAAAAAACTTTACGTTATCCAGGTCATGCAGAGAAGATGCGTATACTAAGAGAAAGTGGCTTTTTTAGTGATAAACCTATAGAGATAGGGGGAGTGAAGATTAAACCTATCGATTTTACAGCCAAACTGCTTTTCCCACAATGGGAGATGAAAGAAGGAGAAGAAGAGTTAAGCGTTATGAGAATAATTGTTGAAGGTAAAAAAGGCCAAAAGAGATTACGTTATACCTATGAGTTATTGAATTATTTTGATAAAGAAACGAAGACTACATCTCAATCCCGACTAACAGGATTTCCTTGTGCAATTGCGGCTCGTTTGATAGCTCAAGGAGAGTATACACGTCAAGGTGTCTGTCCAGGAGAGTATATAGGTCAAGACCATAAAGTATACCAAAGAATGATGGAAGAGTTAGAAAAAAAGAATATCGTTTATGAAAAAAATGTAGTGGAGGTATAAACTTTCTTTGTTTAGCATCGAGTTTTTAACCTATTTTCGGTAGTTCAAAGATTCCGTTCTTCGAAAGAATCTAATAAAAAGTAAAAAATAAGTCGATTAGATGTGACATTATTGATTTAATGTTACAGTAAGAGAGATGTGAAAAACCCTCTCTAAACAATACAGACACTCCATAAATATTAAAGAAAAAAATAAATTATATTTACTATTCAAAATAAAGTATCTCTAAAAATTCCAGAGAAAATTACGTTGGGGGTATCAGCTATAGGGAACCAAAAGAAAGAGAGTGGCTTGAGGATTATTTGCAAACTTTAAAAAATCCGTACGGAACAGAAAAACTGAGAAAGATAACCTTGGAAAGAAAAAAGGTGGCCATTTTGATAAGTGACCGTACTCAAGCTATTCTGGGGAAAATGCTGTTGCCCCCCTTTTATTGAAAAACTTCATCGAGTAAGAATACACAAATCGCAGGCACGATTATTATGGCTTCCGGAGTTCATAGATGAAATATATAGAAAGAGAGAATACGATAAAGAGGAGGATTATGAAACTTGATTTTGTTAAGGGCCACATGGGTGGCAATAGAATTGTACTTCTTTATGGCGATCAGGTACCAAATAAACAAGAATTGGAAGTGGCAAAAGTGCTTGATCCCCTGTATCTTTCAGGGCATCAGTTAGGTATTCTTTACCCTCCTAAAGGTGAAGGTAATTTAAGTGTTAAAATTGTAGAGTTATCGCAGGAATTTCTCACTGCTTGTGGAGGATTAACTCAAGTATTAGGTAAGGCTTTGATTGAGAATAAGATAGGTAACCATTTTGGTATTAAACTTCAAGAACCAACAACTAATGTTTTGCTCGAGACGGATGCTGGATTAACAAAGATAAAAATAGATATAACTAATAAAAAAGTGAAGAGAATAGTAACTAGTATGGACAAATTCGTTGAGGAACTTTATAACACTGGTGTGGAATCAATAGATTTGCAGGGAATAAAAGCAATGAAGGTAGGAAAGTTTTTTGTTCTAAATGGCGATAAGGTAAAAGAAAAGTATCCTTATGTAAATTTTGAAAGGATGGATGAGGTAACTAAGAATTTGTTAGTAAAGTTACAAAAAATATTTCAGAAAAAAACTAATCTACCTAATGAGGATTTTGCTTTGTATGACTGGAACCCCATTTTTTCCGGTGATATAAGAGCGGTTTTTCCTCATAGTATACCTGATGGTCATATTGAGCCAGCTTGTGGCACAGGAACGGTAGCCATTGGTTTAGGATGTTTGGAATCAGGAGAACTTAAGGATAATAAAGATTTCCAAAATGGTAAAATCGAGCTTCAATTTGAAACTGGTGGTAATCTAAACTTAGGTGGACCTGATAAAACAAAACTTGAGCTTTTCTGCGAGGAAGAAAAGTTAGTAAAAGCTTCTTTCTCACATAGTTTAGTCGAATTGACAGCTAGCGGGGTAGTTTACTTTTAAGAGGTGGCTTGAGAACTCAGTTTTTCTGCTGAGAATAGGAGCTTTCCACAAAAGAATGAACCACGCCAACAAAGAGAAAGGAGGGATTGGAGAGAGTGAATAAACCTAAGATAAGTTTTTTGTCAAAAAATGAGTTAGAGGCTGTTCATAATGCTTCGTTAGAAGTGTTGGAAAATACTGGTGTCAAAATTATGAGTGATAAAGCCCTTGATATTTTGAAGGAAGCTGGAGCTAAAGTTGATTACGGGAAAAATCATGCTATTATACCTAGAAGTTTAGTTGAAGAGGCATTAAAAAGGGCTCCAAAGACTATAAAATATTGCGCTAGAAACCCAAAATATGACTTTCTATTGAATAAACAGGAACCCCACTTCTGTGCAGAGGGAGGTTCTCCTTTTATATTAGACTGGGAAACTGGTAAGCGGAGGTATTCAACAAGCGAAGATATTGCTCGTTGCGCGCGGGTGGCTGATTATCTTGATCATGTTAATCTTCTTTGGCCGCTGGCGGGTGCTGCAGACGTACCATGTCCCATGCAGAACATAGTTGGTATGTATACTAGTTTAAGAAATTCGGAAAAACATCTCGAAGGAGATATAATGAGTGCTAAAGAAGCTCAATATGAGATTGAGATTGCAGCTGCTATTGTTGGTGGTAAAGAGGAACTTAAAAAAAGACCCATTTTTTCAGTGGTTGCCTGTTCTATTTCTCCTCTTAGACATGAAAAGGGGACAATGGAAGGTGCGATAGAGCTCGCTAGGGCTGGTATTCCAGTTGTTATATACCCTATGCCTATGGCAGGCACCACGGGACCCGTTACACTGGCTGGCACAATGGTTATTAGCAACACCGAATTTCTAAGTGGTTTGGTTGTACTTGAGTTTGCTAGCCCCGGGGCGCCAGTGGTATATGCGGCTGAGGCTAGCGCTGTGGATTCCAAAACGGGAATAGGAATTGAATCGCCAGAAAATAGTCTTATGGACTTAGCCCTTCACCAGTTAGCTCGCTATTATGATTTGCCAACCGAGGTAGAGGTTTCTTGCTCTGCTTCCAAACTTCTAGATGCACAAGCTGGTTATCAAAAGGCTATCTCACTTATTCCACATACATTAACAGCCCCTGATATTATCCTTGGTTTGGGAGCATTAGAAGGTGCCCGCATAACATCTCCAGAAGCCATGGTTATCGACAACGAAATTATAGATTACGCCTTAAGATTTGTTAAGGGACTTGAGGTGAA
>JAGGXI010000020.1 GCA_021163155.1 Candidatus Aerophobota bacterium
ACAAAGTTCTTCTCCTCGTTTTTGTATTTTATGAGAATTCTCTTATGTCCAAGACCTCTATCTCCTACTATTATGGGTTCAAGATTCCATACTTTTCTCACTATTTGTATTGACTCCTCCACCACCTTTTCAAAAACCTTATTTTGGCTCAAAAAGTCTTTCTCCTTAGGAAGGGAAAGTTTTCAACGCACATCTATAGGGTAAAAAATTAGTTTTTCAAGGGATTTAACTATGGAAAAAAGTTTGGCCTTAACTCTGGAATTTTACTTGACTTTGACGTTCGTAAAATAATACAGTTGAAGACCTAAGGCCAAGCCATTGCAAGTATCTACCATATCATCAAAAATATTAATAACCTCCATTGAGGGTAAAGGAACCGATTTACTTTTGTCTTGATAGATTATATCTCGTTGTTTATAGATAACCTTTCCATGAGCTATTGCATTTCTAACAGTACTATTATAAGAATCTGATAGATATCTATATGGTGTTCTTTTCAACTCCTCCCCTCTTTGGTATAAATCAAAACCTTCAAGTTTTGCATTTCGTTTGATACGTTGATGAGCAGCAATGGGAAGAATTAAATTAGAAAAAACACCCTCTGTTAGTTTCAAATACGTTGGATGAATGTGATTGTCATAGAACTGCATTAAATCGAATTCGTTCGATGGCAATGCCAGGTCATGAAACTTTAACAAATTAACTTCGCCTAATGATTTAAAGGCTAAAACCAGTAATCTGCCATAATCTTTTAGAATATTACTAAGAGTTAACGGATCATTTTTTTGGATGTTATTGAGATATTCCCGAATATCTTCGTATGCCTTCCTAAAATAAAATCTTTCTGGAATATGGCTTAGATATTTCCAAAGAGATAAGTAATAATCGTGGCCGCAGGTGTTTATTAGGGCGGGGAATTTCAAAAGAATCTTTTTTCGTCTATATTTGTGTAGCTCATCAGTTAGTGGACAGGATTCTAAAACCATTTTAGTCCTTTAATGAGAATATATTAGATAATAAGGTATATCCGATGATCATTTAGATTTAATCACAGTTGCCCAAACTCAACCTGCTGCTGATTTAACGAGTGATCAGTGCCCATACAGCTTTGGATTCTCGATTTTGACTTCCGCTTTAATTTAGCTTTTGATGAGAGTTTGTCAACATTAGGCATTCTGGAGTTGGGACACTTTTTAAAAGATAGAACAAAAATCCAAAAATTAGAACAAAGTTTGTGAAAAAAGCTAAGCTAATAAGGCCAACTTCAAAAACTTGCTCTTTTAATATTGGAAGTGTATGGGACAAAAAAGTTCATAATTTCAGAGGTAGCAAGAGAGCTTCTCTCCATCAAGAGCTTTCCTGCCTCAAGGAAGACGCTAACAAGGTTTTTGCCCAACCTTTAGAACCTTACAGACAGCTAAGATCTTCACTCAAAGGATAGTGTTTACAGGATAAAAGAAGTAATTGCGAAGCAAAAATTTGGGTGAATGCTTGCCAGTCACGAACTTTTCTATGTTGTGTTAGCCGAAGTAATTTTCAAGTCCCTCTTTAACCAATTTATCAATTATAAATTTGAGGCAAAATTTTATGTCTTTTTTGATTTTTTCTACCTCAGCTTTCGTTACTTTAGCTTCTTTATATTTACCATTTTTAATTAGAGAAATAGCAGTTTCTGGCTCTTCTCGATTTTTCAAAGGCAGTTCGCTGCTTTGGATGCCATGAGCTAAAAAATTTCTCATGATATTGATGTTTTTAAGTCTTTCTAGCCATTGTTTTGTAAGATGAGCCTTTGGCGGTTTATTAGCTTCCACTATTTTTTCCAGGAAGCGTACCTTTGAGTGGAATCCAAAATTTTTTGGCAATGCAAATCTTCTAAATAATATCGCTTCCTTAGAAGTGTAACTACCAAACAAAATTTTACATATAATCACATCCAGGTGGAATTCTAAATTTATTGCCGAGTCAATAATACCGCCACGGACTTGGTTCAAATTTTTAAGAATTTTTAGCGTTTTTTGACGATCTATTTTTTCCCACTCAAAATTAGGCGGAAAATTCATTTCGGCTAACAAGGTATATGCAGGCCCCCTACTTATCACTTATCCAAAACTCCCTGATGACGTTCTCTGGGGATAAATTAAGGTAAAAGTTCAGTGGTTGTCAGTTTATCATGACCTAAAAAGTATTGCAGGGCTCGCGTAGATAGTTCTTTAAAAACAAACCAAATAAAGGCCTTCTAAACGCAGAGCCTTTTTGTTCTGTTGGAAATACTTATGGATCATGTCTCTTCAAATCCCTCCTCAATGTTTCGGAGATCTAAAATAACTGAACGGATATATGACCGAATAGCTCCTGCCATCTCACGAGCTAAAATTCTATAGTCCGCCCTGGATATTTTATAGGGCAACCAGACATAAAAGTAAACACCACCACCCGGAAAGTAGTCAGTAGGCTCTACATTTTGGTTTATTCCAAAACATTCTGTACCAAACGCCAAACCATATTTGACCGGCACGCTTTTTAAAGCATTCACAAGAGATCCCATCTTAAAAGTGTAATTATTTATGGAAAATTTCTTACTACCCCTACGACTTCCACCTACATACGTGGATTCTTTTGGTAAAATACAGACTTCAACCCTATACCTCCATTCCTCCTCGTCCACCTCTCCCATATCTCCGCACGTAACCCGCACGGGAAGTTTAAATTCCTTGAGATAAGGGATTCGCTCGGAAGCTTTTTCCCATTCCTTACTCCATAGTCCGTTGGGGTTATTTTTCTCCTCCACTTCTAGTGCTTTCCACATAATCTTTTCCACATCGAGCCACTTGGGCGTCCATTTGAAGAAATTTCTCCATCTATCTTCGAAGTAAATATATAAGAGTGTCTGTTGAATCAATGGCTCTTTTTTAAAGGAGTCTTCTTTCAACCTTATAGTTCTGGCTTTTTGTTCCATTTCTCCTCCTTATAAATTTTTCTGCATCCATCGCAATCCTATTTGCTATTCCTTGTGAGGTAAGTAAGTAGGAGGTATCTGGTGTGGTTCACCTTGCATCTCATAAAACAAGTACATCTGATCTTCTTTCTTAGCTTCTAGATCGCTAAATCTACAAACTTCCCATCCACGCTTCCTTAACCATCTATCTCTTCGTAAATGCTCAGTAAATTTCTCAAGAGACGCTCTTTGAGACCTTAAAGATTCTTCCACGTCTCTTTTAAACTCAGCAATATGCCAAATATTATCTACCTCTACTATGGTCCTTTTGAAATCTCCAGTAATGGTAAATCCTTGGTACAGAAAATCTACTCTAAATGGTTTTAAATGATACCTATCAGCTCTTTCCCTACTTTTTCTATCATAATGAATCCAATTTACCCACACTTGAGGGATTAATGCTGGCTGATTTAATAAGTCTTCGAGAGAGTACTCTGAACATGCGAGATGATATCTCTGAGCTTGGGCTATTTTGCTTAATAAAATGCGCTCAGCGTCTGTTTGGCACAGTGGCTCTAATTTTTTTTATAATATTTTCCCATATCTCTTGAATCTCAAACTCCTTTTTGTCTTTTTCTTCGTTTTTCTTTTTAAGCATCTGGAGCTCTATTTCTCTCTTCTCCTCTTTATCCCAATCTTCCCAATGTTTAACTAAACCAAGGACTTTTCCAGCATCCCTCCAAGTTATCGGCTTATTAGGATTATAATCTAACACATATTCATTTTCACATCTTGCAATAGTCCCTTTCCTGGGATCCTGGGTAAAACTTAATTTAGGCTCCTCAGGTCCAAAAATCAAAAAATTCATAAGTACATCCCCCCAACTATGCAAATCATTAGATAAGATTTTAGTTACTTACCATAAACCCAACCTTTTTCCGTGCACAGAAATCTTATACATTTTATTTTCCCATAAGTCTCTTGATCTCTTTTTGAATTTCCTCTATCACTTCAGGATTGTAGATAATCTTTTTATCATTCTTTTTTATTGAAAACACTATAAATACTTTACCACCTCTCTCTTTTTCAAACTTATCGTGTGTTTTACTAAGCCACTCCTTCCACCTATATACTTCAGGAGTTTGCTCATAAGTGATAGGTTTTATTTGTAAGCCAATATATTTACCATTTACTTTAATATAAAAATCCACATTATAGAGTCTGTCCCATTCATCTGGAGCGGGTTTGATAGGAACTTTTAAAGTTTCCTGCAACTGTCCATAGATGGTTTTTATTTCAGTTTGATAGCCGTCAAATGTCCTTTTAATTACAAGGTTATAGATATATTGAAGACAATCTTCCTCTTTTACTTCCTCTATTTCTGCCTGAATAACCTCGGTTATCTTAGTGTATAATTTTCGTCCTAAGTCCTGGATATATTCCTGAGGAGTCAGATTGATGCTTTTCTCCTTAAGCTTCTCTGCTAGTTTTTTGGAATAAAAATTCTCCCAATCTTTTATAGTTTTAGGACCACACTCTCTTATCCATTGCGAAACGGGACCTACACTATCTTTCTTGTTAAGTCCCCATCTGTTAGTTGCCATGTTTAATATCCATTCTTTAGCCATATTGTTACCTTTCTTTCCATAATTTTACGAACTTATCTTTGAACTTATGATTTATAGAAAAATCTGGGGAGGCTAACCCAGATTTAATTAAATAAGCATTAACGAAAATCTTATTTTTTAGATAAACATAGGCCATTATTGTATTTTTACTAATAACCTTACCGTTTTGAAATTTTAAGAAGATATTTTTCCCTAAGATATATCTTTTTAGATAACGGATTGTATCGTCTTTTTTATCTATTTTAACTCCCAAAAATTTGACAATTAACCCCGTGTTTAACCTTATTGCGCTTTCATTTATAATTCTACTCACTTTATAAAGTTTCTCGCCCTTAAAATTAAATTTTTTAGGGTCTATTTGAGGAGTGGCGTCTTGAATTCTCGGAATATAATTAATTTCTGGCAGTTCTGTGATCCTACCCTCTCTTTTTATTATTTGTGTATCAGAAAATTTAAATAAACTTTCTTCCATACCCAATTTTTCTTTTATTATTTTGAGGAATCTTTCATTTATTTCGTAGCCAATAGCATTTCTTTTCAGCTCTAAAGCCACCTTAGTGCTAGTTCCACTACCGAGAAATGGGTCTAATACCGTATCTCCCATGAATGTGAACATCTTTATTAACCTTCGGGGCAGTTTCTCAGGAAACATTGCTTCATGTTCTATTTGCTTGGCACCGCCAAAATGCCAGTGTCCAGAAAAATACTTTTTCCATTCTTCTTTTGATAACTTAGATGCTTCCTTGATATCTCTTGAAACTACCTTCCCTCTACCCGGTTTTTTAAAAATATGAATAAACTCATAATCAATCTCTACAATCCCATTTGGAGGGTAAGGAAAAGAACCCATGACATTTGCACCACCTGTTGTATTCATGGTAGTCTTTTTCTGCCATATAATTGAACCCATAAAATCAAAACCTATTCTTTCGCATTGGGATATAAATTCAGCGTGGATGGGTATCACCTTATACCGCCCATAAATAATTGATCTTGCAAATTGATCTCCTATATTAATGCAGAGCCTTCGTCCTTTTCTAAGTACCCTGTACGACTCACTCCAAACGTAGTACAGATTTTTCAGATATTCATGAAGGCTCTCCCCATAACCTATTTGCCCGGAAGTACCATAATCCTTTATATGCCAATACGGGGGAGAGGTAACAATTAAATCAACTGTTTCTTCTTTTATTTCTTTCATAACGCGACTATCACCAATTATAATTTTTGCCCAGTTATTCATACTGCTATCCATATTAAAAAATTTATCTAACCTAAAAATAGGGTCTTAAGCTTAAAACACACCTTATATTTATTCTATACCAGCTCTTCTCTCTACCATAATCCCAACTTCTTTCCGCCTCTTTTTATTTTAGCATAAAAGAGAAAGAAAATAAATACTGGCTAAAGTTCGTTGTTTTGGACTCAGCTTAAAGTAGCTCACCTTAATTTTTATTAACCAAGTTTTTAAAAATCTATTTTTTAATTTTATGTTACCAAACTATTAAGTCTTTTTTTCGGTATACTTCAAGCCTAAATTTCTTACAGGTTCCATTCTTTCTTCAAGAGCCTTTTCCTTGATCCGATAGTATTCTCTAGGCCATATCTCTTTTCTGCGACAGATTTTCGCAATTTTCACATTATCCAAAAGATCATCGATGAAAATGCGAAGCTTTTCTTCTGGAGATAGCCTTATCTTTACACTCATTTAAAACCTCCTCTTTTTTCATTATACTTATTTTTGAGGAGATCTCAAGTCAAAGTTGTGACAAATTATTTTTTTCTGAGTCCCATAAGGTCTGAAACATTTCAATAACAAGAAATAAAAAAAGAAAAGGTGATATTTATGAAAAGTACCGGCGCATATTAAAGGAGTCAAATCTAACAAATAAAGAAATTGATGAAATGAGAAAGCATGTTGGTCTTCTTGTCCAGACAATCTGTGAGTATGTCTGGAAATGGAGAGGAGAATTGACATTTTTGCCAAAAGTGGTAGAAAAACAAGTGGGTGCTTTCAAAATCTTGATTCTCCAATAAATTATTAAACTCTTCATTATTTTAAGGGGGAGCGGTGTAGCGTTGAGGGGGAAATGCGAAGCATGTCCCCCTCAAGAATGTTGATATTCTTATGGAATGATAAAACTTTAAAGAAGATTCTCAAGGAGAAAAAATGTTTTCCAAAGTTTATACCAGTGCTTTAATGGGAATAGATGCTTACCCTGTAGAGGTAGAGATTGATATAAGGCCTGGTCTTCCCAACTTTAATATTGTGGGACTGCCTGACACTGCAGTGAAAGAAGCTAAAGAAAGAGTTACTGCCGCCATTAAGAACTCTGATTTTAATTTTCCTCAGCAAAGAATTACCGTAAATTTAGCTCCCGCAGATATAAAAAAAGAAGGAACTTCTTTCGACCTTCCTATAGCCATAGGCATTCTTAAGGCTACAGGTGCAATAGAAAATAATGAGATTTCTAAGTTTATCCTTTTAGGAGAGTTAGCTCTTGATGGAGGAATACGCAAAGTTAATGGAGCACTCTCTATTGCTCTGGAAGCAAAAAAGAGAGAGAAAAGGGGGATTCTTCTTCCTTACGATAACGCCCGAGAAGCATCGGTAGTGCAAGATATAAATATTTTTCCCTTAGAGAGCCTCTCTCAAGCAGTGCAATTTC
>JAGGXI010000118.1 GCA_021163155.1 Candidatus Aerophobota bacterium
AGGTGGTGGAGGAGTCAATACAAATAGTGAGAAAAGTATGGAATCTTGAACCCATAATAGTAGGAGATAGAGGTCTTGGACATAAGAGAATTCTCATAAAATACAAAAACGAGGAGAAGAACTTTGTCTTTAGAACGGTAAAGGTTAATGGAGTCTATAAAGAAGATGAGGGTTTAAAGAACAAGGATAAAGGTATACTTGAAATTGCCAGAGAGATTTCTCCTTTAGGTAGGATGATCTGGAAGGAGAAAAAAGGAAAAAAAGAAATTCAAATAGAAGGAGAACTTAAAGCTTTCCCAGCAGAGATTACCTATTATGGGAAGATAAAAGCTACCTTAAACTGGGTAGTCGTCATTCCATTGGATAAGAGATGGGATCCTTTAATTTTGGCCACCTCACTACCCATAGATAAACTCTTTCAAGTAAAGGAGATAGTGAAAATATATGAAGCACGTTGGGGTATAGAAACCATGTTTGAATATCTAAAAAGGAACTGGGGGCTAGATAAGTTTATGATAAGAAGCAAGAAAGCTATCAATAGAGCTTTAATTTTTTGTACTCTGTCCTTCATGTCCTTAATGCTCATTTGGTGCATAAAAAACAGGCAAAGCCAACGATTTATTCTCTCTGCTAAAGCTCTTATACTTCGGCTCTCTGTTTTGGGAAAGAAGCTAACCGTGGGAAAATTAAGGGAGGCTATAGAGATAGATTTTCGGGTTTGTCCTTGGAAGTGGGCTCCTTTTCTTTGAAAGTAGTCTCTTTTTAGAAGTTTTTCGAGAGATTAGGAATAAAACCGAGATTAAGAGAGCATATTGGTAAGCTTTGCTTGAAAACCTACTCAAACTAAATTTTTGCAAGGAGGCTGATAAAAATATAATTAAGCAGATCAGTATTTCATTAAAATTGGGTAAAAGTTCATAGTTTAGCACTTTTTTCTTCCCTTTTATCCATTTTTTGGAAGGATATCGAATTACTATTTAGAATTTTCCTGAAACTGGAGAATTCTCACTTTTCCATAAAATAACTCTTATTTTGCCTCAATAGGCAATTTTCCCCCTCTTGTTTTGATTTTCCTCTCTGAGTATTCTCAAAAATAGCTATTAATTATTAAGATGTAGTATAATAGCACATTTTAGAGATTCGCACCTTAAAAATCTTACCTTTGGTGTCTACCCTAAATCAGCCTAAATTTTCTGAAAAATAAAAATATTGGAGGTGATACATGAAAAAGATATCTGATGATCCGGTATGTTTTGTGGTTAGTGTGAAGGAGGTAAAGAAGTATGGGCTTTCTCCGTTAGGTCAGCTAAAAAGAAATCCGGAAGCTAAGTTGTTGTTTCCGAAAAAATTAAAAGAGGTGAAAAAACAATGTATGCAATAATTTATTGGACCGAAGATTCTACAGTATTCCCTGTCTTAAATAAGGATGGAACTCTTAAGCTATTTAATAGTTTAAGAGAAGCTGATGATTATGCTAATGGATTAGAACCGAATGATTATTACAGAGCCATTAGCATAGAGGGGGTAAAAGAGTAATGAAAAAAATAAAAGGAGGAATCCAATGCCAAGATACAGAATAGAAAATAGAATAACTAAGAAGGTAGTAGAGGTAGAAGCACCTTTTGCCCAGACCGCTTGTGAAATGGTAGGCTGGACAATAGGTAATTGTTATGTGAAGATGCTTAGAGAAGGACCTTTCACCAATATCACTGAGAAACCAAAAGCTCAAAAATCTTAGGTCTGTATAAAGTTGATTAGGTTAGGTAAGGCGGGAATCCAACCGGACAATCTTCCAAAAGAGAAGATAAAAGGGTTTCTCGGGTAGGTAGTTCTTTAAAAATTAAATTTAGATTAATTAAAAACTCCTAGTGAATCAGGAGTTTTTATCTTTCCATTTTTTCTTAACTAATTTCCAGTTACGAAAAACCTTCCTTAGTAATGAGCTTTCCTCTATAGCTTTTGGCATAGAATCGGGAGCCCCTTGGTAGTCTGGATTACTAGTAGAGCCTCGAGTAAAATCAGCAAAGTTTCTGGGTAAAGTAGGGCCCTTAATTTCGATAGATGAACCACAGACAGGACATTTTAGTTCCTCTAGTTTAATCTCACGGCCTTTTGGGCAATGTAGAATGTCTGAACAGCGGATTTTAATCTTCTCCCTCGCTAAACGGTAAACAAATCCATTTTGATCTTCGGGGATAACAATTTCTGTTACGAGGTTTTGGTTTTGACTCGCTTGAAGAAGTCCAAATCCATGTCCTTTTAAAAAATCGAGATATTTATTACTTACGCTCTTCTCATGTAAAAAAAGGTATAAAAAGAGGTGGTCTATCCATATATTAAGGGTAGACATTAAAAACTTATACCAAAAGAGCTGGCCAATTCCTTTAACGATATCATCATCTGGACTTTTATATTCAACACAATGAAGTTCCAAAGTAGTGTATTTATTCGGGTAAAGATGGCCCCCAACCACATCTAAGGAAGCAACCTTTTCAGTATGATAAACAACTGAGGAGGCTTCTGATATAGGTACTTCCGGTTCTACATTAGAACACTGTTTTTCTGTTTCTAAAAAAGTCTTGAGGTTAGAAAAAAGTATTTGCTCCATTCCCTCACCTCTTGTTTTAAATTTATCTCACCTTATTTTTCCACACCAATATATTTTTATTAACCCAAAAAATTACCTTCTTCTAAACTCAGTGAACTTCCTGTCAATTTCTTCTCTTAGCTCTTCTCCTACTCCCTGAAATACATCTAATAATTCTTCATAAATATTATCGCTGGCAACAAAATTCCAAAATTCCTCCCCAACTAAAATTTCATTATTCTCTAAATCATATAATCCCTTTAATGTCCACCGCTCGTAAGGCTTAGGATGATAGGGGTTGTAAGGGATAGCAAGTCTTGTAGAAACCTTAGCGTTCTTCTCTTGACTTAGCCTCAAACCAGTCCACCTTAAGAGTTTTAATTTCAAAGCTACAAATTCTTTCATATTCGGTTTTGCACTTGTTATATCAAAATAATTTTCCTCATCTTTTATTTTTACGAACAGATCAACCACTGAATCTGGGTCAACTTTTCTCTCCCCTTTCTTTATCTTCTCTCGAATTTGTTTTATCTCAGCCATCTTGTTTGCAGTAATCTCTCCTTTTCTTAACTTGTAATGAATCTGACTAATTAATCTTTCTGTATCGCTATCTATTCCCCCGAGTAATTTGTATTGCCTCTCTGCATAATGACCTGCTCCTTTAGCTAAAATTACAGCCACTTGCTCCCAGATAGACATGCCGAAAGTAGTATTCATTGATTGAATAAAAGAAAACATTGCATATCTATCTTTACCCAAAAGTCTATAATGAAAAGGCATATGCAAGGTCTCGGGCTCATATTTTATTAATTTCTCTCTAACTATCGTTTTGAGCAGATTCGCTATTTCATCTTTTGTCTTTTTAGAAAGGCTCATAATTATCCTTTTTTAAAATAAAAGATAGACTCAAAATATTTATTTGAATCCCTTTCTGTCCTCATTAAAACTGGTCTGTGAAAAACATCCACTAATTTAAAATTACAAGATTTGCCGATTTCAGGATATAATTTAAATTTATCATTGGCCACAACAAATATTTTAGCTCCATCTACTAGATATTTAGATACATTTTTAAAGACTTCAATAATTCCCTTCTGATATTCCTTTTTTGCATTTCCGTTCTGTCCCTTACTAGCCGGACCTATCTCTAACTCATCCTGTCTTGGAAAACCAAATAGCTCATAAGCATATCTATGCTGTTCATGATAATCGATTACTCCAACATAAGGGGGAGAAGTGAATATTCCATTAATTTTTAAATTGGATGGTAGGTTAATATCTCTTGCATCTCCTTGATAAATTTGCACGAATGCATTATTTCTAATTTTATCAAACTGCTTTATTCTTTTTATTGTGTCCCAACTATAACGATTGATAAATTTCAATGTCTCATTAACTGGATAACAAACCCTTTTGTGCTTTATACACCAATAAGGTTCTCTTACGGGTTTTTTAGGGCGGGCTAAATCATAATGAGGAATAAGTCTTGCCGAACGAGCAGATCTTGAGAGAATAATCTTCAGTATGTCTTGATTTTTGTAATCTTTTATTATACTTCTATAAAATAAGAGCTCCTGCAAGGCTCTATCTGAAAACCATGTTTTTAAATAATCGCTATTGGTTTTAAGTCTCTTAATCTCACCATCAAAGAAGGTAAGTTGCTTACTCCCTCGCAATTTTCTGCTAAACACCTTCAATCGTGATAAAGCGTCTTTTATCTCCTTTTCTACTTCAGGGATATTATATTTTTTGGTTTTTACTTTTTGAATTAAGACATTAAAAGGTGAGAGTTCAATACCAACAGAATTCATCCCCAATACATTTGCCTCAATTAAAGCAGTTCCTGAACCAGAAAATGGGTCTAAAATTGTATCTCCCTTTTTAAAATATTTCTTTAAGAATACCTCTACTAATTGAGGGATAAATTTTCCAAGATAGGGATGCAGTCTGTGAACATGTTTAGTTCTCTCAAACTCTCTCACCCCAATAAAAGTTAAATCATTACCTAAAATATCTATATTTTTTTGAATATCTACTTTTTTTTCGATTAACTGGATATCTATATTAAATTTTTTGGCAATTTTTATGTTTTCTTCAAGCATATTGCACCTTATTTAAAAACTCCTAATGTATTCTACCATAACCCTAACTTCTTTCCGCACCAATAGCAATACTTTCTTATCTTTATTTTCTTACCGCATTTTTTCACTTTAGCATAAAGAGAAAGAAGTTTTTGCGCGATGGAAAAAACTTTTTCAAATAATTCTATGGAAATCGGTCCTATGGACACTACATCACATTATTCTTTCTCTATTTTTGAAACACAATTCTAATTTATCCGGAAAGATCCTAAAACCTGTTCCATGATCGTGAGGCCTCCCATCAGGATATTGCCCTATTCGTATATCAACAAGAATTGTTCTCTCCCTGAGCGCATTTAAAAAACTATCAAAATTAAAACCATTTAATAGCCACGCCTCATTGAACCAAAATTCCTCATTAGAACCTTTACCTCTCGATTCTGCTTTTACATATAACAACTTAGGAAGTTTTCTTTCAAAAGAGTTCTTTAGTGTTTCCTTGTCCCAATAGCCTACGACTTCATCTTCAACAGTTACGAGATTTATTTTGTCTTTTTGGATGCTAATCTTAAAACCAGGTTTTCCTTTAAGCGTGTTAAATTCTTGCGCATTAACAGTAGTATGTAATTCCTTTCTTTCATTCTCTCGTGCAGATTCGTAGCCAAACCTTTTTAATAAAACAGAGTTCGCTTTAGATGGGAGGGGTGACTTTGTAAATAATGTAAGCATACTCTTAGCCTTTTTTCTTGCTGATTTTAATTCAATCATTGCAGCATTTGGTCCTGGTATATTATTTTCAGTTATCCCTAAAAGATCTTCTAATGTTTTACCTATACCTGTATTTCCAGCTCTATGGGTTTTAATATAACCCATCTTTTTTATTGCTTTTAATTTTTGTATTAGTTGAGGATAAGTAATCATGGTCTCCAGAAGTCAAGTATGTATTCAAAAGTTGTGCTAAGGGTAATGTAATTACTTGGCCAGCCAAAGATGCCTACTTTGTTTACCAAATTTCTTTTATCCCAGATGATTATATTTCTAAGCTCATAACCTACTTTTTCCATCGCCTCGATAACATAACTATGGGTAGGATACCTATGATTGTTTTCCCATAAATCGTTAATGTTAATTACACAATGAGCTCTTGGTTTTAAGAGAGGTAATATACCTTTGTAAATTTCCGCAATGGCTTCTGCGTACTTTTTAGGCCTCATTGTTCCAAGGTCCCGTGGATTATTTGAATATTGCTGAACCTTATTGAAGTATTTATTTCTACGAAGATCACTTCGTATACTCTTATTCAATCTTTTATGATTTAGTATGTTAGCGTAAGGAGGTGAAGTAACAGATAAAGAGATGGTATTCTCATTAAAGTATTTAGGAATATTGATTGCATCATCACAAATCGCTATTTGTTTTGTGTTATCAAAGTTAAACTCTAACTGAGAAAGCCTCTTAGTAGTAAAATCAATGTATTTCTGGTTAAGGTCAAATCCTACTGCATTTCTTCCCAAATCTTGTGCTGCTATAAGAGTAGTTCCAATACCCAAAAAAGGATCGAGCACTAATTCTCCTTTATGGGTAAAAAGTTCAATGCACTTTTTAGGTAAAGCGATCGGGAATACGGCTGGATGAATGTCTTTATCTCGAATATCTCTTTTTTCATAGTATAGTTCCCAAATAGCAACCTGGTTTCGAACCCACTCCTTAGCAGTAAGACAATTTATATGACTATCTGGACAGGAGCAAGTTTTTTTGAAGTTGATGTCTAATTTCTTTGTGTGATCTTTATTTATATTTTGGCCATCTTCAAAAATTGTCCTGTTTTTGGCATAATTAGCTGTTTTCGTAGAATTTGTATTTTTTTTAATTTTAGATTGATTCATATTTATCTCCTTGTCGACATCACCGTCTTTAAAGTATAGCTCTGATCTATTTAATTCTATCATAAAAGAGAAGAGAAATAAAATATCGTAACATCTGCTTTGATTCTCTTTCCTTTTTCATTTTATTTAACATTTTGTTGGGGCGAAATTGACCTAAATTCATCATCCTTAGGGGTTAGCCAGATTTTACCTAAGATGCTCTCAGGATCCTCTAACTTATAGTTTTTCTCGCAAGAGAACCAGTATAAAGTTTTGGCCCTCTGGGCTGGTTTAAAAGCTTTGGTTTTTGCCTTCAAGTTCTCCTCTCGCTGGCAGAACCCCGACTTACCATACCTCCAAGAATCCCTTGCTCTTACGCTCAATTTTAGAGGAATCTTGCCCCAGCTCTTTCATCAGGTTTTCCACTGCTTTGAGCAAACAGTGATGGGTAACTGTTACATAGGCTCGCAAATCCTGTTGATCAAAGATATCAATGCCCATCAAGACTCCTGCTGCACCAGCAGTAGCAATAGTTACTACTGCCTATTAATAATTTGTAATAGATTTAGTTTTTTGAAAACGCTAAATGTCTATTATGCCTCAAAAATTTCGTTAAAATGTTTTCTTTCGCTTTAACACTTGTCGGTTAGTAATTCTTGGATTATTATAACTGAATTTTTTGAAAGGTCAAATTCTGCAGATTCATCATCTAATAAGTTTAGGTAAACCTAGAAACAGGCTTTGAAGAATGAAAAGGAATCCCTATAAGATCCTTCCAGACTCTTTTAGGCTACGATAGATTGACAACCAGTGAGATTTATTTAAACTTATTCTTGAAGGATGCCGTCAAAGAATTTTTGAATAAGTGGCAGGTTCAGATATAACTATTTAGGCGTAATACCAAATCAACATAAATAGAAGGGAGAAGAGGGTGAAGTTAACAGATGGAAAAATCATTGAATTTCTCTGGAAGAGCCCTGTCAAGAGTTTTAAGACTATTCGAGACACCCTACAGTATTTGGATGGTCAGTGGATAGACGAAGACTTAGAGTATGAACTTTTCAATGAGGCTCTTGGTGACAATCCAGATGAGAAAGTCAGTGTTCAAGTTCCCAATATTGGGGGTATTACAGCAAATGCCTTATTGGCACTCACTTGGCATGCAAAAGCTTTTCATTTATTGAGAAGAAGAGTACGTGAAATTAGAGATAATAGTAGCCAGTCAGAGGAACTAATTGCCTTTTATGAATTAACTCCAGCTGGCAAAGAGGTTTTAAAACTTCTTGAAGGTATTATACAAATAAAGAATGGAATATCTTAGAAGATCGACACTACATCTAACAATGATTAAAAGAAAAATCTAAGACTTCTCTAATCGACTATCAGCTAATAAATTCAGGTTGAGCTGGAATCTTTATCAGAGCCCTTTAATATTTTCTGGGTCATGATAGGTTGGCAACTACTGAGATTTATTTAAATCTTTTTCCCCAGAAGAAGCTATTAGGGAGTTTTTAGATAAGTAGTAAGTTTCTTATATAACAGGTTAAGTGAAATATGACAGATGAAATAGCGAAAAAAGAAATAAATCAGCTGGCAGACAAGGCTTTTGATTTTTTGGGGAAAGTAGTTAACCCTCCATTGGAAGAACTGGGTGGATTGCTGGCAGACAAAATAAAATTTTGGCGATTTAAGAATCAAGTAAATATCGTACTTCAAGCAAAGCGTTTCTTTGAACAAAAAGGAGTCCAACCGAGAAAGATCCCCTTAAAGACGCTTGCTCCACTTTTAGAGCATAGCTCTTGGGAAGAAGATCCTGATATGCAAAGTAAATGGGCATCTTTATTGGCTAACGCAGCAAATCCGAGCTATTCATATGATATTCACTTAGCTTACGTTGAGATATTAAACCAGTTATCGCCATTGGAAGCCAAGCTCTTGGATTTACTATTCAATGAATACGAAAAAACTCCTTCCGATAAAAAACAGGCTCTTTCTTTTAGTAAAGAAAAGATTTGCCAAGTCATGAATATTCCATCAGAGAAATTCAATGTTCTGGTCGATAATTTACTCAGATTAAACTTGTTGCAACCTCCAGCATCTCATGGTGGTGTTTCAATTGGAAAATACCCAATCGTCTTACGAACCTATGAGGTAATACAACTTACACCGTTAGGATGTGATTTTGTTAGGCATTGTAGATTTCAATGATACCCTATGTTTTATTTAAACCTCTCCCCAGAGGACGCCATCAGGGAATTTTTAAATAAGTGGTGAGACAACTTGCTCAGGCCTACTTAACCGGCAAGTAAGAAAACATACGGTAAATAGAATTTGAATAAAAATTGATACAAAACTTTTAGAGAGATAAAGTGTTAATTAATCCTAAGGACAGTCAAATAAAAGAAGTATATGCTCGATTTGGCTTAGCTATGTACCAAGTTCAATGCTTCGAGCGAACATTGGCGATATTATTAGCTACAGTATATGGGCCTAATCCCCAAAAGATTACAAGGCCTCAGTACGAGAAATTATTTGGCTTATATTTCCAAAAAACTCTTGGGAATTTAATTAGTCAAATTCGTGAGTCCATTACAATTTCTCAGGAACTTGAAATTGCTCTATCAAAAGCTTTAAAAAAAAGGAATTGGTTGACACACCATTACTTTTGGGAAAGAGCTGCAGCATTCATGAAGAAAGAGGGACGGGAATCCATGATTGAAGAGTTACGAGAAATAGCCGATTTTTTCGAAGACATAGATTCGAAACTTACCGCAATTGTAGAAGAATGGGGAAGAAAACAGGGTATAACAGAACAAATAATACAGAGAAAAATGCGAGAGCTTAAAAATAACGAATAGAATTTATCTAACTATTTACAATCCTAAACTAATCACCCATCAGCCAATAAGCTTAGATAAATCCGGGAATAAACTTTAAAATTTGACTCCCTCTTAGTTTTTGCTATATTAGAAGTTGCTCTGAAGGAGTGGATCAATGGAGAAAGTAAAACCGGTTGGTATCTGGGTGCGGGTCTCTACCGAAGACCAGGCCAAAGGTGAAAGCCCAGAACACCATGAAAAAAGAGCCCGCTTTTATGCTGAATCCAAAGGCTGGAAGGTAAAAGAGGTCTACGACCTTGAGGCAGTGAGTGGCAAATCGGTAATGAACCATCCAGAGA
>JAGGXI010000076.1 GCA_021163155.1 Candidatus Aerophobota bacterium
AAATGACCAGGTCAAAAATTGTTGGATGTGTTGTTTCTGCCGAACCACCTGACTGGAACAGAATGACCGCAGGTTTCATGGAAGGCCTATATTCTGTAGACCCTGAAATTAAATTCTTATATAATGTGATTGATGCAAGAGCTTATGAGGACGCGGGCTCACTTTTGGATTGCAGATTGTAGGGTTGAATATTCCTCGTGAATTTATATTGATGCTCCCCTATATTGCAATAATTGTATCTTTGACTATTCTTGCAAGAAATACGCGGCTTCCGGGAGCTTTTTGTTTGCCTTATGAAAGAGAATAAAAAACAACCATTTTAGGAATATAATAACTGGCATAATCAGATTTTATAAAATGTAAAGAAAATAAATAATACTTTTTAGAGGAGATAAATGGATGGATAGTAGGTATGGAGGTTACAAAGGAAAATTGCTTCGGGTTAATTTAACTAAAAGTTCTTGTAAGACAGAAGAGCTTGATTTTGATTTATTGCGCAGATTTATTGGGGGAAGGGGGTTAGGAGCAGCTTTATTATATCAAGAACTTTCTCCTGGGATAGATCCCCTAAGTGCGGATAATAAATTAATATTCTTGACAGGTCCTTTAGTGGGGACAGCAACACCTTGCAGTGCTCGCTGGAGTATTAGTACTAAATCTCCCGAGACGGGAATTATTCTTTTTTCTATATGTTCAGGAATGTTTGGAACAGCACTTAAAAAAGCTGGGTATGATGTTATTGTCATAGAAGGAAAAGCCTCAAGGCCTTCCTTTTTGCTAATCTCAGATAAAGAATTTAGTATAAAAGATGCCTCAGATATATGGGGAATGACTACAGAAGAAACTGAAGAATCTATCCAAAAGAAGATTTCGGCAGAGGGCAAATTTTCTGTTGTTTCCATTGGGCCAGCAGGAGAGAAACAGATTAAAATAGCAGGTGTGTTTAGCAATCGTCGAGCAGCTGGTCGTGGTGGAGCAGGGGCAGTAATGGGATCTAAAAATTTAAAAGCTATAGCTGCGAGAGGAACCACAAAAATATCATTTTATGATGAGGATAAGCTCCGGGTAGCGATAAAAAAGTTTAGAAAAAATATAGAAATTAATCCCTTTTTACAAAATGTTCTCTCTAAATATGGCTCGGCAAGTACCGTTAATATTACCGGTAAATTTGGAGTAATGCCTATTCGGAATTGGCAAAAAGCTACGATGGAAGGATTTAATACTCTTCGCCCAGAGACTATGAGGGAGAAATTTTTAGTTAAAGATAAAGCTTGTCCTACCTGTCCGGTTGGTTGTTCTAAAATCACTGCTGTCTCTTCAGGGACTTTTGCTGGAGCGGAAACAGAAGGTCCTGAATATGAAACTATTTACGCTTTTGGTTCTGCTCTTGAGAATAGCAATTTCGAATCTATTATTTATGCAGATAAGTTATGTGACCAATTAGGTATGGATACTATAGCTTCCGGGATAACTATAGCTTTTGCTATGGAATGTTATGAGAAAAGGGTTCTTACTAAAGCAGATGCGGATGGGCTAGATCTTTCTTTTGGTAATGCTCAAGTTATTCCTATTCTTCTAAATAAGATGGCTAAAAGAGAAGGGATAGGAGATTTGATGGCGGATGGGGTAAGGGAAATGGCAAGGCGTCTGGGAAAAGGCACAGAGAAATTTGCTATGCATGCAAAAGGGATGGAATTAGGCGGATATGACCCTCGGGGTATTAGAGCTCAAGCATTGGTTCTTGCTTGTGGACCTCGCGGTGGCTGCCATCATGGCGGTGGTTACGTAATTACGGATGAATTAGTTAGTGGTCGTTATGACCGATTTTCTGTAAAAGGTAAAGCAGCATTAACTAAAAGAGCGAGAGATTTTCGATTAATTATGGATTCTGCTTTGTATTGTGCTTTTGTGGGAGGAAGTGCTTGTAGTGTTGATACGGCTGCGCAAATGATTGCTGCGGCTACAGGATTTGATATAAGCAGTGAAGAATTGATGATTATAGGAGAAAGAGCAAGCAATGTAGAACGAGCATATAATGTAAGGGAAGGAATACGACGAGACGATGATACTTTGCCGGAGAGACTTTTAAAAGAGCCTCTTCCAGATGGTCTTTCCAAAGGCTCAATATTAGGAAAAGACTTTGAACAATTGATAGATGAATTTTATGAGGTCTGTGGATGGAACAAAGTTACTGGAATTCCAACTAAAGAGACTTTAAAGCGATTAGGATTGGTAGAGATGGTGGGAGATATCATTGAGTTATCTTAATATTAAGAAAATAACAAGGAGAGCACTATGAGTGAGTTTACAGTTTTTGGGAAATCGGTGCCCAGAGTGGACGCTCGGGCTAAAGTTAGTGGAGAGACAAAATATCTTGATGATATTAAATTAGATGGGATGTTATATGGGAAGATACTTCGTAGCCCTCATCCCCATGCGAGGATATTAGGCATTGATATTAGTAAGGCAAAAAAATTAACTGGAGTAAGAGCGGTTATTACAGCAGAAGATACTCCAAAGATTAAATTTAGTTTTGTCCAGGATTTAGCTGATAAACTTCCTCTTTGTGATAAAGAGGTTTGCTACGTAGGTGATGAGGTAGCTGCTGTAGCAGCGGATAGTTTAGAAATAGCGGAAGAGGCAATTGATTCAATAGAGGTAAAATATGAGGTTTTACCGGCTATTTTTGATCCTAAAGAAGCTATAAAACCTTCTTCTGTTCTTGTTCATGAAGATAATAAGAAGAGTAATATAGCTTTTGAGATACATAAAAAATTTGGGGATGTAGAAAAGGGTTTTAAAAAATCTGATCATGTTTTTGAAGATGAGTTTGTTACTTCAAAAGTTACTCATTGCTGTATGGAGACGCATGGATGTATCGCTTATTTTAACTATGAAGGTAGATTAACTATTTATTGTCCTTCTCAAGCACCTCACACAATTCGTCAAGAAATAGCGAGAATTTTAAATATACCTCGTTCTAAAGTGCGAATAGTGAGTACTCCTGCAGGAGGAGCGTTTGGTGAGCGATTAGTTACGGATATGAAACAACCTGTAGCCGCTATCCTTTCCCGCCTTACAAGAAGACCAGTAAAAATAGTTAATACTCGAGAAGAAGAATTTATGACTGCTCGTACTAGATATCCCTATATTGTTTCTGTAAAGACAGGAGTAACTAAAAAAGGTAAGATTTTAGCCAGACAAGCTAAAGTTGTTGTAGATAATGGTGCTTACAATGATAAAGGAATATCTACCCTTAATTATGCAGGAGAGTGTTTTCTTATGTCTTATAATATTCCTAATCTTCAATACGACGGTTTTGGGGTATATACTAATAAACAATTTGGAACAGCATTTAGAGGTTTTGGCAATCCTCAGGTAACTTTTGCTACAGAAACTCAGCTTGATGACATTGCTTCTAAGTTAAATATGGACCCTGCGGAATTACGGTTGAAGAATGTAAATAGAGCGGGGGATGTTACAGTATCTGGCACTGAGATAACCAACTCGGGTCTTGTTGATTGTATTGATAGAGCAGTAGAAAAGTCGGGATGGCAAGAAAAGAGGAGTGGACCAAGGAAAGTGGGAGAAAATAAGTATCGGGGAATTGGAATGGCTATAATGTCTCACACCGGCTCGGGAGGGAGATTTTATGGCTACGCAGCTACAGATACCTTTCTTAAGGTTTCAGAGGAAGGACAGGTAACAGTAATTACTCCTGCTCCCGACATTGGACAGGGAACCACAACAGTTGTTGCTCAAATAGTAGCAGAAGTGATAGGGGTAGACCTATCAAATATCATTGTTATTAATAGTGATACAGATATTATTCCTTATGATTTAGGAGCCTGGGGGAGTAGATCGGTTTTTGTTTGCGGAAATGCTGCTAAAGCTGCAGCAGAAAATTTAAAAAAAGAGATAATAGAAGTAGTCTCTAAAATGTTTGAAGTAAGCCCTGAAGAGGTAGAAATTAAGAATGGAGAAGCTTTTTTAAAAGAAAATCATGGAAGAAGGATTTCTTTCGGTAAAGTAGCGGAATTTTCCGTTAATAGATTGGGCCATCCTTTATCAGGCAGAGGGCGTTATTTTGATCCTTTAGCTTCTGAGGTGACTTATTATAAACGTGCTGGCAAACATATTCCTACTTTTACTTATGGTTGTCAGATAGTGGAGGTTGAAGTAGATACTCTTACAGGGGAGATAAAGGTAATTAAAATTACTGCTGCTCAAGATACTGGAAAGACTGTTAATCCTTATATGGCGGAAGGTCAGATGGAAGGAGCTATTCTTCAGGGATTAGGATACGCTCTTTCTGAGGAATGTCTTTTAGATAAAGGTCGACCAATAAATCCAAATTTTACTGATTACAAGGTATGGACCGCTCTTGATATACCTAAGGAAGAGATTATATTCGTAGAAACTGATGATCCTCTTGGTCCTTTTGGAGCAAAAGGGATAGGAGAACCGGGTTTAGTTCCTACGCCTGCGGCTATATCTAATGCTATTTATCATGCTACTGGCATTCGGTTAAAACGGTTGCCTATGAATTCCGAGAGAATGTTTTATACTTTGAAAAAAAGAGATAATAATAAGAAGTAGAAAATTTATTTTTAATAGATAGAAAGAGCTCATTAAAGTTCTCCACCTGGGTAGGGGAGGCTTTAGCCTCCCAATCGCTTTTTAACTCTTGCTTCACAAAGGGCGACTAAAGTCGTCCCTACCCACAAGTGGGTTGTCTAAAATTTTGATGAAGCAGTACGAATATAGGAAGTAACTATTTTTTTACTCCAGAAAAAGTTAATAGGATGTAAATTTTAGTATAAAAACAGGGAGGATAGGATTATGTTAAGAAAAATGAAGAGATTTGAATATTTTGAGCCTTCTACGTTAGAAGAAGCCTTTTCTTTACTAAATAAATACAATGGCAAAGTAAAGATATTAAGTGGAGGTACAGATTTATTAGTAGCAATGAAAGAAAGAGGGTTAGCTCCTTCTTATGTAATGAATGTTAAGTGTATCCCCGGCTTGGATTATATTAAATACGAAGAGAAAAAAGATTTAAGAATAGGTGCTTTAACTACTATACGCACCATAGAGACCTCCAATGTAATTCGCGAGAAGTTTTCTGTGCTTGCTCAAGCGGCAAGTATGCTGGGCTCTATTCAAGTTAGAAATCGGGCTACTATAGGAGGTAATCTTTGCAATGCTGCTCCTTCAGCAGAGACTGCTCCAAGTTTAATTGGCTTAAAGGCTAAAGTAAAAATAGCAAGTTTGGAGGGAGAGAGGATTGTTCCTCTGGAAAAGTTTTTTGTAGGACCAGGGATAACTGTTTTGAAAAAAGGAGAAATTCTTGCTGAAATCATTGTGCCTTTCCCTTTACCCCACACCAAAGGAATATATATAAAATATGGCCGAAGAAAGGCTATGGAGATTGCTATGGTATCAGTAGCAGTAATAGCTACTTTGAGTGTAGAAGGAGAAGTATGGGAAGATGTAAATATAATTCTTGGAGCAGTAGCCCCTACCCCTTTAAGGGCTCGAAAAGCAGAGGAAGTTTTGCAGAGTAAAAGAATAAGTGAGCCTTTAATAGAGAAAGTTGGCCAATTAGCTTACGAAGAAGCTTGCCCAATTTCAGATATGCGTGCTTCTGCTGATTATAGAAAAGAAATGGTTAAAGTATTAGTAAAAAAGGCCATAAGAGAGATTTCAGGATTAAAAAAGAGTTAGTATAATAAATAGGAGAAGAAGTAGGTTAAAATGAAGTGCAATCTTCACCCTTTCTACCCGCGAAAATATTGCTGGGGATGTAAATATAAAGATATATGCGAAATTTGTGGAGAAAAAAAATATACTCGAAGGGTAAAAGCGAGGGAGGAAGGGGAAAAATTAGGGAATAAAGAAGATATAATAGCGATAAATATATGTGAGGATTGTTACTCTTCTATATTTAAAAAAGAAAAAATAAGAAGTTATGACGGAAGATTCGTCATTTATGTAAAAGTGGATAGCAAGAGGAATAAATTTTTAAAAATAAAATGCTATACTAAAATAAAGTGGGGGTAGAGAATAATGATTCAAAAGAGAATTCAGTTGAAGGTAAACGGAGAAGAATATAAATTGGAAGTAAAATCTAATGATACTTTATTAGATGTAATAAGAGATAGACTTTCTCTTACAGGAACAAAGAGAGGTTGCGATACTGGTGATTGTGGGGCCTGTACAGTTCTTCTTGAAGGTAAACCTGTTAACTCTTGTTTAGTGTTAGCCATAGAGGCTGATGGAAAGGAAGTAATTACTATAGAGGGATTAACAAAGGAAGGTAAGCTTGACTTGGTTCAAGAGGCTTTTATTGAACAAGGTGCTATCCAGTGCGGTTTTTGTACACCAGGAATGGTTTTATCTGCTAAAGCTCTATTGGATGAGAATCGTAATCCTACAGAAAGTGAAATAAAGACTGCTATAGCAGGTAATTTATGCAGATGTACTGGATATGTTAAAATTGTGAAAGCTATCTCTTCTGCAGCAGAGAAAATGAGAAAAATTAGAAAAAGTTAAATAGTAAATTAACAATAGTTGATAGTCATACAGGAGAAGATTTAATTTTTCATTTGCTTATGATGTTAGGGAAAGGAGAAAATTATTCATGAGGTTAGTTGTTGGGATAAGTGGAGCAAGTGGTGTTATATATGGAGTAAGACTTCTTGAGGAATTAAAAAAGAAAAAGATAGAAACTTATCTTACAATAACGCCGACAGCGGAGAAAATTTTAGAATACGAAACTGATTTTAAGAAAGAAGAATTAATAAAACTTGCAAGTCATTATTGTACTATTGACGATATGTTTGCTCCTATTGCCAGCGGTTCTTTCAAAATTGAAGGCTGTGTGATTGTTCCTTGCAGCATGAGAACAATAGCTGGTATAGCTTATGGATATTCTGAGAATCTTTTATTAAGAGTTGCTGATGTTACTTTGAAGGAAAAAAGACCTTTAATCTTAGTCCCCAGAGAAACTCCTTTAAGTATAATCCATTTGGAAAATATGCTACGCTTGGCATATAGGGGGGCTAACATCTTACCTGCTATGCCTGCATTTTATCATAACCCGAAAACATTGAATGATAATATTAATTTTATAGTGGGCAAAATTTTGGATATTCTAAAAATTGATAATAATTTATACTTAAGATGGAAAGAGTATTAAACCCGGATTCGGCAATTTGAATAATGACCATAATTTTACCACCAACTCCTGGAAGGGAAATCGATTTAATAGCGCTCATTAAAGAATAAAAAATATAGTGGATCCTAAAAATTGGACAGTACATTAAGGTACTGTAAAATAAAAAAAGGGGTCCACCTCAGTTTCTGTAAAGTAAATACAAAGAAAGATAAAAAATAACTGGTTCTTGATCATTATAGCGATCATATAAAATCAAGTATGTTTTTAAAGAAATTTTAATTCATTAAAGAGTCCCTTTCAGGAAAGTATTACCCTGAGGTTTTTTGATTAGTAAAAATAAAGATGAGGTGAGCAAAAAATTTTCGGGAGAACTGAATAATAAGGATAGAGGAATTTAAAATTAAATAATTTTGACAAGGAGGGAAAAAAATGAATGAAAAAAAGAGTAAAAAGAAGGGAATGAACACAAGAGATGTTGCCTTGTGTGGGGTAATGATTGCAGTTACAGCAGCAATGACACTTTTAGTTAGAATTCCTGTTGCTCCTACTAGGGGTTACCTGAATTTAGGGGACGCTATGGTATTTTTTTCAGCTTTATCTTTAGGGAGTAAAATTGGAGGAATATCAGGAGGTGTAGGTTCAGCTATTGCTGATATCTTAGGGGGATATGCATATTTTGCTCCTATTACTCTTGTGGTAAAGGGAGTAGAAGGATTGGTTGCTGGACTTGTAGCAAAAAAAGGCACTTTCATTGTAATGCTTGCGGGGACAATTGCTGGGGGAGCTGTTATGATAGGGGGGTATTTTATTGCAGAGACACTTATGTATGGAGTTGGTCCTGCGTTAGTTGAAATTCCTGCTAACATTATTCAAATAGTCGGAGGATTAGTAATAGCTATACCTCTTACATATGCTGTTAGAAAAGCATATCCGAGAATCAGAAAAGTATAAAAATTGCCAGGACAATATGTATTTATGTAGAGATCAACTTTTTGGCAAATTCAATAGCCTTTTCTTTAGTGTTGATTTTTCCTGATACTTGAGCTTGGTGAATTTTATTTAAAATATAAGCAATTTGAGGACCAGCAGGAATCCCCAATAACTTCATCACTTCTTCTCCTTTAATTAATATAGAATGACGTGATAATAAAGAGGATTTTTGAAAATATTCTTGAAGAAGAGAGAAAACAAATTTTTGAGAGGAAAAACACTCAAAATTTACTGTTAAAAAGAGTAACGAAATTTCCACCGTTTCCTTGTCTGCTTCTATTAAGAATTGAGCTGTTAACGTGGGATTTCTTTGCTGGCCTTCCATAATTTTTTCTATGGATGGATAGATTTTTTCTACTTTTTCTATTATTGTTATCTGTTTGCGGGTTAGCTTCAAGTGCTTTCCTATAGAGGATAAAGAAGTTTTCTCTGCCGGAGAAAAGAGTAAAACAATAAGTTTTAATAGATCTTTCCGATTTTTTTTGTCCTGGTTATTCTCCCTTAAATGGAGTAAAACTTTTTTTCTAATCTCTCTGGGAATTATTTTATTAGAAGAGAGTATTTCTTCTAATCTTTTTAAATTTTTTATATTTGGGTTCTGTCCAAATATCTGTTTTAACAATATTTTTGAAGAGGGATTATCTATATATTTATGAGAAATAGGGCATTTAAGCAAAAGAAAAATTTCTTCCCTTACTCGTTCTATAGATACATTTTTAATAGAGATAGATTTTTGCTGAAAAAAAGGGGAAATATTTTCTTCTATATCGAAGCTGAGTTGCGCAGCTAAACGAAAAGCTCGCAACATACGAAGAGGGTCTTCATCTATCGATTCTTTTCTTATTAACTTAATTTTCTTATTTATTAAATCCTCTAAACCTGTAGAAGGGTCTATAAGAAATAAAGAAGGGAATTCAAGGTAGTCTACATCCAAAGATAAAGCATTGATGGTAAAATCACGTTTGATTAGATTTGTTTGTACTTGGTCATAGTTTTTAAGAGTAAAGTCGATATTAACCTCTTGAGAAAAGGAAATTTTTCTTAAAGTAGGACTCAAGGTAATTAAGTTTCTTTTTATATGTTGTGCAAAGAGTTGAGCAGTTTTAAAATTAAGGTCTTCTACTATTAAATCTAAGTCTTTTTTCTCTTTTCCCAAAAGAAGATTCCTGATGCATCCTCCTACTAACCAAATTTTATCTTTCCCTTTTACTTCAATTAACTTTTTAAGAAGAGGGTCTTTTTTTAGGGAATCTTTTAGGTAAGTCCATTTTAAAAAACTTTTTGATCCTCTTTCTTTACTGATCTTATCCAATATCCCATTAACAAATTTTCCTGAATCAGCTGTTCCGTAGCGTTTGGCTATTTCTACAGCTTCATTTATACTTACTACAGGAGGTATATCGTCGAGAAGAAGAAGCTCGTAGATAGATAGGCGCATGATATTTCGATCTACTGTAGCCATTCTATCGAGAGTCCAATTTTTAGCGTATTTTTTGATTAAAGCGTCAATAGGGGAAAGAAATTGATAAGTCCCTAAGATTAACTTTTGGGTAAATCTTTTTATCTCGGGCTTAAATCTATAACGAGAAAAGGTGATATCTAAGACTTTCTCTGCCGAGATTTTTCTTATATCTACCTCGTAGAGAATTTGTAGAGCAATTTCTCTAGCTCTGCGACGATTTTTCATCCTTTAAAAGATCCTTATCTATTTTATTCAATTATCAACGTTTTAAACTTAGGTATTATAAGTTATTATATTTTATATCTTTGTCAACCAACTTTTGCACGAAAAAATTGGTAGCCGCGAGGCTCAGAGCCTGCGTAAAACAGCGCTACCTTACTTTACCGATCAATCTTGATAGTGCAAGGATAACTACAGCTTAAATGTGATATTTGTGATTTTGAAATTAATCTTTCTCCTCTTATATAGATCGTTATTAATTAATGCAAATATTAAGGGTTTCAAGATATTCTAAAAATCTAATAAGATGAGTTTCCTATAAAAGTTGCTTGACATACTTTTTGAAATGTGTTATAGTTCAACGATTAAGAGTTGAATTTTTGTAGTCTTCTATTAAAGCCATTTTTAGAGGGCGGTATCCTAAAAGTTTGATAAGGAGGTGAGACAGGTGAATAAAGCAGAATTAGTAGATGAAGTATCTTCTGAGGTGGGCTTAACTAAGAAAGATGTTAATAATGTAGTGGACGCTATAACTTCAGCAATTACTAACTCATTAGCTCAGAAGGAAAGAGTTACCTTGGTTGGTTTTGGAACTTTTCAGGTACAGAGAAGGAAAGAGAGACAGGGTGTGAATCCTCAAACTAAAGCTAAGATAAAAATTCCAGCCAAAAATGTACCTAAATTTAAACCAGGGAAAAATTTAAGAGAAGCGGTAGAATAAAGAAGTTCTTAAATAGAGGCTAAGGGGTGAGGATTAACCCTTTAGCCTCTCTCTTTATTTTTTATTAGTAAAACCCGATTAGATGATTACTATCTAATGAGGGTAAAGGGTGATTGAAATGATAAATTCTTATGAGTTTGGATATATTGTTATTGATGGAAAAAGTTATACTTCAGATGTTATTATTTATCCACAAAGAATAGATGCTAATTGGTGGCGAAAAGAGGGGCACCTTCTTTTTCCTCAAGATATAAAGGAAATTATAGAGGAGAAACCGGAGGTTCTTATTATAGGTACAGGAGATTTTGGGTTAATGAAAGTTCCTCCTGAAACTCTAAAGTATATTAAATCAAAGGGAATCGAGGTGAAAACTAAACCTACAAGATTAGCATGCCAGCTCTATAACGAAATTTATAATTCCCAAAAGACGATTGCTGCTTTACATTTAACTTGTTAAAAAAATACAAAACTTTTTATCAGTGTAATCATTTTTAGGAACGTGTGTAATCAGAGGTCCTTTTTTGTACCTTTTTTTGTAAAGTTGACTAATCGATTCCTTATGCTATCTTAAATTAAGGAGGATAATATGACAACGAAAGGTGATTTCGGATTAATAAATTTAAAGGAAGAGATAAATAAATTAAGAGGATATCTTTGAAGTAGATAAAATAAAAAAGAAGATCAAAAATTTAGAAAAAAAGGTTTCATTAAATTCCTGGAAGGAAACCGATAAAAATATAGAGATATTACAAGAATTACACCGTCTTAAGGAAAAAGAGGAAGAATGGAATAAGATAAATGTTTTATATGAAGAATTACTTACTTTAGAGCAACTTCTTGAAGAGGAGAAAGATGAGAGCTTGGAAGAGGAGAAGAGAAAGAAGTTAGTATTTTTGCAAAAAAAATTAAAAGAATATCAGATAAAATCGTTATTAAATGGTAAAAATGATCGAGCTAATGCTATTTTATCAGTTCACCCAGGGGCAGGGGGTACAGATTCATGTGATTGGGCAGAAATTCTTCTTAGAATGTATTTAGAGTGGGCAGGGAAGAGAGGATATAGAATAAGAGTGGTAGAACGAATAGATGGGGAGGAGGCAGGTATAAAAACGGCTGTAGTAGTAATTGAGGGAGAATTTGCTTATGGTTATCTTAAACAGGAAGTGGGAATCCATAGATTAGTTCGTATTTCCCCTTTTGATGCTTCTCATCGTCGCCATACCTCTTTTGCTGCAGTAGATGTGATTCCTGAGGTTGATGAGATTAAAGTAGAAATTAAAGAGAGCGATCTTCATATTGATACTTTTAGATCCAGTGGACCAGGGGGTCAACATGTCAATGTTACAGATTCTGCTGTAAGAATTACCCATCTACCTACAGGAATAATTGTGCAATGTCAAAATGAGCGTTCCCAGCATAAAAACAAAGCTACAGCAATGAGAATTCTTAAAGCTCGGTTATATAATTTTCATGAACTGGAGAAAGAAAAGGGATTTAAAAAAAGACACAAGGAGAAAGCGAGAATAGAATGGGGTAACCAGGTGCGCTCTTATATTTTACATCCTTATACTTTGGTTAAAGATCATAGGACTAATGTAGAAAGAAGTGATGTAGAGAGAGTATTAGAGGGTGATATTGATGGTTTTATAATTGCCTCTTTAAAAGAAAAAAATTTGATAAATAGAATTTAGTCATCAGAATTCAGGAGCCAGAAGAGATAATGAATGATATAGAATTAAAAAGAAAAATTGAAGAAAAGAATGTCATCTAAATTCTTCTTAAGTTTATTTGTATTCTTACTACTGAATGTTGATTAGCCTTGTTCTATTCTGAATTCTGGCTTCTCACTGCTGAATTCTACATAGAAGGAGTTCCCATGGTTTGCCGAATAGGGGTTAAAAGATAACTGAGTTTACAGAAATTTTTAGTTTAATGTTAGAGAAAAGTAGATAATTTTGAATTTAATATTCTAAGAAAGCTATTGCTTTATAAACAAGTAAGGAGGTTATAATGGGCGGCTTTTATATAGGTAAAGAAAAGAGAGCGCGAAAAGCTTACGGATTTGATGAAGTTGCTTTAGTTCCGGGTAATAAAACCCTTGATCCTGGGGATATTGATATAAAATGGAAAATAGGAGATATAAATTTTGATATTCCTATTATAGCTTCAGCGATGGATGGGGTTGTAGATACAAATTTTGCTGTTCGGATGGGAAAATTAGGAGGATTAGCTGTTTTAAATTTGGAAGGAGTTCATACCCGCTATGAAAATCCAACAAAAATGATAGAGGAGATTATAAATTCTTCTAATAAAGAAGCTATAAAGATAATCCAAAATATTTATAAAGAACCGATAAAAGAAGAGTTAATAGAGAAGAGAATTAAACAGATGAAAAAGGAAAAAGTTATTACTGCTGTATCTTGTACCCCTCAGCGAGCAACTCATTTTGGCCCAATTGCTCAGGAGGCAGGAGTAGATATTTTCATTGTTCAGGCTACAGTAGCTACAGCAGAATATATGTCCTCTAAGAAGAAAGGATTAAATATTAAAAAATTCTGTAAAGGGCTTTCTGTCCCAATTATCGCAGGAAATTGTGTTACTTATCAATCTGCTTATGATCTTATGGAAACAGGGATAGATGCTCTTTTGGTAGGAGTGGGTCCGGGTGCCGCCTGCACTACCCGTGAGGTTTTAGGAATAGGGGTTCCCCAAGTTACTGCTACTGTTGATGCTTCTGCTGCTCGGGATGATTATTTTAAGAAGAGCGGTCGATATGTTTCTGTTATTACTGATGGAGGTATGAGGCTAGGAGGGGACATATGTAAGGCTTTTGCCTCCGGAGCAGATGCAGTAATGATTGGTTCAGCTTTTGCTCGGGCTGAAGAAGCCCCGGGAAAAGGCTATCATTGGGGTATGGCCACCTCGGATAAAAATTTACCTCGAGGAGCAAGAGTGAGAGTAGGAACAACAGGCACATTAAAAGATATTCTTTATGGTCCGGCTAAATTAGATGATGGTTCTCAAAATTTAGTCTGGGCGATAAAAACTTGTATGGGATATTGTGGAGTAGCTAATATAAAAGAGATGCATGAAGTTGAGATGGTAATTGCTCCCGCTATAAAAAGCGAAGGTAAATTTTTTCAACATACTCAAAACCTTTTTTAAACAAGGAAAGAAAAGATTAGACAAAATATCTTAAATCACCTTTTCTATTTTCCCTGAGCGAATACAATGAGTACAAACATAAGCTTTTTTTATCCGATTATTAATTTTTATTTTAATATGCTGAAGATTAGGGGACCAACTCCTTTTTGTTCTTATCCCAGATTTACTTAATCTGTGCCCGATAGTTACCCCTTTACCGCATATTTCACATTTTTTTGCCATAACCAAACTCCTCATTTTATTTAAGTTAGTTTTAAATTTAGCATATTTTAAAAAAATGACAAGGAGCCGCATTAAAGTTCTTCATCTGGGTAGGGGAGGCTTTAGCCTCCCAAAATTGTTTTTTAACTTTTGATTCACCCTGTTAGTAAACATCTAATGGGGTTCACCAATGGCGATTAGCCTTGCCTCTCTAGTCGCAAGTAGATTGTCTAAAATTTTGGTGGGTTGAATTGGGTTAAAAATACAAGAAGATGATATACAGCGACAGAGGGGAAAAGTCCCGAGATATTTTTGACGGTTTTGTTAGAAATAGTATAATAAAGGTAGATAAAAAAAGGAGTGAATAGATGAATTTATATGAAAAATGGGAAAAGGCCGTTAAAGAAACCAGGATACTAAAGTTTCGCTTACCCAACCTTTTGTCTTTTGAAGCTACTATTCTACCTTATATCTCCTTAGCTGAGTCGACAATTAATACTGGAGATACAGTAGTGAGAAAAGGCGAAGTTATAGCTCAAAAACCTTTAATTATTCTTCCTCCTAATTTGCCCCAATTTGAGGGGTTCGAATTTGAAGATGATTATCAATTAAATAATGATGAAATCAGAAGATTTTTATTAATGAGAGGGGTTTCCTTCCCTTCTTTAAAATACCGTAATGAGACCTATAATGTTGATATTTTTGAGGGTTGTTTAAATAAAGCAATAGAATATTTTTCTCGACGGATGGAAAAAAAGGAGGATATTCATTCGGGGTTAATAGCAGGTCCGGAAGACTCCTGGCAATTTTCTGTTTTAATTTATGTAATAGCTCTTACTTCCAGGTCAGCTCCCGAAGATTTTAGGAGAATTCTGAATAATTTGAGAAAAAAATATAAGTGAAATGGTACAATATAATAAGATTAATTTATTTCTTTATAATACTTTATTTTTAAAGGATGAGCTCCTCTATCGAGAATTACTTTTATTTTCTTCTCTGAAATAATTTCTTTTAATTTCTTAATCTGGCCAAGGGATGTCACCGTAAAACAGTTAGAGCGAGTTGTAATTAAATTAGAAAGAGAACGAAATATCATTTCTTTCTCATCATCTTCGTCAATATATCCATCTCCATCATCATCCTTTCCATTATAACCCAATTTAGCTATGATAATAATCTCAAGTAATTCTCCTATCTCATTAAAAGGTTTTCTTTTGCTATTCCCGTAATTTATTATAGCATTAGCTAATGAGGAGTCGATTCCGGGAAGACTTTTTAAAACTTGACGAGATGCAGTATTTATGTTTATTCTTCCTTTTGTAGTTTTTACAGGAGGATTAGCTATACTAATTTTGTCCAGTATTTGCCAGTCTCCTCCAGCCTGTAGTTTTATTGTCTGCCACTCTTTCCCTTTATGGATATATCCCACTTCTCCGATATTAGCAAAGGGCTTATTTTTAATATAGAAGCTGCTATAGTCATTTTCATCGTTTCCTTCGCCTACGGTAGGCATCCAGAACCAGTTGCGGAAGCCAGGGCTTCCTCCAGGAAGACTACTAACAAATTTTCTTGCCCTTGGGTCGTTTTTTTCAAAAGCATTCCAGGGGGCCCCATAATTATCATAGGATACTTTGTCTACTATATTTCCCCATGTATCTATTAAGATTACTGTATCACTGTTATTATTTAGTAGTTCTTTGCCTATAGTCTCCCCCTCCATTTTTATAACCATATTAAATATAATTCTATATCCCCGAGCAGGAACTTCTCCCCATAATATCATCCTTCTTAAGGAGGTTTTAATTTGCCATCCCCATATTTTACAAGAAGTATCATAAGGATTAAAAAGTTCTATCCATTCCATTTCTATATCTATATCTATCTTTTTACCTGCCTTTTTATCTGTCTTCTTTTCCGCTGCTTCAGCTTTTTCCTCTTTAAAAATTTTTAAAACTCCTCTTGTCTTTTCCACTGTTTCTTTATTATCTTCAAGCTCGTCAAGGATCCGCTTTAGATTTTCCTCTTTATCCGAGGTGTCTTTTTCTATTTCATTTTCTATTATTCTTGTGGCTTTTTCTTCCAATTTCTCTTTCGTCTTCTCTTTTATTTTATCCTCAAGAAGGCTTATTCCTCCTTTTATTAAATCTTTTGCCGCTGTTGTAACTGAAGAAGTAAAGTGAGGCATTACTTCATTAATGTAAGGGGTTCTCTCAATCCCATATTTACCTTTATATTCTGTAGGAGAATTATTTTCATCACGAAAGTCAACTATATTCACAGCTATTTGATTAGCTTTATCTTGAGATATCCCTATTTTTTGTAAGGCCTGGCTAATAGTAGAAGCAGGAGAAATATTAATATTAACTCTTAAATTTTTTTCTTTGTCTACATTTTTATCATAAGAGTAAACAGTAATATAATCCTTTATTTTATTGAAAGTAGTTTCTCCTATTCCCTTAACAAGCCTTACCTCTTCTATAGTATCAAAGGGATTATCGTCTCCATAAGGTTTATCTGGACAAAACTCATCGGGCTCGTCAATCCCTTCATTTTTTTCATCTATTATACCATCTCCATCATTATCTATTCCATCTGATTGAAGGATATTATTATCTTTATCGTCATCTACTCCTTTTTTGCCTGGAGAGGCGTCTTTACCATAACGATAGTTTATGATTGATTCCACTTTCTCATTATCAAGTCCATTTAGTGTCCCTAAATTAACTTCGTAGGTAGTCCACCCTTGGTTAAACTTTTCATTACCGGCTGTATTTAAATTAATCTTTGATGCTTCATCGAAAATACCTAACTTATCAACATTTTCTTTGTTCTCTTCTTCAACAACGTTATAGATTCCCTCTCCTAATTCTCCTTTAACGCCTTTTGCCCAATTCTCATAAAGGTCGTCATATTCATTGTTATCATTTTTTAATTCAGCTATTGCTCTTTCTATCCCCGCTTGAGCAAGATAATTTGCCTTAATACTATCTTTATAGTTAAAGCTTGCCCTTTCTTCAATTCTCATTTTATAAAGAAAACTTATAGCCATTATCCCAAGAATAGATAAGAGAAATAGAGAGAGAATTAATCCCATCTGCCCTTTGTCTCTTTTACGAAGGAAAAGTTTTATCTTAAATAAAACCTTATTCATTTTTAAGACTGTTTTTTAGAAATCTTCCTCTCTGTTTTTCTCATATAGCCATTGAGAAAGCGAATATATCCTCGTTTATTCCCTTTTTTGTCTTTAAAGGAACTAATAAACTTTATAATATTTTCTATAACCTCAATAATTTCCTCAGAAGAAAATGTTTCTCCTTCGCCCCTTTTTTCTTTTAAGAATTCTTTAACATCATTCCATAAATATTCTTCCATAGAGAGTTTGCTCATTTCGGGTATAAAAATGGGGCTTGCTTTTCGTCTAAGAAAGTTTAAACTAACAAGAATATCTTCATCTGTAATATTAATTTTATTTTTATAATATTGGTAAATTTGAAATTCAATAAAGTTCATAAATTCTGCTAATTTTTTTTTATCTTCATTTATATAGTTAGCATATCTTTCTAAATAGCCTTTTTCATTTTCTATGACTAATTTTTCCTCCTGGTATTTTTCATGATTTTGAAAATAAGGACAATCAGATGGACAGTTAATTATTATTCCTCTGTTTTCACCGCAACACTGAGCACAGATATATCCTCCTAAAGGTTTACATTTTCTTGTGCCTCTTTTTTTACCACATTTTATACATTTTTTATTCATTTATTTTTTCCCTTAACTTTGAATGGAAGTCAGCCTGAAGCGATGTCTATACTTATTTATCTTTGTAATTCACAACATCTTTAAATTTGATATAGTTATTATGATGATTTTTATTATAACATTTTAGAATCGTTTAGCAAACAATAGGAGGAGACTAATGGAAAGAGAAGAAGCATGGAAGTTAATTCAGGCCAAAGTAAAAAACAAAAATTTAAAGAAACATATGCTGGCTACCGAAGCTATTATGATTGATTTGGCTTTGAGGTTCGGAGAAGATAAGGAAAAGTGGGGATTAACAGGGCTCCTGCACGACATAGACTATGAAGAGACTTCCTCTAAACCTACCCAACATGGAATAGTAGGAGCGGCTTTGTTAGAGGAAAAAGGGGTGGAGGGAGATATTACTCAGGCAATTAAAGCTCATGCTGGCCATTCACCTACAAAAACTTTACTGGATAAGGCTCTTTATGCAGTAGATCCTCTTACCGGTCTTATTGTAGCTTGTGCTTTAATTCATCCAGATAAGAAACTGAATTCTATTGATACTAAATTTGTGATGAAGAGATTCAAGGAGAAGCGTTTTGCCGCTGGTGCAAATAGAGATCAAATTAAGACATGTAATCAATTGAATTTTACTTTAGAGGAATTTATTGATATAGGTTTAAAGGCAATGCAAAAGATTGCCGATAAATTGGGCCTTTAATTAATAAAAAAGCTATTTAACTTATCAGATTGATTTTTGGTATAGAAAAAGACGCGCCTGGCAGGATTCGAACCTGCGACCTTCGGCTCCGGGGGCCGACATTCTATCCACTGAACTACAGGCGCAGTTAATTAAGGATTGAGAATTAAGAAAAACTTCATAATTCAGAATTAAGAACCTCTTTATAAACCTTAGTTCTCAATGCTTAGTGCTTAATTCTGTTTTCTTATTTCTTAGACACAAAATAGTTAATTAATCCCAGATTCGGCAATTTAAATTTAAATAATGATCATTAAGTTTGTCCTGGAATATTGTTCTGAATCTAATCTTCATGAAAATTAAATTTTTCGTAATAGTTTACCAAATCCAAGTTAATAGTATATTAATGGATTTTTTCTGTTTAGTCAAATTTTAATAATAAGAGAGATTTCTGACTTCTTTAGAAATCTTAATAAATGTGGAACCTGTGATTCAAAAGCAATCCTTTCGGTATATAGGATAGATCGCTGTCAGCCTAAGAATTATAAGATTAAAAAAAATATTTAAAATTGGACGTAAAAGGTGTACAACAAATTTCGTGCAAAAAAGTGCAAAAAAGCTTGATTGACAAAATTTTAAGATATGGTAAACTTTGTTCCAATATTTTGATAAGCCATGTTAAATGTTTACTATTAACAGGGTAAATTTAAATTGATGCTTTAATGAGGTTAACGGTAACTTTTAATAAAATTTGGAAAGGAAAAATATGACAAAGAAAAAGGTAGTACTTGCTTACAGTGGAGGATTAGATACCTCTGTAATTTTAAAGTGGTTCATTAACAAAGGATATGAGGTTGTCTGTTTTGTTGGTAATGTTGGGCAACAAGATGATTTTAAAGAAGTAGAAGAGAAAGCTTTAAAAATAGGGGCATCAAAAGTTTATATAGAGGATTTGAGAGAAGAATTTGTTACCGATTTTATTTTTCCTGCTCTTCGGGGGAATGCTATTTATGAAGGAAGATATCTCCTTGGAACATCGTTAGCAAGACCTTTACTTGCTAAAAAGCAGATTGAGATAGCAGAGAAAGAAGAAGCAGAATATGTAGCTCATGGCGCAACAGGTAAAGGAAATGATCAGGTAAGATTTGAACTTACATATTACGCTCTTAATCCGAAAATAAAAATTATTTCTCCCTGGAAAGACCCTGAATTTCTTTCACAATTTAAGGGAAGAAGTGATTTAATTGCCTATGCTGAAGAGTGGAAGATTCCTGTAAAGGCTTCTAAAGAGAAACCCTATAGTGAGGATGATAATTTAATGCATATTAGTCATGAAGCAGGAGTTTTAGAAAATTCGCTATTTAGACCACCGGAGGATTTGTTTACTAAGACAGTATCTCCTAAGGAAGCTCCGGATATAGAGACAATAGTTGAAATTTATTTTAAATACGGCACCCCGGTAAAAGTTATAAACAAAAATGAGGAAACGATAAAAACAGAGCCTTTGGAATTATTTATCTATCTCAACGAGCTTGGCGATAAGAACGGTATTGGCAGAGTTGATATGATAGAAAATAGATTTATTGGTATAAAATCGAGAGGAGTTTATGAAACTCCCGGGGCGACAATTCTTTGGATTGCTCATAGAGATCTTGAAGGTATCGCTATGGATAAAGAGGTAATGCATTTAAGAGATATGCTTATACCAAAATTTTCGGAGTTAATATACAATGGTTTTTGGTTTTCTCCGGAAATGGACTTTATAATAAGTGCTTTCAATAAAAGTCAGGAAGCTATTGATGGAAAGGTTATTCTATCACTCTACAAAGGAAATGTTAATGTAATCGGCAGGGAATCACCAACCTCACTTTACGATCAAAAATTGTCCAGCATGGATGTTGAAGGTGGTTTTGATGCAACTGACTCCAGAGGATTTATTAACATTCATGCGATAAGATTAAAGGCTCATAATATAGTTTTAAGGAAAAAGAAACCTTATGAATGGCGCAAAAAATAGAGATTTCTGAAAAAGTCAGAAATCTCTATAAATCTGTGTAATCAGAGGCCTCAAAGTAGGGATGTTTAAATGAAACTTTGGGAAAAAGAATACAAATTAAATAGGCAGATAGAAAATTTTACAGTTGGGGATGATTATATTTTGGATAGGAGACTTGTTAGATATGATTGTCTTGCTTCAATAGCTCATGCAAAAATGCTTGGCAGAATTGGCATATTAAAAACGGAAGAGGTCCAAAGATTAGTTAAAGAGCTTAATAATATTATCAACTTTGATAAAAAAGGTGAATTTAAGATTTTAAAAGAACAGGAAGATTGTCATACTGCTATTGAAAACTATTTAACAGAGAAATTGGGAGATTTAGGAAAGAAAATACATACTGCAAGGTCAAGAAACGACCAGGTGTTAACAGCTTTGAGGTTGTATTATAAAGAGGAATTAAACGATTGTGAGAAATTAATTAATGAACTAATTAAAACAATCATAAAATTCCTTAAAGAATATGGGGAAATAGAACTTCCAGGTTATACACATACCAGAAAGGCGATGCCTTCATCTATTCTAATGTGGGGAAACTCATTTATTGATTCAATGAAGGATAATTTAAAGTTAATAAATTTTGCAAGGGAACTAATTGACCAATCTCCACTTGGAACCGGTGCCGGATACTGTATACCTCTTAAGATTGATAGAGAATATACTGCTAAATTTCTTGGATTTAAAAAAGTGCAAGAAAATCCTATTTATACGCAGAATAGCAGAGGTAAATTTGAGTCAACAATATTGCATGCTTTAGGTCAAATAGTATTTGATCTAAACAAAATAGCATCCGATGTGATTATATTTAGTATGCCAGAATTTGGTTATTTTGAACTACCTAAAGAATTTTATACAGGAAGTTCTATTATGCCGCAAAAGAAAAATCCGGATGTTTTAGAATTGTTAAGAGCAAAATATCATATTATTGTTTCTTATGAATTTCAGATAAAAAATATAATTAGTAATCTTTTATCAGGTTATAATCGTGACTTGCAGCTTACAAAAGAGCCAACTATGAAGGGGTTGCAAATAACAAAAGAGAGTTTATCTATTATGGGTTTAATATTTAAAAATTTAAAGGTTAACAGAAAAAATTGTAGTAAATCCTTAACAAAGGATATTTACGCAACAGAAGAAGTATACCAATTAGTTAAGAAAGGAGTACCATTTAGAGAAGCGTATAAAACTATTTCTGGAAAATATTAACCCAGATTTGGCAATTTGAATAATAACCATTAAGTTTATCCTAAATATTCTTCTAAGTCTAATCTCCATGAAAATTAGATTTTTAAAAATTTTTTAGGAACAAAAAATATTTTTCTTTTTTGGGTAGGGGCGAGTTCAGTCGCCCTTTACAAAACAAGAGTTAGAGGTAATTGGGAGGCTAAAGCCTCCCCTACCCAGGCTAGGCACTCTAACAGTTTGCCGAATCTGGGCAGTTTGCCGAATCTGGGATTAAAGTAGTCGGGAGCAAGCAAGATGATAAATGAATTTCAAAAAACTGCAAGTAAGATTTACGAAGATGCAAGAAAAGAGGATCGATTAATAGATAATCCAAATAGTGTTTATTTGAGGAAACTCGCTTTAGAAGAACCAGAAGTTAAAGAGACGAGATACGGGAATATTGTGGCTGATTCAGAACCAACTTCAAGAGCAGCCCTGTTCACAAAAAATAATATTGATTTTAAATTTGGAAAAGAGGAGCAGGAATTATTAGAAGATGCAAGAACGCTTTTGAGTAAAGAGAAGATTATAAGCGTAGATGTTGAAGTTGGGGATGGAAGTAAAGGAATAACAGCAAGGTTAATTGTTCCAAAGAGATTCGCTCATGTAGCTTATGGTGGCATAAAGTTGTTTAAGCCAACTGTTGTTCAAAATCCTACTTATCAGGTTATAATGTTTTTTGATGATGAATATGAAAGAAATAAATCAAAAACTCTTCCTAATAAAAATATTAAGATAAGAAATGCACATTCTCCAAAGGGAAGCCTTGTAAAAATAATTAAGAATAGTAATTATATAGGTGAATGGAAAAAAGGGATTTTTACAGGGGAGGATTATAGGGTAAAGCAAAGTGGCAATGCTATTTTTCTTCATGCAGGATGTAGAGAAGATTATCTTGAGATGGCTCATGGAGGTTATGGAACACAGTTTTCCTTATTTGTTGCCTTGAGTGCAAATGGGAAAACATCTTTAACTTGCAAAGTTTTAGCAAGAAAAGGAAAAGAAAAATCATGGCTTATTCAAGATGATGGGGGGACATTAAAAAGGGATGGTTCTTTTAGGGGATTTGAGGCGGGGGGATTGTTTGTAAAGACAGATAGTTTAAATCCTTATGACCAGATAGAGACATATTATGGAGCTTTAAAAACAGATACTTTTCTTGAGAATGTTTATGTTAATAAAGATGGAGAAATTGATTTTTATAATGTAAAAAGAACTTCAAATGGGAGAGCAGTTATTGAAAGAAAAGATTTTATGCATGCGAGTCGGAATATAAACGCTAAAAGAATCAATAATCTATTTATAATAACAAGAGGAGATATTATACCTGCTGTTTCAAAATTAACACCTGAGGAGGCAACCGCATTTATGGTTTTAGGGAAGTCAATGGAATCTTCTGCAGGAGATCCAACTCAGGCAGGAAAAATAAAAAGTGTATTTTTTTATGACCCTTTTGTTGTAGGAAACAGAACAGACCATATAAATTTATTTTATGATATTTTAAAAGATAATCCTCATATAAACTGTTACCTTCTTAACACCGGAGGAATTGGTGAGAGAGATAGGCATCATAACATTAGTTTGCAAGATACAATGGGCATTTTAGATTCAATATTAAGATGTGGTTTAGAAGATTGGATTGAATCTAAAGAAACAGGGTTGATAGTTCCTAAATCTATAAGAACAGTTGATTCTATTTTAATGCATCCAGAGAAATTATATCCTTCTTTAGAGTTTAAAAAAATACAAGAAGAATTAAATAAACAAAGAGCAGAAACTTTAGATAAATACCCTGGATTAGATAAGAAAGTCAAAGTTGTCTTCCAAAATTAAATCATAAAATTATTTTGTTATTTTCACCTATGTATATAAGGGATATCTAATTATTTATTTTTACCCCCCCAACCGATTTCCAAAAATTTACAGAGTCTAAGGTAAGAAAGCCCCCGACTCCTATTCGTGGAGAGTGTCAATTTTTGTTTCTTGCTTGAGAGTAAATCCATCTGTTCAAATTCATTTTGTCGATAATCCTTAAGAGTAATTTTAATAAAGCATTTTAACAGCGTATTAGCCACTTCCACAAAAAATAAGAACTTTTAGAGGACTTTGATGGGCAAAATCCTCTATTTATGCGGCTCATTCTTTTAAGAATTCAAATCTTTTTTTGACACAAAATTTGAATAAGATATACTCGTATTTGATAATGAAATTAATTTCAGATTCGGCAAACTGTGAGAGTGCCTGACCTGGCGAGGGGAGGCTTTAGCCTCCCAGTAGACTTTAGCTTTTGTTTTGCAAAGGGCGGCTGAACTCGCCCCTACCCAAAAAAGAAAAATATTTTTTGTTCCTAAAAAATTTTAAAAAAATTAATTTTCATGAAAATTAGAGTCAGAATAATATTTTAGGATAAACTTAATGATCATTATTCAAATTACCAAATCTGGGTTAATAGCACTATAAAATTATAGACATTAATTAATGATTTCTATTAAAGGTAAGGAATTTATAAAAATGAAAAAATTAATTGCTGTTTCAGGAAGTGATAGTGATGATGGAAGTCTTACAGAGTTTGCATTAAAAGCTGCGGAGGAAGTAGGGTATTGTATTGCTAAAAAAGGTGGAGTTTTAATCTGTGGTGGCAGGGGTGGAATTATGGAATCAGCGTCTAAAGGAGCAAAAAAAGGAGGAGGATTAACTGTAGGAATTTTGCCTGGGTCGAAAGAAGAGGCAAATGAATTTATCGATATAGCTATTCCTACTTATTTAGGTTATTTTAGAAATTATATTCTTATGAGTAGTGCTGATGCAATAATTGGTATAGCTGGTAGATGGGGGACTTTAAACGAGATTTCTTTTGCTTTAAATATTGACAAACCTGTTATTATTTTAAAGGGTAGCGGTGGCTGGGTAGATATTTTAAGCGATAAGGAGTTATTAAAAAAATTTGAAAGAAAGCCTTACATCGCTCAATCAACAAAAGAGGCGGTTGAACTTGCCTTTAAAGTCAGTTCTTGATCATTATCCCATCAACCTTTACCCCGCTAAATAGTAGTAACATCTAATGGGGTTTAGGTTGCGTAAAGAGACGCAGGCTAAAGCCTTGCGGCTACCATTTTTTCGTGCAAAAGTTAGCTGACAATCTTCGATATAAATTAAAATGAAAAAGCAGGAGAAAAATTTGGAAAGGATAGATTTACATATTCATAGTATATATTCTGACGGGAGTTTTACGCCAGAGGAGATTGTTTATAGAGCTAAAAAACTTAAACTAAAGGTTATTTCCATTACAGATCATGATAGTATCTCAGGAATAGAGGAAGAAATAGAAGCAGGTAAAAAATTAAAAGTGGAAATTGTGCCAGGTGTTGAGATGAGTACCGATGTAGGAAATGACGAAATTCATATTCTTGGTTATTACATAGATTGGAAAAATAAAATTTTTTTAACTCAATTAAAGATATTCCAAGAGTCACGGGCAAAAAGAAATAAAAAATTGGTTGAGAGGCTTAAAGAGTTGGGAATGCCCGTTAACTATCACGAATTGAAGAAATTAGCTGCTAAAGGAGGAGTGGTAAATCGTCTCCATATCGCTCGTTTAATGAAAGAAAAAGGGTACGTTTCCTCTATAGGAGAAGCTTTTGAAGAATGGTTAAACCCGGGTAAACCCGCTTATATAAAGAGAATGAAAGTATCTCCTTTTGAAATTATTCAATTGATTCTGGATATAGGAGGAATTCCTGTTTTTGCTCACCCTTATCTTTCTAAAAGGGATGATTTAATAGCTGATTTTGTAAAAGCAGGACTTAAGGGAATAGAAGTCTATCATAGCGCACATAACGCTCAAGCTGAACAACATTATCGAAAAATAGCTCAAAAATATCATCTTCTTATCACTGGAGGCTCGGATTGTCATGGAAAAAATAAGGATAAGATATTGATGGGCACAGTGAATGTTCCTGCTACCCTCTTAGAAAATTTGAAGAAAGAAAAGGAAAAACTTAAATGCTCTCTGCTTATCTAAAGACCTATGGCTGCCAGATGAACGAATATGATTCTGAGGTTATGGCTGGATTATTAAAAGAAAATGGTTATGGTTTAGTAGATAATCCAGAGAAGGCAGATGTAATTTTACTTAATACTTGTTATGTACGAGAGAAAGTTAAGCATAAGATTTATAGTAAATTAGGGGAACTTGAAAAATTAAAGGAAAAGAATCCTCATATTATACTGGGTCTCTGCGGATGTCTTGTCCAGAGAGAGCCGAAAGAAACTATTCAAAGAGCTCCATTTTTAGATTTTCTTTTAGGCACTTTTAGTTTTTATAAATTGTCAGAGGTAATCAATAATATTAGGAAAAATCATAAAATGGTAATAAATGTGGAAGAAAATAGTAATGGATTACCCAAGGGCTTACCTAAATTGAGAAGGAAAAAGTTTAGCGCTTTTGTTCCTATAATACGAGGTTGTAATAATTTTTGTTCTTATTGTAATGTCCCTTATGTTAGAGGGAGAGAGAAGAGCAGAGCTCCTGAAGATATTTTAAAAGAGATTGATGAACTCTCCTCTCATGGATACAAAGAGGTGACTCTCCTTGGACAAAATGTGAATTCATATGGTAAGGATTTAAAAGAAAAAATAGATTTTGCTGATATACTTTCTTTAATTAATCAAATTAAAGGAATAAAGAGAATAAGGTTTACCACTTCTCATCCAAAGGATTTAAATAGTAAACTTATAAGAAGTATGGACAGCCTGGATAAGGTTTGTGAACATCTTCATCTTCCTCTTCAATCCGGGTCCGATAAAATTTTACAACAAATGAGAAGGGGATATACGCGGAGTATGTACAGAGACTTAGTTAATGAAACTCGCAAGATAGTTCCTGGGATAAGTCTTACTACTGATATTATTGTAGGATTTCCTGGAGAGGAAGAGAGAGATTTTCAGGATACCCTAAATTTAGTAAAAGAGATAAGATTTGATGGAGCATTTACCTTTATCTATTCTTGTTTAAAGGGGACAAAAGCAGCCGAACTTAAGCATCAGATTCCCGAGGAGGTAAAGAAAGAGAGGTTACGTAGACTTATTGAGATTCAAAAGAAAATTAATCAGGAGAATAATGAGACTTTGGTAGAAAAAGAATTTAGTGTTCTTGTAGAGGGAGTATCAAAAAAAAACGAAAGTGAACTACAAGGGAGAACTCGTCATAATAAGATTGTGGTCTTTAAAGGTAAAAGAGATTTAATAGGTAAATTTGTTCTTGTAAAGGTAACTGAAGGTGGTTGTTGGGCTTTAAAGGGGGATAGGATTATTTGTTGAAAGCTCTTTTAATTATTTTGGGGCCAACTGCGGTAGGGAAAACAGAGGTAGCTTTAAGTCTTTTAAAGAAGATTAAAGGAGAGATAATATCCGCCGATTCTCGCCAGATTTATAAAAATATGGATATAGGAACAGCCAAACCTTCCAAAGAGGTAAGAGAAGAATTCCCCCATCATCTTGTAGATATATTTTCTCCCGATAAGATTTTCAGTGCTGCTGAATTTAAAGAAAGAGCAGAAATTATCATCAAATCTCTGCAAAAAGAAAATAAGTTACCTATCATTGTTGGTGGTTCAGGACTTTATATAAAGGTAGTTGTTGATGGGATTTTTGTAGGTCCAGGAGCAAACTGGCAATTGCGAGAACAACTTAAAGAAAGAGCAAGAAAAGAAGGCGAGAAATCTTTGTATCAGGAGTTGGAAAGGATAGACCCTTTGGCAGCTTCTCGCATTCATCCTCATGATGAGATAAGGGTTATTCGTGCTCTTGAAGTTTATTATCTTACAAAGAAACCTATCTCATCTTATCAAAAGCAGAGACTTTCTTCTTTATCCAATACATTGATAATTGGTTTAAGAAGAGAAAGAGCTCTTCTTTATCAATTAATTAATCAACGTGTGGATAAGATGATAAAAGAGGGATTAATTAGTGAGGTAGAGTCTCTTCTTAAGAGAGGATATTCAGAAAATTTATTTTCTCTACAAGGATTGGGATATAAACACATTGTTAAATATTTAAGAGGAGATTATACGAAGGAAGAGGCGATAAGATTAATGAAAAGGGATACACGAAGATTTGCTAAAAGACAACTAAACTATTTTAAACAGGATAAACGGATAATCTGGTTGGATATGGAAAAATACTCTTCCCCTGAAGATGTTTCCAAAGAGATAATAAAAATTCTTTCTGAGAAACTACCTCAAAATGTGGTGCAGTCCTTTAGTTTAACAAGTTAAATTTAAATATAGAGGGAGATAAATGAATTTTAGAGAACAGGTTTGTTTAATCAAGGAAAATACAGTAGACCTTATTCAAGAAGAAGAGCTTTTAAGGAGAATAGAAAAAAAGGGCTCCATCAGAGTTAAATTTGGGGTTGACCCCACATCTCCTGATATTCATTTAGGGCATAGTGTAGTTCTTCTTAAATTAAGATGCTTTCAGGATTTAGGGCATAAAGTAGTTCTTTTAATTGGAGATTTTACCGCTAAGGTCGGAGATCCCAGTGGAAGAAACAAGATGAGGAAGCCTCTTTCTACTGAAGAGATAAAAGCTAATGCTAAAACATATAAAGAGCAAGCTTTTAAGATTTTAAGTCCTGAAAAGACAGAGGTGCTTTATAACAGCACATGGCTAAGTAAGATGAATTTTTCTCGTGTTTTAAAGCTTGCCTCTCATTATACTGTTGCCAGGATGTTGGAGAGAGACGACTTTAATGAGCGATACCATAGTAAATATCCCATAGGTTTGCACGAGTTTTTCTATCCTCTTATGCAGGCTTACGATTCAATAGCTTTAAAGGCAGATGTTGAAATTGGGGGGACAGACCAGAAATTCAATCTCCTTTTAGGAAGACAGATGCAGAAATCTTATGGCCAGGCTCCTCAAGTGATAATTACTATGCCCATTCTTGAAGGAACCGATGGCGTGGAAAAAATGAGCAAAAGTTTAGGAAATTACATTGGCATTACAGAATCTCCTCGCGAGATGTATGGTAAACTTATGTCTATCCCGGATAATTTAATATTCAGATATTTTAGATTACTTACCTCTTTATCTGAAGAAAAGATTCAAAAGAAAGAAGAAGCTTTGTCTAAAGGGATACTCCATCCCAAGGAGATAAAAAAAGATTTAGCTAAATGGATAGTTACTTTTTATTATGGTGCATCTTCTGCAAATATGGAGGAGAAGAGATTTGAAAATTTATTTAAAAAAAGAAAAATTCCTGAAGAGTTGCCTTCCTATTGTGTACATTCTTGCGAGCTGAAAAATGATAAAATTTGGATAATAAAACTTCTTAAATTAGCACATTTTGCAAGAAGTGGCTCAGAGGCTCGTCGCTTAATTGCCCAGGGAGGAGTGAAGTGGGATGGAAAGAGAATAAAAGATGTTGAGCTTGAGCTTTCTTTAGATAATGGACATATCTTACAGGTAGGAAAAAGAAGTTTTATGAAGATTATAAAATTGTAGAGAGTTTTAATAGAGAGTCCTGAAGAAGCCAGAAATCTCTGATTTCGCAGATAAAAGTCGAGATTACACAGATAGATTATCCTTACTAAATCAGTGTAATCATTTTTAAAAATCTGTGTAATCGAGGAACTAAAATGGTAAATGATGAGATAAGAAAAAAAGTGGAAGAACTTCGAGAGAAGATTTATTATCATAATTACAAATATTATGTAGAAAATAATCCCGATATTTCCGACTATGAGTATGACCAATTAATAAAACAATTGAAAGAACTGGAAGAGCAATATCCTTCTTTAAAGAGTTCTACTTCTCCCACTCAGAGGGTGGGTGGTATTCCTGTAGAAGGGTTTCCTACAGTTGAACACTCTATCCCTATGTTAAGTTTAGAGAATACCTATTCTAAAGAAGAGATTGTAGAGTTTGAAGGAAGGCTTCATCGGCAGCTTCCAGGAGAAAACTTTGAATATGTAGTAGAATTAAAAATAGATGGGGTTTCCATTTCTCTTATTTACGAGGATGGTGAGTTGGTGAGGGGTTCTACTAGAGGGGATGGAAGGCGGGGAGATGAGATTACAGCAAACCTTAAGACTATTCATACTATTCCTTTAAGATTACGTAAAAAAGTAAGGGGAAGAATAGAGGTAAGAGGAGAGGTGTATATGACAAAGTCAGGATTCCTAAAGGTAAACAGAGAAAGAGAAAAAGAAAAGAAACCTCTTTTTGCTAATCCTCGAAATGCTGCTGCAGGTTCACTTAAACTTTTAAACCCCAGAGTTACCAGCCAAAGACCTTTGGATAATTTTATCTATCTTTTAGCTGATTCTACAAAAATAGAAATTCCTCCCACTCATCTTGAATGTCTTGAAAAATTGAAAGAATGGGGATTTAAGGTCGATGCTCATGCCAAGCTCTGTCTAAATATAAGGGAAGTAATTGATTACTGCGATACTTGGGCAAACAAAAAGGAAGATTTAGATTACGAAGTGGATGGTATGGTAATTAAGGTGAATAGAATTGACCAACAATTTCGGCTTGGCTCAACTACTAAGAATCCTCGGTGGGCTATCGCTTATAAATTTCAAGCTAAACAAGCAACTACTAAAATAAGAAATATTATTGTACAAGTAGGAAGGACAGGAGCCATTACTCCTGTAGCTCTCCTTGAACCCACTTTTTTAGCGGGCACCACTATTACTCGGGCTACTCTGCATAATGAAGATGAGATTAAGAGGAAGGATATTAGAATAGGCGATACGGTGATTATTGAAAAAGGGGGAGATATTATTCCTCAGGTAGTGAAAGTGATAAAGGGTAAGAGAAAGGGAATAGAGAAGAAATTTTCTATGCCTGTAAGGTGTCCTGTATGTGGCGCAAAAGTGGTAAGACTGGAGGATGAAGCTGTAGCCAGGTGTATAGGTTCCTCCTGCCCGGCTCAGCTTAAGGAAAAGATAGCTCATTACGCTCAAAGAACAGCTATGAATATTGAAGGATTAGGAGATAAGTTAATTGAGCAATTAGTGGATAAGGGGTTTGTTTATGATATAGCCGACCTTTATAAATTAGACCTTTCTACTTTTTCTTCTTTAGAGAGAATGGGAGAAAAATCCTCTAAAAATCTTCTTCATCAAATTGAAGAGAGTAAAAATCGACCTTTTGCCCGTCTCATTTTTGCGTTGGGTATTAGATATGTAGGGATAAGAGGGGCTCGCATACTTTCGGATAATTTTTCCTCTATAGATGAATTGTCAAAGGTTAAGAAAGAGAATTTAGAAGCTATTCCTGAAATTGGTCCAAGAACTGCTCAATCAATAGTTTTATTCTTTAAAGAAGAGAAAAATAAAGAATTATTAGAGAAGCTTAAAAAATTGGGTGTATGGATGGAGAAGAGCAGAGAAGCGAGTGAAGAAGTAAAAAAAACACTTCTTTCTGGGAAAAGATTTGTCTTTACAGGGAGTTTAGAGCATTTTACTCGAGAGGAAGCAAAAAGTATAGTGGAGAGATTGGGAGGAAGAGCAGTAAGTAATGTAAGTAAAAATGTGAATTATGTGGTGATAGGAAAAAATCCCGGCTCTAAATATGAGAAGGCTAAAAGATTAGGATTGGACATCTTGACAGAAAAAGAGTTTGATGAGACAATTAAAGGATTAAAGGATTAAATAGAAAGAGATACCGGTAGCCGCAGGCTTCAGCCTGCGAAGAGGTGAGATGTGAGAGGAAAAAAGCAGGATTATAAGTGAAAGGATTTATAAGATGCTTATCGGAATTATGGCCGATTCTCATGATAATTTACCTATGATTGAGAGAGCGGTAAAATTTTTTAATCAGAAAAAGGTAGAATTAGTCCTTCACGCCGGTGATTTTATAGCTCCCTTTGTTGTGATAAGAGAGTTAAAGAATCTTTCTTCTCCTTTAATTGGTGTCTTTGGAAATAATGATGGAGAGAAAGAGGGACTAAGAAAAGAAATAGCTAAAATAGGAGAGATTCATTCTCCTCCATATGAATTAAAATACGGAGGAAGAAAAATTGTTCTTTCTCATATTCCCCTTGATCTTAAAAAGATAAAAGAGTCTGAATACGACCTCATTGTTTATGGTCATACTCATCAACCTGTAATAAAAAGAGATAAAGGGTCTTTATTAGTTAACCCTGGAGAGTGTGGAGGATGGATTACTGGATATGCTACTGTAGCCCTGGTAGATTTGGACAAAATGGAAGCAGAGATAGGTAACCTTTAGTAGTTACCTTCACTCTCTTTTTGTAATTTGAGATTTCTGATTACACAGATAAAAGTTCAAATTACACAGATTTCATTATTGTAAATCAGTGTAATCATCTTTAAGAGTCTGTGTAATCAGAGGCCTCTGGAGGTTTTTCAGAGGTCTCTAATTTGGTAGATTGACATATTAGATATTTTGGATATAGTTTAAAAGGTTGACAAATAAAAGGTTTTAGGATAAACTCTCTCCTGGGCATTGCTAAAGTCCCGTGTCAAGCCTATTGACTATTTTGGGAAGTATGTTAAAATAAAGGATATGAGGGGATAAGGAGAAGAAGGTGGCTCAGGTGAAAGAAGAAGATACGTATTGACATTAAAAAGACAATATGTATGATATATTATAATGATGTAAGAGAAGAGGTATTCTTTGCAGAGTTTAAGAAAAGGAGGTGATGAAAAGGAAAAAATTAAACTAGGTATTAAGGTGGAGGAAATTAAAATAGAAGGATTTAAAGATTAGGAGGAAAGAATGAAAAAGGGCTTATTAGTAACAGTGGTGTTGCTGGCAGTAGCTCTGGTATTCACCGGATGTGCTTTTGCTGCAGACACTACAATAACTACAAGCGGAACAATTGAGTTCAAGATTACAGGAACAGATGCGGAAGGTGAAGCCAGTGGGCTGTTTGCAGCAGGTGATGTATATGTAGATTACGAAGTCATTGGCACTTCAGGAGATTGGGAAATTAATATTAGCCCCGAATTTGATGTGGTAGGTGGAGCATTAACGGAATGCGATTCCTATATCAAGTACAGTGGAGAAGGGATGAGTTTAACTCTTGATCCGGTGGGGATAGATTATGATCTCTGGGATGTTGCAGGAAATGCAGGAACTCCTGCTATTCCTGATAATTCAGGAATAGCTCTGGATTTAGATATGGAACCTTTAGCTCTTAACCTGGTGGTTAACAATCAAGCAGTTGGCGATGAAACAAAATATAACTTTGGTGCAGGAATATCCTATTCTGCCTCACCAGTTACCGTTGATATTGGAATGGGCACTACTCCTGTAGAGACTGCTACCTGGTACGGTACTTTCTATGGAATTAGTTTAACAGCAGATATGGCTCCCATAACTCTAATTGGCGAATACGGTACTTTCAGTCCTGAGGCATCTGGATTAGAAGACGGCAGCGGTTATTATGTGGAGTTAGATTATGATTTACCTGAAGGCGGAGGCTCGCTTGGAGCTTGTTATAATGGAGCAGATGAAGCGCTGAACGGAGCTGGAACGAAAACAGCAGATAAATACTCTTATGTTGAGGGATGGTATACTTATTCTATAACTGATGATGTGAGCTTAACATTTGATGTAGCCAGTGAGGATACAGGTCTTGCAGGAGCAAAATCAGTAACTTCTTATTATGCGAAGGTGAGCGCGTCTTTATAAGCAGGTAATAAATGAATAATGAATAGGGGAAAAAAGAGGCAAGCCTTTATATTGTGAAGGAGAAGAGCTTGCCTCTTTTTGTTTTTAAGAAAAAGTCTCTAATCTGTGTAATTTCGATTTTTATCTGTAAAATCAGGGATTTCTGATTTTTCCAGAAATCTTTAGAAAAGTAAAATAATGAAAGTTGTTATTTTAGTAGATGGTTATAATACACTTTATCAGTCCTCTTTTTTAAAAAATCTATTGAAGAAGAATTTACATCAGGCTCAGGAAGAATTAATTAGATTAATATCTAATTACTGTTCACTTAAAGGAAGAGAAGGATACATTATTTTTGATGCATACAGACAATCATCTTCTTTAGATGTTGAGGAAGAGATTACCTCTGAGGTAAAAGTTGTTCTTACGGGAAAAGGAAAAACAGCAGATTCTTATATTGAAAGATTTATTTTTCAAAATAAATCTCGCTATGATTATATTTATGTAGTTACTTCCGATTACTCTCAAGGAATGACAGTGATGGATACCAAAATCTTTCCCCTTTCCCCCCAGAATTTTCTTAAAGAAGTCAAAGCTTACCAAAAAGAGTTTTTAATGAAAGCGCATTCATTTAGTTCTTCCCAGAAATTTAATCCAAGATTATCTGATTACTTAAAAGATGAAGTAAGAGAAAAGTTAAAAGAAATAGGGAAAGAGTAGAGGAGTAAATGGGTGAATGAGTGGATGGGATGATGAGTTGATGGGTAGATGAGATAATGGGTAAATGAGAAATTAACCCATAAAGATAATGAGAAGAGCTGCTCCTCTCAATACCTCCAAATATAGGTGAAGAAGTCCCAAGAAATAGTATTAAAAAGTTTGTCTAATACCCACTCACCCCTCAACCCATCCACTCATCTACCTATTTGACAGATTGGTTGTTTTATATAAGATGAAACTATCCGTTTTCTCTTAATTAATTTTTATAGGAAAGGGGAAGTTGAAAGAAAAGAAGATAAAAATAGAGGAAAGGGGAGATATTCTCCTTCTTTGTGGAAAAGGGGATGAAAACTTAAAATTAATAGAAAAAGAACTAAAGATAAAATTTATTCTGCGAGATAACTTCTTGAAGATTAAAGGCGAGGAGGAGGGAGTAAGAGAAGCAGAAAAATTTATTAAAGAAATTTTCTCTCAAATGCACAAGGGGTATATACCTTCGAAAAAAGAATTAAAGGTTGCCCTAAAAAGGATAAAACAGGGTGGTAAAGAGAGGCTATTTGAGGAGATTTCCCCTTCTGTTATATTTACTACACTTCATGGAAGGAAAATAAAGCCAAGAACTGAAGGTCAAAAAAGGTATGTAGAGGCAATAAAGAATAATAACGTAGTATTCAGTATAGGTCCTGCAGGAACAGGCAAGACTTATTTAGCAGTAACTATGGCTGTAGCTGCTTTAGAAAATAAGGAAGTAGTCCGTATAATCTTAACCAGACCTACGGTAGAGGCGGGGGAAAGATTAGGGTATTTACCTGGAGGCATGGAAGAAAAAGTGGAGCCTTATCTTCGCCCTTTATATGATGCTTTATATGATTTAATATTCGCTGAAAAATTTCAGACTCTTCTGGAGAGGAGAATCATTGAGATTGCTCCTCTTGCTTATATGAGAGGACGCACTTTAAATAATGCATTTATTATACTTGATGAGGCACAAAATACAACGTATGAACAGATGAAAATGTTTTTAACAAGATTGGGATTTGGTTCAAAAGTTGTAATTACAGGAGATGTTACCCAGATAGATCTTCCCAACCATAAAAGCTCGGGTTTAGTTAAGGTACAGTCGCTATTTAAGGGAATAAAAGGAATAGAAACTATCTATCTTACTCAGAAAGATGTGGTAAGGCATAAATTAGTTCAAGAGATTGTAAAATCCTATGAAATTTACGAAAAAAAGATTAAAAAGGGTTAAGACAGAGAAGAAAGAGGATGAGAAGAGTTTTAAAATTAAATGTTTGTTTAAGAAGTCTCATTTATGGGAATGGATATGGGGTATAAGTTTAGAGATATGTTTATCATTGCTTTTTCTCTTACCTTTTGCAAAAGGAATGACTTTTTTTAATAAAGTAGGTATGATTATTCTCATATCTCTTTTTATTACTATCTTATTTATTTACTGGCGACATTTTTATTCTCAGTTTCTTACCCCCAAGCTTTTATCTTTATCCTTAATTTTGATTGTCTTGACTTGTTTGATGGGAAGAGTTGTGATTTTTTTACCTAATATATCTATTTACTTTATCCCTATCCCCTTTTTATCTATACTATTTTCTCTTTTTTTCGGATTTTCCCTTTCCGTTGTGGTTACTTTATTTTTAAGTATCCTTTTTAGCATTAATGCGGGAAGTTTGCCACTTATGCCTGTATTAATGGTAGGGGGAATGGTAGGAGCATATAGCGCTTGCTTTGTTCATGAAAGAGTGGACTTAAGTAAGGGTGGTGTTTATATAGGGATATTCAATGTGTGCACTATTTGGGCTGTAGGATTATTAAATGGCTACCTTTACATTAAAATAATTTCTTTGAGTCTATGGGGAATGTCAAATGGTTTATTTTCAAGTATTTTAGCTTTAACTATACTACCTTATGTGGAGACATATTTTGGTATTACTACTGATATTAAACTGTTAGAGTTAAGTAATCCTAACCATCCTCTTCTTCACAGACTATTTATAGAAGCTCCAGGGACATATCATCATGCTGTAATAGTAGCAAGTTTAGCTGAAGTTGCTGCAGAAAGCATAGGAAGCAACTCTCTTTTATGTAGAGTGGGAGCTTATTATCATGATATTGGTAAAGTTCTTCGCCCTCATTTTTTCTTTGAAAATAGTGAGATAACTAAGGAAGATTATCATAAAAAAGTAACTCCAACTTTAAGTTCTACAATTATTATCTCTCATGTTAAGGATGGGGTAGAGCTTGCCCGAGAAAATCGGCTACCTCAAGCTGTAATTGACATACTTGAGCAACATCATGGAAAAGGATTAATGGCTTATTTTTATAGAAAAGCATTGCTAAAAGCTAAGAATGATAAAGAGTTCATAGACGAAGAGAGTTTTCGCTATGCAGGTCCTAAACCTCAAACTAAGGAGGCAGGTATTATAATGTTGGCAGATTCAGTTGAAGCTGATTTCCGTTTTTCTCCTTCTAAAAGTTCCAAAAGTATAGAAGCTCAAATAAAAAAGGTTGTATGGAATAAAATAAATGATGGACAGTTAGAGGAGTGTGATTTAACCTTAAAAGAGATAGCAAAGATAATTGAAGCGTTTACAAGAGTTCTCACTGGTCTCGTTCATACAAGAGGAGGATATCCTATGGGGAGTAATGAGTAGATGGGTAAATGGGTAAAAGAGTAGATGAGAAAAAACAAAAAAGTGCGCTATGAAAAAAGTAAAAAGCCGAGTTCAAGTAAGAAATTGTCAAAAAAAATGGGTAAATACAGATTTTTTAAGAAAGGTAGCTTTACATACATTAAAGAAAGAGTTGATAAAGGCGAATAAACAGATTAGTATAGCTTTGGTGGATAATAAGAAAATCGTTGAGCTAAACAGGGAGTTTAGAGGAATAAGTAAAGTTACTGATGTATTGGCTTTTTCCTTAGGAGGAGAGTTTGTTTCTACAGAAAATCTGTTGGGTGAAGTGGTAATTTCTGTGGAAGCAGCAGAAGAACAGGCCAGGGAAAGAAAACACTCTTTAAGGGAAGAGCTTGCTTTATTAGTCGCCCATGGAGTTCTTCATCTACTTGGTTATAGTGATAAAGAAGAAACAGAAAGAGAAATTATGCAAAATAAAGAGAAGATTATTTTAAAATCTTTAGGCATAAGAGAGAATCTTGTATAAACCCAGATTCGGCAAACTGTTAGAGTGCCTGGCCTGGGTAGAGGAGGCTTTAGCCTCCTAATAGGCTCTAATTCTTATTTTGCAAAGGGCTACTGAATTCGCCTCTACCCCAAAAAAGAAAAATATTTTTTGTTCCTAAAAAATTTAATCTTTATGAAGTTTAGACTCAGAGCAATACTTGACGATAAACTTAATGGTCATCATTCAAATTGCCGAATCCGGATTAAAGGATTAAAGGATTAAAGGGAAAACAAAACAGTGAGAAGTAAATTGGTAGCCGCGAGGCTCAGAGCCTGCGTAGAAGCAGGACTAAAAAAGCAGGATTAAAGGGAAAGAGATACGGTAGCCGCAGGCTTTAGCCTGCGAAGAGGTGATATGTGAGAGGAAAAAGCAGGATT
>JAGGXI010000044.1 GCA_021163155.1 Candidatus Aerophobota bacterium
AGTTAGGTAGGGGTGAGCCCATAAAAGATACGGCGAGAGTAATTGATAGATATTGTGATGGGCTCGTCATCAGGACCTATGAGCAAGAAAAGATAGAAGAGTTTGCTCGATATATGAAAAATCCAGTGATCAATGCTTTAACAGATTTAACCCATCCTGTCCAAATGCTGGCAGATTTACTCACCATTAAAGAAAAAAAGGGAAAGTTTGAAGAATTAAAACTTGCTTATGCTGGAGATGTCTTTAACATTTCTCATTCATTGATGATTGGCTGTAGTATGATGGGTATAGATATTTTTATTGCTCACCCTGAAGGATATAATCCAAAAGAGAAAGTATTAAAAGCAGCACAGGAGAATGCTAAAAAATCGGGATCAAAAATGGTTTTAACTACAGATTTACATGAGGCAGTAGATAATGCAGACATAGTTTATACTAATACCTGGCATAGTATGGGAGCAGCAGAAAAAGAGAAAGAGAAAAGAATTAGGGATTTTTCCCCTTTTCAGATAAATACTGAGATTTTAAAAGAAGCAAAGGATGATGTAATATTTATGCACTGTCTACCCTGCTATCGAGGTGAGGAAATGACTGATGAAGTCGTTGAAGGCCCTCACTCTGTAATCTGGGACGAAGCTGAAAACAGAATGCATACAGAAAAAGCGGTAATGAGCTTAATTATCGTTTAATTTCAGATAACTTTAAAGGAGTTCTTATGAGATACCGAAAAGGATAGTAATTGCATTAGGGGGTAATGCCATTCTCCAACCAAAAGAGAAGGGTAGTACAGAAAAACAGTAAAGTAAAGAAGAAAAGATGAAATAAATTTTAACATTAATATCTAAGGCATGAGAGTTTTATTTAAAGGAAATAGAATAAATTGTAAGATATTTTTAGAGTATTATAATTATAAAAGGAGTAAAAAATGGGCGTTTCAAACGAAAATGGAAAATTAAGAAAAGTACTATTATGTAAACCTGATTATCTTAAATGCAAATGGGATTCAGTCGATGAAACAATTAATGAAATTATGAGAAACACTGCACTAAAGGGGAAGGTTTTAAAATTAGAAGATGCTAAAAAGCAACATCAGGAGCTTTCCGAAGCTTTGAAATCAGCTGGAGTTGAATTGTTGTATATTGATTCTCTCAATAAAAGTCTTCCTTATCAATGCTATACAAGGGATATAGGGACCTCCACTGAAAGAGGTGTACTTTTGGGAAGATTTAAAGAACCTATAAGACAAGGTGAAACAAACTCAGCTGAAGAGTTCTTTATCAAAAAGGAAATACCTATTTTTGGCAAAATAAAAAAAGGTGTGTTAGAGGGAGGAGATATTCATTATGTAGATAATGAAACTATAGCTATTGGAATCGGTGCAAGAACTACAAAGGAAGGAATCCAAGAGTTTAAAAAAAATATGAAGGGGTTGAATTTACAAATAATCCCCGTTGAGTTCCCCTCAAAATATCTTCACTTAGATGTATTATTTGCTGTAATTGGGGAGCGAACATGTTTAGCTTGCGTTGAAGAACTTCCCGATTCCTTTATTAAGGTTTTAAGAGATAAAAAATTTAAAATAATTAAAGTCAGTAAAAACGAAGCAATGAATTTAAACAACAATGTTTTATCACTAGGTGAAGAGAGAATATTATCATTTAAAGAGAACGGGAAAATAAATAGTAAATTAAAAGCATTAGGCTTTGAAGTGTTTATACCAAGTCTAAGTGTTTTCAATAAGTTAGGGGGTGGCCCGCGATGTCTCACCTTTCCTTTAGAAAGAGAAGAAAGTATAAAATTGCTATCGCATTAGGTAAAAAATTGGCTAAGCCAAATGGACATTAATATTATATTGTTAATAGGAATTTTGATAATTACTTTACTACTAGGTATGCCAATCGTATTTTCTCTAGGTGTAAGTGCTCTGTTCCCTTTATTACGTATGGGAGTTCCCTTGGAAATTATCCCTGGAAAAATAATTGAGGGGATGGATTGTTTCCCATTATTATGTATTCCATTTTTTATATTTGCCGGGGAACTTATGGGAAAAGGTAAGTTAACTCAACGTTTACTTGAATTTGCTACTGTACTTGTTGGTCGGATAAGAGGTGGATTGGCATTAGCTAATGTTCTTGCTAGTATGTTCTTTGGTGGGATGACAGGCTCAGCTATGGCAGATACTAGTGCACTCGGTTCAGTAGAGATACCTATGATGGTAAAAGCTGGTTATGACAAAGAGTTTTCTACCGCTGTAACTACTGCTTCAGCTTGTATCGGTCCAATTATTCCTCCGAGTATCCCGGTAGTCATTTATGCTCTTGCTGTTGGAAATATCTCAATAGGGGCTTTATTTTTAGCAGGGGTTATTCCTGGCATTTTAATAGGTATTAGCTTAATGATTGTTTCTTATTTCATTTCTGTGAAGAGAAATTATCCAAAGAGCACGGAAAAAATAACTTTACGGCGATTTTTTGTTAGCTTTAAAAATAGCATTTTATCTCTAATGCTTCCCTTTATTATTATAGGTGGCATTATAAGTGGAATCTTTACCCCAACAGAAGCCGCTGCAATAGCTGTACTCTATGCATTTATTGTTACTGTTATTATATATCAAACGGTAAAGCTTTCTGATATTCCTCAAATGTTGCTGGAATCCGGTGTGTTAACAGCCATTGTTATGATAATAATAGGAACATCGACTATTTTTGGTTGGGTAATAGCAATAGAACAGGTAGGAAAAATGGTTGAAGAATTGTTATTAGGTTTTACTACTAACCCATATATTTTCTTAATGATATCAAATATGTTTTTATTAATACTAGGTACTTTTTTAGATATGAATCCTGCAATATTGATTTTTGCTCCTCTCTTAGCACCTATAGCAATGAAGTTAGGAATTGATCCACTCCACTATGGAGAATTATTCTGTATCAATTTAACTGTTGGATTAATTACCCCTCCCTTGGGAGAAATTTTGTTTGTTGCATGTCCAATAGGGAACGTGGTTTTTGAAGATTTATGCAAAGAGATTTTACCATTTCTTCTTATAGAAATTGCGGCTCTTTTGTTGGTAACCTATCTGCCTTTTACTACATTATATATTCCTAAACTATTTGGTATTGGTTAATTTTATAATTATAATTATAAAGGGTAAAAAATTATGGCGAGAAGCTTACTATAAAAGTCAAGTGCAACTTAGAATTTTCTCTTTATAAAAGTAACCAAATTGTTCTTTTACAAATTTGTTTAATAGCTATCAGCTTCTTTTGCCCCTGGGTTCCTCTAAATCAAAAGTTTCTACTTTAGAATCTATCCTTATCTTAACCCAGGTAGGATCCTCTTCATCAAATAAAATCACTTTGGGGCTTTTTCTAAAGACCTCGAATAAATTAATATCTA
>JAGGXI010000104.1 GCA_021163155.1 Candidatus Aerophobota bacterium
ACTTTCCCCGAAGAAGCATTGATGAGTGAATGAGTAGATGAGGAAAATAAGTAAATGAGGAAAATGGGGAGTAAGAGAAAAGAGTAAAGGAACTACAAGAAAGAGTACAAAGTTTATCTAATTAACCCATCATCCCATTTACTCCTAAACAGCGACGGAGGGGAAGAGCCCCGAGATTCTCCTTGGCAAAAGGATGAATACTCTATATTATGTCCTTAAAGGAAGGATAAATGATAGGTAAACCCTGTTAGATAGAGAAGCTTATCTAACGGGGTAAAGAGAAATTAAAAGAGATAGTTATCTCTAATCAAGAGTTTATATCCAATCAGGTAAAGGATATAGTTAAGAGAGAGAATGTTCATTTGCCTGAAAAATTAAATAAAGTTTTCATATTTTCTGGTATGAGGAGAAGCGGAAAGACCTTTGTACTTTTTGATTTATTTAAGACATATAAGGACACCTCCTTGTATATCGATTTTGAGGATGATCGATTGTTGAATTTCCAACCGAATGACTTTGAAATTTTAAAAGAGGCTTTTTGGAATTGAAACCCGATCTTTTAAAGAAAAAGAAAAGATTTTTCCTTTTTCTAAGGATAGTCTATTTAGTTATTATAAGAATTTGCTGGAGAGTATGCTTATTTTTGAAGTAAGAAAATTTGCTGAATCTACTTACAAAAGATTAAGAAATCCGGCTAAGATTTATCTTGCAGATGTAGCTCTTGCCAGAAAGGTAAGTTCAGAAGATTCGGGCAGAGTTTTAGAAAATGTTGTTTTCTTAGAATTGAGAAGAAATACAGAAGAAATCTTCTATTTTGATGAGGAAAGGGAATGTGACTTTGTAGCAAAAGAGAAGAATAAGTTTTTTCCTTATCAAGTTTGTTTTGAATTAGCTGAAAAAAATAGAGAAAGAGAATTGGGTGGTCTGGTTTCGTGTTGCAAATGGCTAAAAATAAAAGAAGGAATGCTTTTGACCAATGATCAGGAGGAAGAAATAAAAATAAATGGAATTAAGATAGGAATATTTCCCGTATGGAAATGGCTCATAGCAGATAGGAAGCTCATAGCTCATAGCTGATGAGCAAAAAAAGGGTCAGGTCTTAACATTTGGCATTGATTTTGTCTTAGCCTTTTTACGAACATATCTTTTTCGCCTTTTTCTGTAATCGTATCTGGTAACCAGTCCCATATCCATAAGCAGATGAAGAAAGGCTTCCAACTCTGCTTCTTTCCCCAGTAGCTTTCCTATGTAATGGATATATTCTATATTGTGATTAATATATCTGTACTTATAGCCGAGCATTCTTACACTTCTATCCATTAAGTTATGGACAAGAGGGTCGGAATGCCCTAATAAAACTTTACTTGCTCTCAGGTGTTCCCTTTTGCTTGCCAACTATCTCTCTCTTCTTTGTATACATATTGGCAATGTCATCGATCATCAAGTAAGGGAGCTCCTTCTGTTTTTCAAAGATATCTTTGGAAAAATTAATCCAATCCCGCCACATTGCCCTCTTCTCTTCATCGGATATAACCTCCCCTCCTTTAGTAGGGGTAGCCCCTTCAAGCAGCACAGAAGGTTTGTTGCTCTTTATAAATTCTGATACTGCTTTTAAAGTATCCATTGCCGCATAACGTAATTCGGCAGCCTCCCGAGTCTCTTCACGGATATCCATTTTTCCCTCCTTATTTTTTTTGTGTTCTCTGCATAAAAGCAGACAGGCAAACTCTGTCGCCATTTGCTTTTCATTAAGAGAAAATTATAGACATATTTTATATTATCTTCAAATCTTTGTTAATAAACTTTTTTGTATAAATTGGATATTTGTTGGAAAAATTTTCTCACCTCTCCTTATAATGTTTCTCAAGATATCCTGGTAATACTACTCGACCAATATCTTCTAGCCCAAATCCTATAGTAGCGATTAACACCCTATTTCTTTAGCCATATTGCCCATTGCCCTTTCTGTCTTTGCTTGTGCTAACCTTTTAACTATTTCCCTCAACTCATGAAAATCTTCTCTGGGTATATGAAGCTCTTTCGTTCTTTCATCAACGATGGCCACGATAGCTTTGTATAACTATAGACTTACTTTGTTATTATCTTTTGCAACTCTCTTACCTCTTAAAAAGAGATATAAACCCCGTTAGATAGAAAAGCTTATTTAATGGGGTAAACGCTAATTATAATATACAATGGGAAAAATAGATGTCAACCAACCTTTGCACGAAAAAAATGGTAGCCGCGAGGCTCAGAGCTTGCGTTATTGTGTAATGATCTTTCTTTGCGCAACCTGAAGGTTGCGGCTACCACCTGCGTAAAACAGCGCAACCTAAAGGTTGTGGCTACCTTATTTTATCGATCAATCTTGATAGTGCAAGGATAACTACAGCTTAAATGTGATATTTGTGATTTTGAAATTAATCTTTCTCTTCTTACATAGATCGTTTATTAATGCAAATATTACAGATTTCAAGATATTCTAAAAATTTAATAGGGTGAGTTTCATGCAAAAGTTGGTTGTCAAGAATATCTCACTGATTCTCCCCTCAATTCAATTCTAAAAGCACTGTGTATCACCCGGTCGCAAATCGCATCGGTGATGTTTGGCTCCCTTATAATCTCATACCAGCTTTTTACCGGGAACTGTGAGGGAATTAGCGTAGGTCATCTCCTCTGCCCTTTTCTTAGTAAGAAAGAGTCGTTTCGGGCTATATTGGAGAACCAAGAGAAGTTTTAAGGGCTTCCAAAGCAATTTCCAGAGCCTCCCTTATCCAATCTTCCTTAAGAGAGAGTGAAGAATGAGGGAAGGCAAGAGCTTTCTCTATCTTCTCAATGAGAAATTTTTTTCTTTTTTCTTTTATACTTTCATATTTAGCCTTCTTCTCTGCTACTTGAAAGCTTTTCAAAGGTTTTTTCTGAGTGAGAATATTAGTTATTTGCATAATTAAACCGAGGTCTTGTTCGTTCAATTTTTGACTCATCTTTACCAGATTCTGTCTTTTTCTATCTTTAAGTAGTTTTTTTATCTCCCCAGGCAAAAGTTCCATTGATTTTAAAAAGGTATCATCCTCAAAAAAGTAAGCCAGAGGAACAGAGAAAGCTTTCCCTATTTTTTCCAGCATCTTAAGAGAAGGGTATTGTTCTCCTCTTTCTATTTTTCCTATATAGGTATAATCAACTTTACCAGCGATGTGTTGAGCAAATCCCTTTTGAGTAAGTCCCAATTTTTTTCTTAATTTTTTTATTCTTTCCCCTATATTCATTCCACCTTCCTCCAAGAATTCCTAATAAAATATACCATTTGGATAACACTGTGTCAATTTAAAGACTATTTATCCTTTTATTTTGTTGACAATAATAATTATTTATCTTATAATACATAATACAGAATGGAGGGTTTATTTTATTAGATAGCAAACACTTAACGAGGTTCAAATACCTTTCCAAAATTTCTAATAAGGTTTATAGAGATGGACAAACGTCAATTGTTAAAGATATTAACAAAACCAGATTTATGGAAAAAACTATCTCCTGAAGAGATTAGATTATATCTTCTTCTTATAATTTTTGTTGGTAATAGAAGGAATAGAGGAAAATTGAAATGGGAAGAACTTAAAGAATGGTTGGGGGGAAATTTTGATATTAAGCATCTAAAAAAGGCAGCTTATAGTTTGGAGAGTTTTCATTTAGTTAAGATAAATTGTTCTTCAAAAGATTCAGAGATAAGATTTGAACTTTTGAAAAGATGATAGTTCAATCTTCATTTGTAGCTACCCATTAGAGCTTAAATGGGGATCGAAGCTTCTCGGTGTTATCTGCCATGCATCCTTGGTCATTTATGAGCGATCAGCTTACTTTCTTCTGAGTGCACCGCTCCAGTATTTTAATTGCGGAGAAGAAGGGCTGTTGCAGCTTGTGTGTTAGCATCTTTAACTAAATATATTTATCTAACATAAGAGCTCATTAAAGTTCTCCACCTCGGTAGGGGAGGCTTTAGTCTCCCAATCGGTTTTTAACTCTTGTTTCACAAAGGGCGGCTAAAGCCTCCCCCTACCCACAAGTGGGTTTGGTGGGTTGAAGTAGATTAAAAATAGAGGGAAAGAAGTTCTTAAATCACCTCAACATATTATACGAGGAAGAATGCAATGAAAAGAGAAAAAAGTTTCGCTATATTTCTAATGTTTACTATAATGATAGGGGCAATAGGTATGAATGCATCCACTGTTTATGGGGAATTAACAGCCCAGGTATGGACCTATAATGACCCCTCATATACTGTCAAGACTACAACTTTTGGGGATGGGGATACAGTATATGTAGAAGTAACTGATACAATCACCACCGGCTCACCTAAGACCATTAGTGTGAAGAATAACACCATTGGCAATAAGATATTTGTGGAAGTTAATGAAGATACAAAAACAATGTATAGAGGTTCATTCATTGTTTATTCAGGGGCTAATGATGATGAAAATGATAAATTAGCTCTTTTTACTGGACAAACAGCAACCATTAATGCCTATGATGGTAAAGGAACAGAAACTATAAATTGCGTTCTTGGAGCCTACATAAATTTAAGTGACCCCAGCCCCGTTAAGGCAGGAGATATAGCAGTTACTCTTACCACTTCAAAAAATGTGGTTAAAGTGCCTACGCCTTTAACCTTAACATTAAGTGATTCTACAACCTTAGAGATTACACTTACAGGAAATATCCCTGGGGATACCTTTAGGGGAAGTTTTACTGTTGATGATTCAGTTCCTGAGGGAAGAGCTATTTTTTCTCTTGTTGGTAGTGCTTTAGAAGACCAGGAAGGCAATACAAGTGATATTATACTTTCTGGGGATAGTATAGTTATTGACCAGACTCCACCCCCTCCTCCTACTAATCTTTCGGTAACTTTATCTGGAGGAGTTAAAATTAGCTGGAACGCCTCTTTCCCTGAAGATGATGTAGGGCAGTATAAGGTATATAGAAGTAGTTCTTCAGGAGTTAAGAATACAGACGTCTTAGTGGTTACAATCAGCGCTAATGGTTCTCCTTCTTACAGTTGGATAGACACAGGAGCTAACTCAGGAAATTTTTATTATATTGTAATCTCTGAGGATTTAGCTGGTAATCAAAGTGAGCCTTCTAATGAAAGCTTTGTTGAACATAAAGAGTTTCTTTCTTTAAGTTTTGTTCAATCTGTAGCTCGGAGGGACAGTCCTGCTAAGATTATTTTAAAGGTAAATCAGCCGGCGGATATTACTATATATATCTTTAATCTTATAGGGGAGGTAGTTTATAAGTGGAATAATTATGTCACCTCTGAAACGGAATGGTTATGGACAGGAGTAAATATGTACGGAGAGAGAGTTAATAATGGGACTTATATTTGTAAGATTACAGTTAAAGCGGGGGATGGTTCAACTGTTAATCGGACTAAAATATTAGGGGTTCTTTATTAAATTAATTAGCTGGTAGCCGCAGGGTTTATCCTGTACTTATATAAAAATTGAGATAAATAGTTGAAAAAGATTAAAAAGTATCTACATATTTTCCTTCGGATTAATGAAAAAATATTGGCTAACGAGCCTCTTTCTAATCTATTAGATTGTATTGTTCATTCTGCCGTTGATTTTATTGATGCAGATGCAGGTACATTAAGACTTGTTGACGAAAGCTCCTCCTCTCTTATGCTTAAAAGTACCTACGAGACTAAAAGAGAACCTCGAACTACAATTCTTTCTCTTAATAAAAGAAGCACTGCTGGTATAAGTTTTTCAAAAGGAAAACCTATAACCTCTTCTAATATCTTGAAGGATCCTCTTTATCCCTGGAAGGACGCAGAATCTAAAAAGTTTGCCTCTTTGTTAACGGTTCCCTTGAAAACTAAGGATAAAAAATTGGGGGTCTTATCAATTTATACCAAGCAGGAAAAGAGATTTTCTCTATTTGAGGTTGAAATGGCTGAAATTTTTGCCTCTCAAGCCTCCCTTGCTATTATGAATAAAACTTATCTAGATCGCTTCCGTCAATCTGCTATTACAGACAATCTCACCGGTTTTTATAATGGGGGATATTTTCATAAGCGCTTTGAGGAGGAGATAAAAAGAGCTGCCCGAAATAAGCGCTTATTATCTATCTTATTTATTGATGTTGATCATCTTAAATTTATTAATGATTCATATGGTCATTTAGCTGGAGATGAGGTTTTAAAAGAGATTAGTAAAGCTATACGAGCCTGCATAAGAGAGGTGGATATCCCTGCTCGCTATGGTGGAGATGAAATGGCGATCGTTCTTCCGGAGACAAACAATACTGTAGCCTATTCTATAGCTAAAAGAATAAAAGATAAAATAAAGAATATTCCTTTCAGGAAAAATGTTCCTCTTACCGTAAGTATTGGAGTAGCTACTTATCCTCAAGATACGACCAAGCCTCAGGATTTACTTAATAAAGCAGATCGGGCTATGTATAAGGCAAAGGGAGAGGAGGAACAGAAGAAGTTCTGCTGGGGAAGAGTGAGGATTACCTCTAACTCTTATTTTGTAAAGGGCGACTGAAGTCACTCTTACCCAAAAAAGAAAAATATTTTTTGCTCCTAAAAAATTTAATTTTCATGAAAATTAGACTCAGAGTAATATTTTAGGATTAAAGTGAGTTAAGAGAAAACTGTTAAGTGAGCGAATCCAAATTAAAATTTTGTTTGAAAGGAAAATTTGTGAGTTGTCCCAAGATTATGAGGTATATATGCATAATCAAATTGTATTTTACCTATATTTATTCCTAATCCTCCTGTTAATATATCACCTATCCTATTCTGAGGGCTGTATTGAAAAGAACCCACTCTTAAAAACAGAGAGTTAAATAGTTGTGCTTCAGCTCCTAGATGGAAAAGATACTCTTCTTTTTTATTGTCCACATCAGCAGCTAAGGTAAGATGGTTTTTTAATAGGCGTAGAGCAAATCCTGCTTTTATATTTTGTGCAATTTTATCGGTTTGAGATGAGGAAGTATTCCATTTTAAGCGACTTTCTCCTATGTTTTGTATGGTTAATCCCAGAGATAGTGAATCTGTAGCCTGAAAAATGCTACCTAAGTCAAGCCCTAAGCCAGAGGCTTCTTTATTGTATAGTTTTTGATATATATATTTTCCATTAATTCCTATCCAGAGACGAGGAGTATATTTAAAAGCAAATGATAAGAAAAGCGCATTTTCTTCATCAGAAAAACTTCCTATTTTTTGAGGAGAACCATCGGGTCCCCATAATGTTTCCGGAATACCACCTACACCAACTTTATATAATGAAATTCCATAAGAAGGTGTAATGATAGATAAAAACTCATTCTTTATGCCTATGTTAAATTTATCTGAATAAGCAGCATTTATTCTCTTTTCTTTAGCTCGAGCTATACCTGCTGGGTTCCAGAGAGGGGCGCTTCCATCATCAGCTATAGCCACAAAAGCTCCTCCCATTCCTAAAGCTTTTACTCCTTCCCCTATTTTTAAAAAAGCAGCACCGTCATCTGCAGCTATGGATAAGGTAGGGAGGGAGATTAAAATTACTCCGGGTAAAGTTACTAGAAAAAAGATAAGTTTTCTTTTTAACATTAGCATTTTCCTCCAGAGGCCTCTGAAAAACCTTCAGAGTCCTCTAATCTGTGAAATCTGAACTTTTATCTGTGAAATCTCATTTAAGTGCAGCTGCCTTGCCTGTTTTTTTTGATATTTCATCTTCTGTTTTCGCTGTTATTTGGTAGATATAGACACCATTAGGAAGAGTTGTTCCTGTATCTGTTACTCCATCCCAAAAAGTTTTATTGAGGCCTATCTCCCCAGAGGCATCTTCTATTGTTCTTACTCTCTGTCCAGCTATGTTATAAATATTTATATCTATCTGAGCTTTTTTTGAAAGTTCATAAGTGAAGTAAGTAGATTGAGAGAAAGGATTGGGAACGTTTAAGAGATTACTTATCTTTAAGGAAGAGTTTATCTGAGAGGGAGGTTGAGAGGTATAAGCATCAAGCCTTCCTCCGGTTGATGTTTTAGCAATAAGACTTTGGAATTTATCTACATTATTTAAGATTTTTTTCTTTATTTCCAGAATATCTTCATAGGGGTTGGCTGCCATAATTAGTCCTGCTACTCCCGCAGTGTAGGCTGTAGACATAGAGGTTCCCGACATAAAGCCGTAACCTTTGGAAAACCCATTACTATCCATAGGAATAGAGGAGAGAATATGGACTCCGGGTGCAGCAAGGTCTACTGTTTTTTCTCCATAATTTGAAAACTCAGCAAGCTGATCGTTATCATCGCTGGCAGCTACTGCAATAATATTATTTAAAGCATAACTTGATGGGTAATGAGTATCATCAGGGTAGTTATCATCATTATTCATCCCATCATTTCCTGCGGCAAAGATACACAAAGCTTTCGAGTTTTTAATTGCATCTTCCATAGCCTCATTAGGAGCTCCACTCCTTCCCCAGGAATTGCAGATAATTTTTACTCCCTTGTTAGTGGCGTATTCAAAGGCTTTTATAGCATTAGATAGATATCCATCTTTTTCCATAAATTTCAGAGGCATTATCTTAACACGCCAGTTTACTCCACTAATTCCTATTTTATTATTTCCTACTGCTCCTATTGTTCCAGCAGTATGGGTACCATGGATAGTTTTACCATCATATACTGTATTATCATTATTATAGAAATCCCAGCCATAAACATCATCTATATATCCATTTCCATCATCATCAACCCCAGGTTTTCCATTATACTCTTCCTCATTTACCCATATATTTTCTCTTAAATCTTCATGGTCAATCTGGATTCCTGTATCCACAACAGCTATTACTATATTTTTATTTCCTGTATTTGTGTTCCAGGCCTCTGGTGCATTAATATCTGCATTAACAGTTCCCGATGTTTGGCCAGTATTGTTAAGCCCCCAAAGATAGATAAAATATTCATCATTAGGAATCTCTTTAGAAGAAGATTTTATTTTTGAGGGATAAACTCTATAATTAGGAACAGCATATTTAACTGCAGGGTCACTTTCATATTCTTTAATTGCCTCCTCCAGTGTCACTGTTGGAGGAAGTTTTATTTGATGAATGGAAAAATCTCTGAAGGATAACTTCTGGATTATTTGCATCTGAAGCTTTTTGTTTAAATTCTTTACTTTACTTTTTGAAGTTCCTTTTTTAAACCTTACCAGGATTTCCCCTTCTTTGTAGTTTTTTTTCTCTTTTGATGGATTTTCCCTTACCAACCCTATATCTTTAAAGAAAGGATTTTGCTCTTTATTTACTGTTTCTGTTTCTGCGTGAAGCATTGTGCTGAATAAAAAAATTAAACCAAGAATAAGAGAACCTGTTTTTAAAAGAGATTTCATTTGAAGTTTACCTCCTATAATGCTTCTTCGGGGAAAGTCACTCGATAACCCCGTAGTCGAGTAAATGGGTAAATGGGATGATGAGTTGATGGGATAAAACTTTTTAGTACTATTTCTTGTAGTTCCTTCATCTTTTCTCTTACTCCCCATTTTCCTCATCTACTCATTTACTCATTCACTCATCATGTTTATAAGAGAGATTCTTTCGGAATTTTTCCCTCAGCAACAAAATTGAATTTTTAGAGGTTGACTATTTTCCCAAAAGTAGTATTATTTAAAAAGAAGGGGGTATGGTATTGAAGAATTAATCCGGAAAGTTAAACTCTCCCACCGACTTTCCGGTGCGGGTTAACTTTTTCCATCTTAAGCCCGTTGCGAGGTTTAGAGGATTAGCCAGCCCCCTTCTCGGCAAAGCTTAACTTGCGTTTCGCTCGAGTAAGCAAGGTTTATCACTCCTATTTAATTAATTTGAAAGAATTTTTTAAATTCTGATACTTGAATAAACCCTCCTTTTTTATTTCTGATGATTACTTTGTAAATATTATCGGCAGGTTGGAAAATAACTTTAATGATATATTTTCTGCAATGTCTTTGTACAAGCCTCTGCTTGACAACCAACCTTTGGTAGCCGCGAGGCTCAGAGCCTGCGTTTTTCTTCTACGCAACTTAAAAGTTGCGGCTACCACATTTTCTTGGGGTAGCTGCAAATCCTCTGTTTGACAAGGTAGAAGAAATGGGTATATTATAAAGGCAGTAAATGAGTAAATGGGTGAATGAGTGAATGAGTAGACACTAACACCCATCCCATTCGTTCATCTACTCATATATCTTTTTCCACTTGTTTCTTATCAAAATATAAGGGGCTCTTAAATGGAGAAAAGGAAGTTGTTTATTCTTTTTTTATCAGGATTTTTACTCTTTTTCGGGATGGTGCTTGGAGTGAGCAGGGTAGGGGAGGCTACTGTAGATGAGGTAAGAACTTTTGGATTGGTAGAGACAGGAAGCACTTATACCGAGACGGATACCTTTAATGATGGAAGTGTGGTTTATGTGAGGGTGGATGATGGGGGAGCTACGGGGGGTAGTACAACCCCCTCCCATTCTATAACAATTACTGAAGATGGTGATAGCGGTAACAGTATTACCATCACTGTCTACGATAATGGTTATCTTCCCGATGATGAGTATAATGATGAATATTACTGGGGAAAATTTACTTTAAGGCAGGGTCCGGGGCCTAGCTCAGGGACTATCCTTCAGCTGAGCAATGGAGAAACTGCTACTATCACGGCGGATTTAGACGGAAGTAATCCAGGAACTAAAGTTATAACCGCTGACTATAGCTCCTTTAGTGACCACGCTAATCCTTTCCTTACCCTTTCGTTGAGTACAGATAAGTTTTCTCCCGACGGTGATGGGATAAACGATACTACTACCATATCCATTATTGTAGATGATAGCTCTACTCCTATCTATGGG
>JAGGXI010000091.1 GCA_021163155.1 Candidatus Aerophobota bacterium
AGGCCGCTAAGACAAAACCCTTTGGCTTTAAAGCTTTTTACCCTGGTCCAGGACTTGGAGGACACTGCATTCCTATTGATCCATTTTATCTTACCTGGAAGGCAAGAGAGTATGATTTGACTACAAGGTTTATAGAGCTTGCCGGTGAGATAAATACCTCCATCCCTTACTATGTGGTTGAAAAAGTTGTAGATGCCTTAAATAAAAGAGGAAAAAGTATTAAAGGCTCAAAAATACTTATTCTGGGAGTTGCTTATAAAAAGGATGTAGATGATATAAGGGAGTCTCCTTCCTTAAAGCTTATCAAACTTTTTTTAAATAAAGGGGCTTTAGTTGACTATAATGACCCTTATATCCCTTCTCTCCCGAAGACGAGAAGATACAAGTTCAATATGAAATCAGTGAAGCTCACGGAAGAGTCCATTAAAAGTTATGATTATCTTCTTGTTGCTACTAATCACTCTCAATATGATTATAAATGGATACTAAAAAATGCTCATCTTATTGTTGATACGCGTAATGCTATTAAAGAGAGGTCTTCAAAGGTAATCAAGGCATAGGTAGTAGTAATTGTTATACTTGTCATTAGGATAATAAGAGATAAACTATGAAGAAAGTTATTTTGAGCAAGCACGCTTAAGAAAAATTTTCTGAAAAATTGTCCATTGTCATTACTTCCAATAAAAGTTTTGAGAACTGGGCTGAGATGATGGGCGACAGTGTCATGACCACAGCCTTGCTTGACAGATTGTTACATCATGCCAGGATTTTCAACCTGGACGGAGAGTCTTATAGAATAAAAAATCAAAAAAAGGAGGTGTGATCATTTCTAACTTCTTAAGAAATGGGAAATCCGTTTACCGAAGCACTGGGAAAAGTACTTACCATGGTAGTGGGAAAAGTACTTGACATTTACAACCCCCCTTTACTTTAAACCAAAATTTAAACCGGGAGGCAGTCTTATGATAGCATTAAAGCAATTAGCTCATGATTTACATATGAAACCAGGGGAATTACAAAAACAAGGTATAGAAACATTTTTGAGACGCAAGTTAAAAATGATTGAATCAGAATTATTCCTCTTAGCTAAAAAATATGGAATTAGGGATGTTTTTGAATTTGACAAAATGATAAAAGAAGGGAAATTTCATGAAAGAGATGCCTTTGAGGAATATTTCAAGTTTGACAACCTTGAAGCAGAAAGAGATTTGATATTGAAGTACCTGGAGAAGATATAGTGGTTTCTTTAGAAGAATTGGCCAGAATTGCGGAAATTGAATTTTCTGATATTGTGGATAACACTGAAAAGATAGACACTAAGCTGCGAATAATCCTTATAAAGGATGGTTTTGTTGATGTATGGTTATCTAAAAAACTAAAGGGTAGATTTGGATTCCACTGGGAACAAGAGAGTACAGGTCTTTCTTATCGTTATGACAATTTTCCAAATACTATGTGGAAACGTATTTCTACCTATCCTTATCATTTCCACAATGGCTCTCAGAATGATGTAATAGATTCTTCTTGCTTTCCGAAGGATATTAAAGAAGGATTTCGAGGGTTCATGAAGTATGTAAGATCAAAAATAATCAGAGAGAATTTGTCCTCAGGTATATAGTAAAATTCCCAGTTTTCTCTACAGTAAAGAAAAAGAGGGACCTGTTTTTTGTTGAAGGACTTTAGCAATGCCGAGAATTATAAGGAGTTTAGTTGATGGTATTGTTTATCGTATTCTTAAACGGGGACAATGCTGGATAGAAGATTTTTCTTAAGTAACCATGTCTTATTAACCATAATGGGATCTTCTCAAAAATAATGATAAGATTGCATGAAACTTGAAGCAATTAAAATGATAAGATTAATAATGGATATAGATAATCAGGATAACTTATTGGATACTATGGATAAAATATTCCATAAATTAAAAGGCGGATTGCGAACTAAAGGTTTGTTTAATAAGAAATCAAAGACAGATAAGCCACCGGCGTGTCATTTTTAAGGAAGAAAAAGAGGTCATAAAAGTTATCACATTTTTCTATGACAGAAGAATGAAGAAGAAATTTAGGGGGATAAAATGAAGATCAGGTATCAAAGCTTCTTTCTAACTTTGCCGAATTTTTACCTGAGGAGGTAGACGACAAAAAGTTCACTGAGTGAACTCAAACTAAACAGAAGGTTTTACCTATGTTAACTGAATATATCGAGGAAGCTTTAAAAAGAGCAAGATATGAAATAATAGATGATGAAGAACCTTACTATGGAGAAGTTCCTGAACTTAGAGGTGTGTGGGCCACAGGAAAGACTCTTGAGGAGTGCAGAAAAAATCTTAAAGAAGTAATTGAAGGTTGGCTTGTTATAAGCATAAAAAGTTAAAATGAAATAAGAGCAAAAGCTAAATTTACGCATCAAACAAACCAAATCAACATCGGACATCGGACTTTGGACTTGGTTTTTTAAATTTGCTATCAGCTATGAGCTAATTTGAGGGAGGCGATAAAATAATGTCTAAAAATACAACAACGAAGATAAACGAAGTTGTTGAGGGATTTATGGGATTATCTTCCGAGGACAAAGAATATGCGGTTGAGATTATAGAGAAGCAGTTGATGGAGACAAAGAGAGAAAGGATTGCTCAAAGAGCTAAAGAAGCAACGGCTAACTATAGAGAAGGGAAAGTAAGGGCTGGGAACGTTAAGGAGCTATATGAGGATTTAGAAGGTGACTAAAATAATTTGGGATGAGGAATTTAAAAGAAGTTATAAAAGGAAAATCAAAATCAATAAAAGATTGAAAAAGAAATTTTGGATTGCAATGGAAACATTTGAGAAGAATCCTTTCGCTTCTCAAATAAGGACTCATAAGATAAGCGGTAAATTAAAAGGGTTATGGGCTTTCAGTGTGGACTACAACTGTCGGATTATTTTTAAATTTGTTGAAGATAAAAGTAAGGTATTATTAATAGATATAGGGGGTCATAACGAAGTGTATTGATATGAGCTATCAGCTATGAGCTATGAGCCATCATCTATGAGCTAATTTGAACTTTGTTTTTTAGGTTTTGCTATCAGCTATGAGCCATCATCTATGAGCTAATTTGAACTTTGTTTTGAACTTTGGTTCTTTGCTTTTGAATTTGCTATGAGCTATGAGCTTCTTATCAGCTATGAGCTAAAATGCTAATTTGACAAAAAATTCTATTGTATTATAATGTTCACATCTTGAACAAAATTATGGCTAAAAAATGAATAGTTCTATAATTGGTGAACGAGAGCTTAAAATAATTGATGAGATAAGCCGGGAGAAAAACCTCACCCAGAGAAAAATCTCTGAAGGGGTAGGTTTATCCTTAGGGATGACCAATCTTATTTTAAGGAGACTGGCCAGTAAAGGATATATAAAAGTTAAAGGACTGGATAAAAGAAAGGCTCAATATATTCTCACCCCTAAAGGTTTTGCAGAAAAGGCGAAAAGATCCTATCGGTATTTATTAAAGACTATCCATTCTCTAAAAGAGATGAAAAAGAAAATTCAGCACTTAATTTTAATGGAATATAAAAAAGGCAACCCTTATTTTATTATCTCAGGAGATGGAGAGCTGGCAGACATTATTGAGCTGAGCCTGAAAGGTTTAAATAAGAGCGAGCTGGAATATAGAAAGGTTTCTAGATTAGAGGATATCAACAGTAGTAATGCGGTAGTATTGCTGACCCAGAGTGAAGTTGAGATAGGACATATAACTACGGACCTCGGATCTAGAGCAATGTTTCCCGACTCAGGACTTAAGACCAACAGATACATTGATGTTTTAGCTGCCATTAGCGGTAAAAATGAGCTATGAGTTGTTTTGGACTTTGTTTTTTAGGTTTTCCTATCAGCTATGAGCTATCAGCAATGAGCTGTATTGAGCTATGAGCAATGAGCTTCCTATCAGCTATGAAGGACTTTGGACAATGCATCAAAACAAAAATAAGGAATTTTCAAACCACAAACAAAAGAACAGCATGAGAGATGGTTAGAGAAAAGGTTGAATTTACCAAGTATGCAGAGTTGCAAGTACAAGAAAAAAAAGATAAACTACAAAGATATATTGGCTGCCCTTAAATCGCCCGGCCAAGTACTCTCTGCTAAAAAGGAAGAAAAATAGCTCAGAAGAAGCTTAAACGAGGGGGGAGAAGAAGGTTTACTTCGAGTTATTTTTGAACAGAAAGTTAATGCCAAAGTTGTAGTAACTGTTTACTGGACATCAAAAATAGAAAAATACTGGAGGTAAATGTGAGAGTAAGATACGATGAACAAGTAGATGCTCTCTACATAAGGCTTAAAGAAACGTCATATCATGAGAGTGATGAGATAAGGGAAGGATTTATTGTGGATTATGATAAGGATGGTAACGTCATAGGCATCGAGATACTGGATGCCAGTGAGTATCTATCACCAGATGAACTTGCCACAGTTAAATTTGATGTCAGCCGGGTCGTCTCCCATAGATAGTGAAATGTTTCCGATCTTATGAAGATTATGAGGAAAATGATTTGTTGCACTTTTTGAACTACTTTTTTGACCTATGGGCTATCAGCTATGAGCTATTTTGCTTTGTTTTTTAGGTTTTGCTATGATCTATCATCTATGAGCTAATTTGTTTAGGTTTTGAATTTGCTATCAGCTATGAGCTATGAGCTTCTTATGAGCTAATTTGCTATGAGCCAAAAAATTATGTCAGTTATTGATACACGCCCAGAAGCAATAGAGGCAAGAACGGACATCATTAATGGATAATTTCCTCAGTGAAGTAAAAAGGTTGCAGAAAAGAAAATTATTTATACTGAGCATGCCCTTGATGAGATGAACACTGAAGAAGAACTTATTTCTAAAGATGAGATCAGACAGGTAATATTTGAGGGTGAAATTGTTGAAGATTACCCTGAAGATAAACGTGGGCATAGCTGTTTGATGTTTACCTATACCTCAGTAGGAAGGCCTGTCCATTTATATCCCTTGAATCCACCACCTATCCAGGCACTACAGAAGAGTTAATTTTGCCCCTTCTTGAGAAGAAGGGCCTAAAAGCAGGAAAAGACTTTTTCCTTGTCTTCTCCCCGGAAAGAGAAGACCCCGGCAATGGAGAATATACTACTAAAACTATACCCAAAATTATAGGTGGAGTCTCTCTAAAATGCCTTAAAGTAG
>JAGGXI010000032.1 GCA_021163155.1 Candidatus Aerophobota bacterium
TTAATAAAGTTGGCCCTGGCGGCATCTTCTTAGGTGAAAAACATACATTAAAGCATTTCAGAGAAAGATGGATGCCAAGACTCAGTGATATATACAGCTTCGAGACATGGGAGAAAAATGGATCTAAGCCCATTGATAAAGTGGCTAAAGAAAAAGTTAGAGAAATATTAGCTACTCACAAACCTGAGCCTATTCCTGAAGATGTAGAAAAGGAGATATCTCAGATTTTGAAGAGAGCTGAAGCAGAGTTATTAAAATGAATCAAAGTCAAGATAAAATTTTAATAAAAAGGAGAATAATATGAAGAAGAAAGTATTAGTAATAGGGGCTGGGGCTCAAGGAACTGTAATAAGTTGGGTACTTACAAGAGCTGATGATGTTTCAGAGGTAGTCTTGGGTGACAGGGACCTAAAAAGGCTGAATGAGGTTGTAGAAACAAACAAGAGCAAGAAACTAAAAATAGAAAAATTGGATGCCAGTGATGTTAATGGAATGGTAAAACTTATGAAAGATGGGAAATTTAACTTAGTGGTAAATGCTACCTTATCTGTTTTTAATAACCAAATAATGGAGGCCTGTTATGAAGCAAAAACAGATTATCAAGACATGGCAACTAATGAGCATTTTCCAGAAGGGGACAGAAATATTCCTGTAGAAGAATTAAAGTATGCTAAAAAATGGGAAGGAGCTTCTCTTAAGGGACTAATCTTAGCAGGTTCTGATGCTGGCACTACAAATGTTATGGCTAAGGAGGCTGCAGACGAGTTAGATGAAGTAGACAGTATAAAGATAAAGGATTATGCTATAACTGAATCTGAAAAACCGATAGTTTTATGGCAGCCGCAAACTTACCTGGAAGACCTCAGCTCTCCTGCTGTGATATGGGATAATGGCTACAAAGAAATGCCTCCTTTTAGTGGAGAGGAAGAATATGATTTTCCTCTTCCTATAGGTGCTAAAGGAAAGGTGTATTACCATAGTCATGAAGAACCATTAGTAATCCCAAAGTTCATTGGGAAGCCGGTAAAATATGTAGATTTTAAGATGGGTGAACCTATGACTATGTTGTGGAAGTCTCTCGTGGATCTCAAGTTGATGAGTGAAGAGCCTGTTAAAATCGAAGGTAAGGAAATAGCTCCCCGGGATGTTTTCTTAAAGTTACTTCCTCCTACGCCCAGTGCTAAGCAATTAGTAGAGCTAGTAAAAAATAAGGAGTTTACGAGCAGACTGATACTTACAGTGGATGTTGATGGTAAAAAGGCTGGTAAAGACTTGCATTATCAATTGTGGACAGAAGGTCCCAATTCCGTAGCAGCCTGCGAAAGAATTCCCGGAGCCAGTGATGTATCCTATGCTACAGCAGTTTCAGGAGCTATATTTGCACTAATGATGTTAAGAGAACAGGTGAATCATAAGGGAGTGTTCCCTCCAGAAGTATTTAATAAAGAAGAAAGAGATATATACTATAAGGGTATGGGAGAATGGGATATAAAAATACATAAAAAGGTAGGAGAAGTAATAAATTAAAAGAATAGCTTGAAGATATAGGTGTAAACACTATCATAAAAGTGTTAGATCACGATACTTTCTATCTATGAGTTTATTTATACTCCAACAGAGGAGAAATATGAGATTGCCTTTGGCGAGGAGGAACCTGGCTCCCATACCAACTGGATATGGGAGTTTGCCCGCAGTTACGAAGCTGGAGGAGAAGGATGGAATACAGCTTATTATAATAATCCTGAGTTTGATAGAATTCTTGGTAATTGGTAAAATGATTCCCGAGACAAAGCGAAAGAAAGACTTATACCGAATGCAAAAGATTTTAGCTGAGGATTTACCAGATGGATTTTTGATTAGACCAGATATAATAGATCCTGTAAGGGCTAATAAACTTGAAGGTTATGTAGCAACAATGGGCGGAGTCTCTACATGGATTAACCCATGGACTTATTTCAAGGTACATTTGAAGAAATAAACGAGTGTTATGAAACGAAAATTACATTAAAAAAGTATTGTCTCCCTGTAATAGCTGTGGGGGAGGTAGTTATTGTAATGATAAGGGGAGATTAACGGAGAGTATAAAATGGGTTTAAAGGGATTTGCGATTAAGAAAATAATAGCAGCTATTATCACCATTTTCGCTATTGTAGGCGTAAACTTTGTAATTTTTCGTATGGCACCCGGTGATCCAGTGCGTATGATGTTTAGAGATCCCAGGATAAGTGGTGAGCAGATGCAGTTGATAAGGGAGAAATTTGGCTTGGATAAACCGTTGTGGGGTCAGTTTATTTCCTACCTCAAGGAATTATCCCACGGAAACTTAGGCTTATCATTTTGGCAAAAAAGACCTGTGCTCGATGTAATTACTGACAGAATACCTCAAACATTATTGTTGGTGCTAACTGCTCTTACTATAGCCATGTTTTTAGGCACAATTTTTGGGGCACTTGCTGGATGGAAGAGAGGGACAAGAGTTGATTCATTCATACTTTCTCTTTCATTAACAATGTATTCAATTCCAGCATTCTCTTTAGGAATAATTCTTCTTCTAATTTTTGCTTACATCCTTTCAATCTTTCCTTTAAGCGGAATGACCACACCTGCATCAGGACTAACCGGGCTTGGATATTGGAAGGATGTCTTATGGCATATGTGTCTTCCAGCATTTTCAATAATAATGTGGTATATCGGAGAATATGTTTTACTAACGCGAGGCTCAATGTTAGATACTTTAAGGAAAGATTATATACTTACAGCAAGGGCAAAAGGACTAAAAGAGTCTACTATTCTAATAAAGCATGCCTTAAGAAACGCTTTATTGCCTGTTATTACAGTTACGGGGGTAAATATAGGGTTTGCAGTGGCTGGGGTAATTGAAGTTGAAACGGTATTTTCATGGCCTGGTATAGGTAGATTAGTGTATGATGCTGTAATGAAACGTGATTATCCTCTTCTTCAGGGCGTATTTCTTGTTTTTGCTATTTCAATTGTGTTAGCTAATTTGGTTATTGACCTAATATACGGCTATATAGACCCAAGAATAAAAGTAGGGGGAGAGAAAAAATGACTATCTCTCCTCGATTCCTTAGAAGGTTAAAAAAACTAAGAGAATTCTTCTCTCTACTTGTGAGAAATAGGATGGGGCTGGTTGGACTGGCGATAATTATACTTTTTTTAATCCTGGCAATATTTGCTCCATTTCTACGGACCGTAAATCCAACTAAAGTGGGAACAAGTAAAAATATATTGCTTTCTCCTTCTCCTCAATTTTGGCTTGGAACTGACGATTTAGCAAAAGATGTATGGAGCCAAATAGTATACGGCTCAAGGATTTCATTGGCTATTGGGTTCCTTGCAGCAATTATAACAGTATTTACTGGCTCCCTAATAGGCTTAATAGCAGGCTTTTATGGAGGGAAAATTGGAGAAATACTTATGAGAATAGTAGATTTCTTTATGATGCTTCCAATGCTACCGTTAATGATAGTTTTGGCAGCAGTGTTAGGCCCAAGCATATGGAATATAATTTTCGTAGTAAGTATTGTAAGTTGGCCTACAACTGCCAGAGTAATTAGGTCTCAAGTGCTATCTCTTAAAGAAAGGACATTTATTGAAGCATCAAGATGTATCGGAGCAAGTGACTTCTTGTTAATGTTTAATGAAATATTACCCAATGTAGTGCCTATAATGTTTGCGGAGTCTGTTTTAATGGTTACAGAGGCAATCTATGCAGAAGCAGTTTTAAGCTTTCTTGGATTAGGTGACCCTACAGCTATAAGCTGGGGGATGATGCTTCACTTTGCCTTTGAGTCAGGTACTATGGGTAAGGCTTTTTGGTGGGTGCTACCTCCTATCGCCTGTATTGTTATTTTGATAATTGGTTTTACTTTTTTAGGAACTGCTATAACCGACATATTAGAGCCGGGATATAAAGAAGCACATGGTTTCTGATCATCAAAACAAGTTTTATTATTCATTAGTACAAAATCTGGTGCAAAATGAGGTTAGTAAATGGCTTTACTTGAAGTTAAAAATCTAAAGGTATATTATTTTACTCGAAAAGGTACAGCAAAAGCTGTGGATGGGGTTAACTTTAGTATAGACAAGAATGAAACATTAGGACTAATAGGAGAATCAGGGTGTGGCAAGACGACTACAGCATTATCTCTTATGAGATTCGTTACACCCCCAGGACGTATAGTTAAAGGTAAAATAGTTTTTGATGGACGTGATATTATCTCAATGAGCAATGAAGAGATAAGACTTTTAAGGGGAAAGGAAATATCGATTGTCTTTCAAGCAGCTCAAAACGCTCTTAATCCTGTAATGACTATTGAAAAACAGATAAGCGAGGGGATTTTAGAGCATGAAAGTATAACAGAAGACGAAGCTCTGGAAAGAGCTAAAAATCAGTTGAACTTGGTGGGAATAGGCGATGAAAGAAGTAAGAGCTATCCGCACGAACTTAGTGGAGGGATGAAACAGAGGGTAATGATTGCCATGGCTACTGTTTGTAATCCAAAACTATTAATTTTAGACGAACCAGTAACTGGCCTTGACGTAATAGTGCAAAGGCAAATATTGAGTCTTATAAACGACTTAAGAGCGAAACTGCACCTAACAATAGTTATCATAGCCCATGATCTTTCTGTTATAGCTGAGACTTGCGATAAGATTGCTGTTATGTATGCTGGGAAGATTGTAGAGCAAGCGAGCGCAGTTTCTTTATATAAAAATCCAATGCACCCTTATAGCCAAGCGCTTATAAAGGCTTATCCTAGCATAAAGGGGGAGAAAAAAAAGTTAAAGAGTATCCCTGGTGCTCCTCCGAGGCTTGTGAATCCTCCTCCCGGTTGTAAGTTTCATCCACGTTGTTCATACGCTGCAGATATTTGTCGCAAAAAAGAACCTATAATAAGGGAAAAAGAAGGGCATCTTGTGGCATGCCATTTAAATTAAGTAGGTTTAATTTATGAAAGAAAAAAATAATAATGAGGTATTAAGGGTAGAGAACCTGAAGAAATATTTTCCCGTAGGAAAGAGTTTATTTGCATCTATTTTTTCAGGGAAAGAAGAATATGTTCGTGCAGTTGATGATGTAAGTTTCAGTGTGAAGGAGGGTGAAATCTTAGGGTTTGTTGGGGAAAGTGGTTGTGGGAAAACTACTATGGGCAGAACAATACTTAGATTAGTTGAACCTACCAGTGGTAAGATATATTATAAAGGAACAGAAGTGATTTCTCTTAGTAAAAAAAGATTGAAGAGCCTGCGACGCAGAATGCAAATGATATTTCAAGACCCTTATGGGTCTCTTAACCCAAGGAGAACAGTTGCTGAGACTTTAAGGCAAACAATCAAAATTCATAAGCTGGTTAATAGTAAAGCTGAGGAAGAAACACTGATAAAGAAAACACTTGAAGAGGTAGAATTAAAGCCAGTTGGCGAGTTTTGGGATAAGTATCCCGGTTTTCTTAGTGGTGGCCAGCTTCAAAGAGTTAGCGCTGGTAGAGTGTTGATTCTTCAGCCAAAGTTTATAGTTGCAGATGAGCCTGTTTCAATGTTAGATGTTTCCGTAAGGGTAGGTGTTTTAGATTTACTCCTGAGAATGAGGAATAAATTTGGCATCTCATTTATTTATATAACCCACGACTTAGCGACGGCAAGATATGTCTGTGACAGGATTGCGATTATGTACCTCGGGAAGATTGTAGAAATTGCTCAAACAGAAGATATCATCAATAAACCATTGCATCCTTACACTCAAGCTTTAATCTCTGCTGTGCCAGTGCCCGACCCAACAGTAAAAATTCATGATCTTCCAATTAAAGGCTATTTGTCGTTAACCTCGGATTTGGTTTCTTCTAGCTGCAGATTCTACCCTCGATGTCCATATGCTACGAAGAAGTGTCATGAAGAGGAGCCTCCGCTTGTTCAAGGGGAGCGTGATCACTACGTTGCTTGCATAAACTACAGAAAAAGTAAAAGTGTTTATTAATAAAGGTTAAAACATCCAATTCTAAATGGATATTATGGTGTTGTTCTTCCAGGAATAATAGAGAACTGGAGGCACGATCCTTTTAAGGGAGGGATAGAAGAGGAGGAAGCAAGTAGATTTCACTAAAATTCTTAATAATAAAGAGTTTAAGAGAAAAATTACTAAGATATTTTTAACACTACTTATTATACAAGGAGGGAAAATATAGAGATAAGACTTAAGCAATGGAAAGAACAAATTTTTCAAGAGATCGACCGTCTTGCTCCAGAGATTATTGCTCATAGTGATGATTTAGCTGATCATCCTGAACTATCCGGGGTTGAATATGAATCTTCAAAAAAGATTGCAAAGATTTTAAGAAAATATGGGTTTGAGGTAGAAATGCCCTTTGCAGATATGCCAACTGCTTTTAAAGGAAGGTTGAAAGGGCGGGGAAAATACAAAATAGCCTTTCTTATAGAATATGATGCTCTTCCTGAGATAGGCCATGCTTGTGGTCATTGTGTTAGTGGATCTATTAGTCTTCTTGCTGGTTTAGGATTCTCTACAGTTAAAGAGGCTATTGCAGGAGAGCTTGACTTAATTGGAACACCAGCTGAGGAGACTACCGGAGCTAAAGTAGATATGGCTGAAAAAGGGATTTTTGATAATTACGATCTATCTATTATGATTCATATGGCTGATAAAAACTGTGTTAAAGTTACATTTTTAGTTATGGATACCCTGGAATTTACTTTTACAGGAAAGGCTTCTCATGCTGCAGCTTCTCCTTGGCATGGTAAAAATGCTCTAAATGGGGTACAACTAATGTTTCATGCTATAGATATGTTAAGACAGCACGTATTACCCGAGGTGAGAATGCATGGTATTATATCTCAAGGAGGAGAAGCTCCTAATATTGTTCCTGAGAAGTCTACTGCTCAGTTTTATATAAGGGCCCCTAAAAGGAATTATCTTAATCAGGTAGTAAAAAAAGTGAAAGATTGCGCCAAAGGAGCCGCTATTGCTACTCAGACTACAGTAGAAATAAGGCACTTTGAAGATTCTTTTGATGAATTTAGGCCTAATCCTGCTGGAGAATCGCTACTTGCCCATATTTATCAAGAGATGGGTCTGAAAGTTGATAGGGAAGGGCCGGGAGTTGGCTCTTCTGATATAGGTAGTGTTAGCCAAAGGTGTCCTGCTCTTCATCCTATGCTTGCTATTACTAAGCCAGGTGTAGGATTGCACACACGTGAATTTGCTGCCGCAGTTAAAGGAGAAAAAGCTCATCAGGCTATAATTAATGGAGCTAAAATTCTTGCATTGACTGCACTTAGAGTCTTTCACGAGGAGACAACTCGAGAGGCAATTGCTCAAGATTTTCAATCTAATCAATAGATTAGATGGCGGAAAATCTCACAGCAAAACAGGCTTCAAGGAGTTCTTTTTGGTAGCCTTAGCCTATAATATTTTAAACTGGTTTAAAAGGTTTCTCCTGCCAGAGGAGTTTATCTCCAGGTGCATTAAGTGGATCCGAATGTGCCTTTTAAATCTACCAGCATTAATTCAGAGAAAGAAAAAGCAGTACTTTATCAAGTTCTCTAAATTTCATCCTTATAAAGAGCTTGTAGACTATATTTTTATTAGAGAATTAGCCAGGGGAAAACCTTATTACGTAGTTTAGCCGTTTGGTTCATTAAAAAGATGGCAGAGTTCCCTTTTTTTAGTCTTAATAGGGAGGGTATGCCAAAATTTGCCTGAATTCAGGCAAAAGACAAATTTTTGAGAATCAGGAGTAAAAATTGTTGCCTTAATTTGTAAATTGAACTAAAGTTGTATTCAAAAAAACACAAAAAATGAACTTTTAGTATGAAATGGCATAGTTTACCGAATCTAGGTTGAATCTTCTTGCTAATTATTCCAAAATTTTAACACTTTTAGAACAGTATGACAAAGAGAAATTGCCGCTTATTAAAAAAGGAAAGGGTAATTTGTTTTGGAATACGATCAGGCAAAGGTCGTTATCCAACAGATTAAAAAGGATTTGATTTTTAAAAAAGAAGGCAGTGATTTATTTGGACAAGAAGTAGAAGAAAGATTCCAAGCGGTTCTTGGAAGTGTTTATCAGACATTTAATAGAAAAGAAGTTTATCCTTCTTTAGAAGAAAAAACATCCCATCTTTTGTATTTTATCATAAAAGACCATCCCTTTATTGATGGCAACAAACGGATTGTCTCCTTTTTATTTGTCTATTTTCTAGACAAAAACAATTATCTTTATCGTCCATCCGGCGAAAAGAAAATCAATGATAATGCTTTAACCGCTCTGTCTCTTTTGACTGCTGTAAGTGACCCAAAAGAAAAAGATATTCTTATTAAAATAATTACCAATCTTATAGGTGATTAAATATGATGCTCTACGAAACTTTTAATTCATTAAAAGAATCATTTGGACAGGATTTCTTTACCTCGCGTGTCAGCGAGGAGATTATCCAAAATCTCAATCCAAAGTTTGAACTGCGAGGATATCAAAAAGAAACGCTGGGTAGATTTGATTTTTATTTTAATGGCTACCAAAAAAGGCAGTTTCCGGCTCAACTTCTTTTTCATATGGCAACCGGAAGCGGTAAAACGCTTATAATGGTAGCTAATATTTTATATTTATATAAACTTGGCTACCGCAATTTTATCTTTTTTGTAAACAGCAGAAACATTATTGAAAAAACAAAAGATAATTTTTTAAATCCTTTATCAGAAAAATACCTTTTTGCTCCCAAAATTAAATTCGGTGAAAAACAAGTTGATATTAAAGAGGTCCAAAATTTTGAAGCGGCAAATCCGGAGAATATCAATATTATTTTCACCACTATTCAGGGACTACATACACGCTTAAATCATCCACAAGAAAACGCTTTAACTTATGAGGATTTTGAGGATAAAGAAATTGTCCTTATTTCCGATGAGGCCCATCATTTACAAACCCTGACAAAATCCAAATTGACCAAAACGGAAGAAGAAGAAAAAAGAAGTTGGGAATACACAGTTGAGCGAATTTTTAGAAGCAATCTTAAAAATATTTTGCTGGAGTTTACAGCAACGATTGACTTGGGCAATCAGAATATCAGACAAAAATACGAAAACAAAATTATTTTTCAATACGATCTCAAGCAATTTCGCCTGGATAAATATTCAAAAGAAATAGAAGTTTTACAGACAGATTTAGACCCCATTGACCGGGCCTTGCAGACAGTTATTTTAAGCCAATATCGCAGAAAAATTGCCGGAAAACACAAAATAAGGTTAAAGCCGGTAATTCTTTTTAAATCCAAGAGTATTAAGGAATCAAAAGAAAATTACGAAAGTTTTTTTATTAAAAATAAAAAATTTATCTTCTAAAAATATTCAAGAAATATATTCACGGGCAAAGGGCATAATATTAGAAAAGACATTTAACTATTTCCAAAAAGAGAATATAACTTTTGACAATTTAATCAAAGAACTGCAAAAGGATTTTTCTGCAAGTAAGTGTATGCTTTTAGATTCTAAAAATATTGACGAAGAGAAACAATTAAAACTTAATTCTTTAGAAAGTCAAAATAATGAAATAAGGGCTATTTTTGCGGTTAATATGCTAAATGAAGGTTGGGATGTGCTTAACTTATTTGATATTGTAAGGTTATATGATACGCGAGATGGAAAATGGGTTCACGGAAAGTATAAGCCCGGCAATACGACGATGGGTGAGGCGCAACTTATTGGCAGGGGAACAAGATATTTTCCATTTCAGTTAGATGTAATACAGGATAAATACAAAGGGAGGCAATGCTTTGCTATTTAGAAGGCATGGAAAAGGTTAACGAAATTAAAACTAAGCCAGGGGTTATTGCTAAAGAAGTAGAGGTTAGCCTGTGAGCGAGGTCTTCTTTGGACGTGAAGTTGTTAAA
>JAGGXI010000090.1 GCA_021163155.1 Candidatus Aerophobota bacterium
AAACTTCACATAAGCTAACCCAATTCCATAAAATGTTTTATGTGAAGTTTGAAGACCTGACCCCATACCTCTTTTCAGTTAGCTTTACCATCACCAGTCTATTTTTTAAATCATCTCCTCCCTCCATAAATACACGAATATAATTATCTGTGTATCCTGTAAGTAACCCGCTTACAGGGTCTCTTCTTTCTTCAAGAAGAACTCTTAAGGAGTGATTTAAAAAATGAGAAGCAAATTCAAGAGAATGGATTTTCACTAACTCTCTTAATTTTTCACTTCTTTCTTTTTTTACTTTTTCGTTTACTTGATGGTCCATCGAATAAGCTGGAGTTCCTTTGCGAGGAGAAAATCTAAATATATGAACCCGACTAAATTTTATATCTTCAAGAAAATGGTAGGTATTAAGAAACTCTTCTTCTCTCTCTCCCGGAAAACCAACTATAATATCAGTAGTAATAGCTATAGAGGGAATCTTTTTTCTAATTTCTTTTACAAGATTCCTGTAGTCATCAGGGGTGTATCTTCTCCCCATTCTCTTAAGAACATCTTTATCTCCGCTCTGCAAGGGAAGATGTAAATGAGGACAGACTAAAGAAGAGTTTGCCATGAAATCTATTAGCTCTTCAGTAATTAGATGTGGCTCCAAAGAGCTAAGTCTTATTCTTATATTATCTTCTTTTAAAGAATCTATCATCTCTAATAAATTAACCAAAGAGATTCTCGGTTTAAGGTCTTCTCCGTAAAGACCTAAGTTTATTCCTCCTAAAACAATCTCTTTAAACCCATTCTTTAGCAATTCTTTAATCTCTGTAATAATCTCTCCTAAAGGACGACTCTTGACCTTATCTCCCCTGACATAGGGAATTATGCAATAATTACAAAATTGATTACAGCCATCCTCTATTTTTACAAAAGCTCGATTATGGTCATAGAATGTGTGAATGAATGAGCTTCGAGAAGCAGAAGTTTTCTCTCTCTTTTTTATTAATCTATCTATATTAAGTTTGTCTTCGTTTCTTACTACTAAATCTATCCAGGGGAATTTCTCCTTTAAACTTTCCCCCTCTGCCTGAGCATAACAACCAGTGATAACTAAAAAGGCTTTTTTATTTCTTTTTCTTGCTTGATTTATTAGCTCTCTTGACTTTCGAGCTGCTTTCTGGGTTACTGTGCAGGTATTTATAATGTATATGTCTGCCTTTTCTTTGGAAGGAACAATAGTAAAACCAGATTCCTCAAGTCTCTCTCTTATAAATTCAGTCTCATACTGGTTTACTTTACATCCTAAAGTAGCTAAGGCTACCTTCTGAGAAGTGAATGAGTTAATGGGTGAATGGGTGAATGGGTGAATGGGATGAAACTTTTTAGTAATATTTCTTGCACTTCCTTTCCTCATCTACTCATTCACTCATCTACTCATTTACTTAAATATCCGCTTTATCTTATTAAAAAACTCTTTCACTTTAGGTTGCCCGTTTCCTCGTCCAAGTTCTTCAAATCTTTTAAGAAGTTCTTTCTGGTCATTACTTAAACTAACAGGAGTCTCTACCACTATTTTTACCCATTGGTCCCCTCGACCATAAGAATTTAGGTAGGGAATACCCTTGCCCTTTAAACGAAAGATTTTATTGGTTTGGGTCCCTGGAGGAATTTTAAGCCTTACATTGCCATCAAGGGTAGGCACTCTGATTTCATCTCCAAGAGCAGCCTGAGTAAAAGTAATAGGAACCTCACAAATAACCGTATTTTCTTCCCTTTTAAAGATAGGATGAGCTCTTACACGAAGAGTAATATATAAATCTCCTGGAGGCCCCCCTCTCACTCCTGCTTCTCCCTCTCCTCTTAATCTAAGACGAGAATCATTATCAACACCAGCAGGGATTTTTACCTTAATTTTGTGTGATTTCTTTATTCTTCCCGTTCCCCGACAATCTTTACAAGGATTATCTACTATTGTTCCTCTTCCCTGACAATGTGTGCAAGTTCTTGAGATTGAAAAAAATCCCTGGTTTATTCTTACATAACCAGTTCCTTTGCAGGTTGGGCACACCCGAGGATGCGAGCCTGGTTTAACACCCCCTCCTCCACAAGTTTGACATTTTTCATAACGAGAGAGTCTTATATCCTTTTCTGTCCCAAACGCTGCCTCTTCAAAAGATATTTCAAGTCTGTAGTGAAGATTGGAACCTGGTTGAGCTTCTCTATATTGAGCTCCTCCATCCTGATAAGTTCTCCGCCCTCCAAAAAAATCTCCAAAAAAATCTTCACCCGATGACCCTCTTCCAAAAACCTCATCAAAAATCTTAAAGGGGTCAAAATCAAAACCACCAAACCCGGCTCCAGTTCCTCCTCCTACCTCTGCTTCTAACCCTGCATGTCCGTATTGGTCATATATCTGCCTCTTTTCAGGGTCAGAAAGAATCTTATAGGCTTCGGATACCTCTTTAAATTTATCCTCTGCCTCTTTTTGATTGCCCGGATTCTTATCAGGATGATATTTAACAGCTAATCTTCTGTAGGCTTTCTTTATCTCTTCAGAAGAAGCAGTCCTGGATATACCTAAAATATCGTAATAATCCCTCTTTGCCACTCCTCCTTATTCCTCCACTTTATAATCTGCATCTGTTATATCTTCTTCTTTACCTTTTTCTTTTTTTTCTTCTTTTTCTTCAGTCTGTTTTTTCTCCTCTTTAGCTTTACCTACTCCCGCTTCCTTTTTAGCTGCTTCTTGATATACAGCTTGACCTAATTTTTGAGATACCTCTCCTAAAGTCTTTATCTTTTTTCTAATCTCCTCTGCATTACCAGATTCTTTCACTTTTTTAAGCTCATCAATAGCATCCTGTATTCCCTTTTTCTCGGAATCGCTAACTTTACTTCCATAATCTTTAAGCGCTTTTTCTGTAGCATAGATTATATTATCAGCTTGATTCTTAACTTCAATAAGTTCCCTTTTCTTTTTGTCTTCTTCAATATGCTGCTCAGCCTCTTTGACCATCCTTTCCTTATCTTCCTCCGATAAAGCCCCCGATTCTCTAATAGTAATTGCCTGCTTTTTACCAGTCCCTTTATCCTTTGCAGAAACATTAACGATTCCATTTGCATCTATATCAAAGGTAACCTCAATTTGAGGTATACCTCGAGGAGCAGGAGGAATACCTGTAAGTTGAAATCTCCCCAAAGTTTTATTATCATTAGCCATTGTTCTTTCCCCCTGCAAAACATGAATATCCACCGCCGTTTGATTATCAGCAGCAGTAGTAAATATCTTACTCTGTTTGGTAGGAATAGTCGTATTCCTCTCAATAAGCTTGGTGGATATCCCTCCCAGGGTTTCAATGCCTAAAGAAAGAGGAGTTACATCAAGAAGAAGAATATCCTTCACCTCTCCTGCTAAAACTCCACCCTGGATAGCAGCTCCCGCCGCCACTACCTCATCTGGATTGACTCCCTTGCGAGGTTCTCTCCCAAAAAATTCTTTCACCTTTTCTTGAACCTTAGGCATCCTGGTCTGTCCTCCCACCAAAACAACCTCTTGAATATCGTGCGGTTCTAATTTAGCGTCCTTTAAAGCTTGTCTACAAGGTACTATTGTTCGTTCAACTAAATCCTCACATAACTGTTCCAATTTAGCTCGAGTAAGGGTTATATTTAAATGTTTAGGTCCAGAGGCATCAGCAGTAATAAAGGGAAGATTTATCTGAGTCTCCAAACTTGATGAAAGCTCACATTTAGCCTTCTCAGCAGCTTCTTTTAACCTCTGTAACGCCATTCTGTCCTTTCTTAAATCTATTCCATTCTCCTTTTTAAATTCATCTGCTATCCAATTTACAATTTGTTGGTCAAAATCATCGCCTCCTAAATAGGTATCTCCATTAGTAGAAAGGACTTCCACCACCTTATCCCCAACATCTAATATAGAGATATCAAAAGTTCCTCCTCCTAAATCATAAACAGCGATCTTTTTTTCTCCTTTTTTCTCTAACCCATAGGCCATAGCCGCTGCTGTCGGCTCATTAATAATTCGCTCTACTTTAAGGCCAGCAATAGTCCCTGCATCTTTAGTAGCCTGTCTTTGGCTATCATTAAAATAAGCAGGAACAGTGATTACCGCTCGTTTTACTTTTTCTCCTAAATACTGTTCTGCTGTTTGTTTCATCTTCTGCAAAATTCGAGCAGATATTTCCTGTGGTAAAAACTCTCCCTTATTTACTTTTACCTTTACCCGACCGTCAGAATCTTTAATTAATTTACAAGAAACCCTTTTTTCTGCTTCTCTTACTGCTTCCTCATCATAACGACGGCCCATCACTCTTTTAATAGAACTAACTGTATTAGCAGAGTTAGTTATTGCCTGCCTTTTTGCCAACTCTCCTACTAACATCTCTCCTTTATCAGTAAAAGCTACTATAGAAGGAGTGGTTCGAGACCCCTCTTGATTAGGAATAACAGTAGCTTCGTTTCCTTCCATCACTGCGACACAGGAATTGGTAGTTCCTAAATCTATACCTATTATCTTATTAGATACCTTTTTATTACTCATTACAAAACCTCCATTTTATTGTTGTTTAAGAAGCCAGAATAAGCAACACCAACTAAATCTTTTACAGGCTTAATTGTTTGAGATAAATCCAAGTTTTGTTTTTTAATCCTTTAATCCTGCTTTTTGTTTTCTTTGTTTTTCCCTCTAATCCTCTAATCCTTTAATCCTTTAATCCTGTTTTTTTGCCTTTTGGGTTCTCTTCTGGATTCTGGTTCCTAACTACTGGATTTTATTCCTCAATAATTTACCAAATCTAATCTAAAATATCACTTCTTTCTCTTTTTTTTCTTTGCCACACTTGAGGATAGATTATTTCTTTTATTTACTTTGACCATCGCTGGTCTTAAAATTCTGTCTTTCAGCTTATAACCTTTCCTTATTTCTTCAACTACTAAATTATCAGGATATTCATTTGACTCTACTTGCATAATAGCCTCATGGAAATAAGGATTAAACTCCTCTCCTTGAGCCTTAATCTCTTCTACTCCCTGATTTTTCAGCAGATGCTTAAACTGTACTAAGATTATTTTTATTCCTTCTAAAAAAGAAGCAGAATTCTTCGACCCTTTTACAGACTCCAACGCTCTCTCTAAGTCATCCAACAAAGGAAAAAATTGTTTAATCAAATCTTCATTGGCAAATTTTACTATTCTTTCTTTTTCCTTTAGACTACGTTTCTTGTAATTTTCAAACTCTGCTTTTAACCGTTTAAGGCAATCAAGATATTCTGTAGCTTCCTTATCCGTTAAAGCAAGTTCATTTTTCATCTCTTTAAACCTTTTTTGCAATAGAGAAAGCTCTTTTTGAGTATTCCTTAATCTTTCTCTTTCGAATTCAAGCTCCTCTTTTGTTTCTAAATATTTATTTTTATAACTCACTCTTTTCATCTCTAACCTCTTTTTCTGTTTTATGTTTTTTTGCCCTACAACACTTTCCAAACTATTGATAAATGTTAATTTACTTCCAAACTTATTACAAAAAAGATATTAACAAAAAATAGTAAATTGTCAAGAGAATCTCGGGACTTTTCCCCTCGATAACCATATAAACCCCAAACTAATGCTTTCTTATAATAATCAAGATATTCTAAAAATCTAATAAGATGAGTTTCCTACAAAACTTGGTTGACAAAAGAGACATCTTTACATATTATTATTTAACTGCTTATTTTTAAGAAGACTTCCATGCAAAAAGCTATGTTTTATAAAAATCTGGAAAATAAAGAGGTAAGATGCGAATTATGTCCTCATCACTGCAGAATTGCTAATTTTAAAAGGGGAATCTGTGGAGTAAGAGAAAATAGAGAAGGAGTTTTATATACTTTAGTTTACGGAAAAGCTATTTCATACGCCGTAGACCCCATAGAAAAAAAACCTCTTTACCACTTTTATCCTGGTTCCAATGCCTTTTCTTTGGCTACCGTAGGATGCAATCTGCACTGTCTTTATTGTCAAAACAGTGATATTTCCCAATTTCCTGAAGAACAGAGAGAAATAGGAGGGGAAAACTTCTCTCCTGAAGAGATTGTTCTATTAGCCAAAAAAAACAAGTGTAAAATCATTGCTTATACCTATACCGAGCCTACTATCTTCTTTGAGTATGCTTATGATACAGCTCGTTTAGCGATAAAAGAAGGAATTAAAAATGTCTTTGTTACCAATGGTTTTATAAGTGAGGAGGCTTTAAAAAAAATAAGTCCCTATCTCCATGCAGCTAATGTTGACCTAAAGAGTTTTAGTGAAGATTTTTATAAAAAGATATGTGGCGGCCATCTAAAACCTGTCCTTAAAACTTTAGAGCTTATGAAAAAACTGGGAATCTGGTTAGAAATAACCACATTGATTATCCCTACTTTAAATGATTCTGAGGAAGAGATTAAAAAAATAGCTGAATTTATAGTAAATTTAGGAAAGGAAATTCCCTGGCATTTAAGCAGATTTTATCCTTATTATAAACTAACAAATATTCCTCCTACTCCTGTTAATACTCTTCATCAAGCAAGAGAAATAGGTTTAGAGACAGGCCTAAGGTATGTATATACAGGAAATATCCCCGGTGATAAAGGAGAGAATACCTACTGCTATAATTGTGGTAAAATATTGATTAAACGCTATAGTTATAACATAGAGAAATATAATATTGAAGATGGAAAGTGCAAATATTGTCAAACTAAGATTGATGGGGTAAAAGTATAAAGTGAATTACGAAATTACCATAGGATTAGAGGTTCATGCAGAACTATTGACCGAAAGTAAGCTCTTTTGTGGTTGCAGCACAGATTTTGGAAAGGCTGCCAATACACAAACCTGTCCTGTATGTTTGGGCCTACCAGGGGTTCTTCCTGTAATTAACAAAAAGGCGGTAGAATATGCACTTCTTACAGCAATAGCTTTAAATTGTAGGATCAACTCTTTTTGTCGCTTTGCCAGAAAAAATTACTATTATCCTGACCTACCCAAAAATTATCAAATTTCTCAATATGACGAACCATTATCCAACGATGGATACTTAGAGATAAATTTAAAGGGCAAAGCTAAAAAAATAGAAATTGAGAGAGTGCATTTAGAAGAAGATGCTGGCAAGCTCATTCATGGAGAAGAGACAAAATATTCTGAAGATAAAGAAGTAAGCTTTGTAGATTACAATAGAGCCGGTATCCCTTTAATGGAAATTGTAAGCAAACCAGATATTCATTCTCCTGAAGAAGCTTATCAATATTTAGTAACGCTTAAAAGAATTCTTAAGTATCTTGAAGTTAGTGACTGTAATATGGAGGAAGGATCTTTACGATGTGATGCTAATATTTCTCTTGCCCCTAAGGGTGAGAAAATGGGAACAAAAATAGAGCTTAAAAATATGAACTCATTTAAAGAAGTAAAGGATGGTCTTACAGCTGAGGTAAAGAGGCAATCTCAAATTCTGGATAAAGGAGAAAAAATAACTCAAGAAACTCGCCTATGGGATAGCAAAAGAAAAAAGACCAATATTATGAGGAGCAAGGAAGAAGCTTATGATTATAGATATTTTCCTGAACCCGACCTTTTACCTTTAAACATAGATAAAGAGTGGATAGAAAGTTTAAAAAGTAGGCTTCCAGAGATGCCAAAAGAGCGATATCAAAGATTTATTAGGGAATACAATCTTCCTGAATATGATGCTGGAGTTCTCACGGATTCTAAAGAATTAGCCGATTATTTTGAAGAGTGTATAAAAATTTTTTCTTATCCAAAAATAGTGAGTAATTGGATAATGGGAGAATTTCTCTACTTGCTTAACAAAGAGAAAAAGTCTATAAAGGAAGTTAAAGTTGCTCCCTATCAGACAGCTGAACTTTTAGACCAATTTAAAAAAGGGATAATCAGCGGAAAACTTGCTAAAAAGATTTTCGAGAAAATGTTTAAAACAGGAAGAGGGGCTAAGGAGATAATCGAAAAAGAAGGACTCATTCAAATCAGTGATGAGCAAGAAGTAGGAAAAATAGTGGATAAAGTGATAAGTGAAAATCTTAAAGCAGTAGATGATTTCAAAAAAGGAAAAAACAAGGCATTAGGTTTTTTAGTGGGAGAAATAATGAAAAAAACGAAAGGAAAAGCTAATCCTCAAATAGTAAACAAATTATTAAAAAATAAGATAAGAGGTGAGAAATGAAGAAAGACCTACTTTCTATACTTGATTTAAGCAAAGAAGATATTCTTAATCTTTTTGATAAGGCGGATGAGATAAAAAATTTATGGAGGGGAAATAAAATTTATCGTCCTCTTGAAGGAAAGAGCTTAGGAATGATCTTTCAAAAACCGTCCACCCGCACTCGTCTATCCTTTGAAGTAGGAATGTATCAATTGGGTGGGCATCCTGTATTCCTATCACCGGGAAGTATGCAGTTGAAGAGGGGAGAGACTATAGAGGATACGGCTAAAGTGCTCTCAAGATACATTGATGGTATTATGATTAGAACCTTTGACCAGAATGAGGTAATAAAGTTAGCTAAGGCAGCCACTATTCCTGTAATAAATGGGCTAACAGACCTTTTTCATCCCTGTCAAGCTCTGTCTGACTATTACACTCTCTGGCAAAGAACAAAAGAGATGAGTAAAATAACCTTATGTTACATAGGCGATGGAAATAATGTCTGCCATTCTCTTATTTTAGGAGCAGTAAAATTGGGAATAAATATTATTGTTTCTAATCCTAAAGGATACGAGCCAAATAAAGAGATAATTGAAAAAGCAAAAAAAATCAATGGAAAAAAGATAAGCTTTATTGATGATCCTCTAAAAGCCGTGAAAGAAGCAGATGTTATCTACACAGATGTTTGGACAAGCATGGGAGAAGAAAGAGAAGAAGATATCAGAAAAAAAGTTTTTCTCCCTTATCAGGTAAATTTAAACTTATTAAAAAGAGCGAAAAAAGAGGTTTTAGTGATGCATTGTCTTCCTGCCCATAGAGGAGAAGAGATTGTAGATGAGGTTATAGATGGGGAAAATAGCATTGTCTTTGAGCAGGCAGAAAATCGCCTTCACCTTCAAAAGGCTATACTGGTGGAGCTGATTTAATAAGAGTAAAAAACAGGATTAGAGGATTAGAGGGAAAAGCAAAACAAAATAAGGGATTAAAAAGCAAAACAAGAAAAACAAAACAAAAGTGATAGGGAACGGTCGCGACCATTCCCTGTAAAGAATATCACCAAGAAATGTGAATTAATAATCATTGGAGAAAAAAATGATTTCTCGGGATACTCTCTCTGAAATAGCTAAAACCTAAAAAAATTAAAGAAATCAGCAACGCGTCTTTAAACAGAGAACCTGTCTGAAAATAGGAGTAAAATACAAAAAAGACTTTAATAAGATTAAAGAAGACAAAATTTGATATTAAGTAAATAAAAAGGATTTAAAAAATGTAAAGTGTAATATAATAGTTCTTCTCGCTAATATAGTTATTTTAAGGGAGGTAAAAAAATGGATAAGTTTATTTCAATTAAGACCAGCCTGCCGGGACCAAAATCCCAGGAGATTGCCAAAAGAAGAGACAAGTATGTAGCTAAACCTATGGGTAGCTCTCTTTCTCCCT
>JAGGXI010000007.1 GCA_021163155.1 Candidatus Aerophobota bacterium
CTTTTGCCTACCTCAGGGACCAATAGCCTCCTGAGTTTATACGATTCAACCTCAATATTTTGAGGTGTAGGGCTCAAATAGCCTACACGGTAAGCTATAAATGATTATATTTGTCAATAGTTATGATAAAGTTTTATTATACTGAAGAAAGATCAAAAATAGGTATCTTGATTTTTTTCTGAGGGGTCTGTTTGCCCCAGATAATCTTTTGTAATCGTTCTACAGCTTCGGGATCAAATAATTTTTCCCCGCACTGCTGACAAACTTTTGCAGGAACATTTTCCACAATAATCCAGTGACCTTCATAAAAAAGCGTATAACTAATTAATTTCTTTTCAACTTTCCCCCCGCATAAATCACACCTCATATTTATCGCCTCCTCTTCTTAAAATCTACCCATTCTTCTGGATCGGGTTCATATACTGTAATAATTTTAACCTTTGGTCTGGTAGGATACGAACACTGAACATGCAAAGGCCTTTCTAAACTAGTTTTTCCACAAATAAGGCAACTTGGGCCAAATTTATCTTCAGGATAATCTTCAATTATTTGACCATTCTCAATCGCCTCTAAAATCTCCTTGCGAGTGATATACCTTAAAATACCTTAATCAACAGCATGAAGACTATATTCATAACGATTTTGCCTAAATGCTTTCCTTATCTTCTTGATCATTTTTTAAATATATCTAATTTTCTTCAGAGGTCAACTGTTCGCGTTAAATCACCCACTTTTAGTAAATTAGAGAAGAGTTGCGAATTAGGTTTTCTAAAATGGGATAATTCTCCCCATCACCAACATATCAAGACTTTTCCCCATCATAAGCATACCCCAAAGATTGAAGAGTCCGAAGAGATAAGTTTGGAAGACATCCTTAAATTGATAGAAGAAAAATTGGAAATGAAATGAAACCGTAAAGTCTTTGTAGATAAAACCACTCAAACCAAATGTCAAATGCCTGCCCTGTGAAGTGTGCAGCTACTTCATCGAGGTTGAGACCTGACCCCCCTCTTTCTATGAGCTATTTGATTTTATTTTGAATTTGCTATGAGCTAATTTGCTTATTCCTTTAACTCCGAAATCCCGATAGCCAGGACAATTCCTCCTACTGTTCCAGCGGCTATACCCACTATACCTTCTAAAAAAGTTAAAACCCGAGGAGCAAATATCACAATTAGCCAAATACCCACTGCTAAAACTACTCCTCCTCCAATAATCTTTAACCATTTCTTCATTTATTTTTCCTCCTTTTTCTTTGTTTTTCCCTTTAATCCTGCCTTTACGCAGGCTAAAGCCTGCGGCTACCGGTATCTCTTTTTCTCTAATCCTGCTTTTTTGCCTTTCACGTCTCACTTTTTACGTCTTACGTCTCACTGCTTTTCCCTCTAATCCTCTAATCCTCTAATCCTTTAATCCTTTAATCCTTTAATCCTTTAATCCTGTTTTTTGTTTTCTAATCCTGCTTTTTGTCCTCTAATCCTGCCTTTACGCAGGCTAAAGCCTGCGGCTACCGGTATCTCTTTGCCTCTCTTAATCTTTTTTTTGCCTTTCACGTCTCACTTTTTACGTCTTACGTCTCACTGCTTTTCCCTCTAATCCTCTAATCCTCTAATCCTTTAATCCTTTAATCCTTTAATCCTTTAATCCTCTTTTCTGCCTTTCACGTCTCACTTTTTACGTCTTACGTCTCACTGCTCTTCCCTTTAATCCTGCCTTTACGCAGGCTAAAGCCTGCGGCTACCATTTTTTCGTGCAAAAGTTGGTTGACAGGAAGAAAAGAAGAACTGAGAAAACTCGGAAAAAAGAGCAATACCAAAGCTTATTACTATTGCCCAGATAATAGCTCTACCAATGTTAACCTTCTTTTTGCTAATATGAGAACGAGATATCAACTTTCAGTAAGTGGCCAAACTATTTCTACAATCACTCCTCATTTTCTAAAGGAACGATAAAATGAATTATATCTTTATTTATTATTAAAGTTTTAGAATTTTCTTACCCTCTTTCCCTGCGCTGCCCAATGAAGGACAACACAGGGATTATTTTTTAGCTATATCTACTTATAGGAGGAGTATGCTAAAACTTAACTGATAAGGAGATTCTGTGTGTATCTCCTAAATCCTCATAGGGAACATAGGCGTAATCTATGCTTATATTTTTAAACTTAAAGCCTAAGCCTCCCGTTATTCCAGAGCCGATATCCTCTGGTCCACTCTTATAGCCAGCCCTAAGGGCCAGGGTATCTGTAAGGTGACACTCAATACCTGTATGAAAATTTACTTCATTATCCAAAGGCTTATTCACATCTAAGGCTAACTTAATCCGCTCATTAAGAAGATAAGCCATGCCTAACCTATAGTTTAAGGGAAGAGGGTCCTCTTCTTCGGTAAACTTCTCTTTATTCCCTATATTTTGAACTCCTAAAGCAAAAGAGAACTTTTGTTTCTTGTAAAATCCTCCTAAATCAAGGCCGTAAGATGTTGCTGATTCTTTCTCAAACTTCTCCCCAATATACTTTAAACCTGCTCCTAAGGAAAGACTCTCTCCCATCTTACGAGCATAGGCTAAAGTAACTACACTACTTTTAGCCTCAAAGGAATTTCCTGTTCCTCCTGGATAAGATAATGTAGTCTCCTCAATCTTTCCTGTATTTAGCCAGTTAATAGATAAACCAAAGGCACTATCCCTATGAGAAGAGACATAGGCCAAATGCTCATAGTTTATCTCTTCCAACCATTGGGTATGAGTAGCTCCCAACTGTGTTCCCTCAATTTGAGTAAGTCCTGCAGGGTTCCAGTAGATACTGGTTGCATCGTCAGCTATTGCACTAAAAGCATCTCCCATTGCTGATGCTCTTGCCCCAACTCCAAGCTTAAGACAAGATGCTCCTGTAGTTCCTACTCCATCAGCATAGGAGAATGCTCCCAAACCTAATATTAAACTACCTACAAGAATAAATAAGATTATTTTTCGCATTTTTTTCTCCTTACCTTACAATTACAATCTTGCCTGTTTTCTTCTCGCCTGAGGAGTTAGTGACAAGATAAAGGTAAATTCCACTGGCTAATCTTTCCCCGCCCTTGTTGCAAACATTCCAATTCCAACTCATCCCAGGATTATTCATCTCTTTTACCAACTCACCATTTAAGGTGTAGATACTGATTTTGGCATCAGAGGTTAAATTACCAAAAGTGATTCCGCTACACCAACATCCTGTATCTACATTCCCATCATTTGGTTTAAATGGATTGGGATAGACTAAAAGGTTGTTAAGGTCGGATACTGAGGCTGCAGGAATCAAGGGAGAGCCTGTAGACTCATCTTTTAACATATTAGCCCAGATGATGTTCTCTGCTGCCTTTACTCCTGTGCTTGAGCATCTATGCCAGGCGTTATCTTTAAAGTAATATAAGCCTAAATTCTCTTCAACTACCCCACTTGCTTCAAGCTCCTCATCCGTATAACTCATTTCTACTCTCACTGGCCAGTTTACAGCATCAAGGTTGCTATAGGTTATATCAATATATTTGAGTAGGGTATTGGCAGGTAAATCTGCTTCTGGATGAGGATTATTATTATAGGTTACTATAGATATTGTAACATCTTCATTAGCACTTACAGTAACTGTAGTATCTGAGCCTGAAGGTCCTACTACCTTATGGCTTGTTTCTCCTTTAGAGACACCCTCATTCTTTACTCCTCCTGCTTTTCCGCTATTATCTAAGGTAGCCATAAAAGTAGATTTACTGATGGATGCTCCATGCAGGGTTGCCTTAACAGGGATAACATAGGTATCATCAGCCTTTGTGTTGGTAGAAGATAATGTATAACTGACTCTATAAGTTGTCCCTCCAGTTAAGCTGCCTGTTTTTGCTGTAGGACCATTGGAGTCAATATTAGAAAAGTTAGCGGTTACACTATCAACCTTACCTGTCATAGTAACATCAACATTTATCGTTTCTCCATTCTTATAGATAGTATCTGCATCAGGAGTAGCTGTTGAGGTAAAGCCAACCATTCCTACTTTAGCTGTTCCCGACTTGGAATCAGATTTAGCTGTTACAGTTGCTGTACCAGAAGTTGCGCTTGAAGTTAAGGTTGCTTTTGCCTTGCCGCCCGATGTTGTAGCCGAAGATGTAATTGAGCCTAAAGTAGTTGTAAAGCTAACTTTAGTTCCATCTTTAACGAGATTCCCTTTAGCATCTTTTACAGTAGCTGTAACAGTTGACTTTGCCTTTCCATCAGCAATAAGAGATGAAGGTGAAGGAGAGAGGGTTATGCCTGTGGGGGAGCCGGCACCAAATACAACTGCAGTAGTTGCTGTAGCTGCAGCTCCATAAGGAGGTGCGGCAGCAGTTACTGTTGCCGTATCAGAAATAGTAGAAGATTTTAGTGTTGTTGTAGCTTTACCTGTAGCATCTGTATTAACTATAGTGTTTGTGAGAGTACCCTTATCGGCAGCAAAATGGATTTCCATAGAAGGAAGATTACCAATGTCAGATGGAACTACCCCCGTAGAATCTGTTATCTGAGCAGTAATAGTAGAAGTTGATGTGCCATCAGCAGTAATGCTTGTTGGAGAAGCTGAAACAGTAAGCATAAGATATGGAGTATAAGTTACATTACCGGGAACCTTATCTCCACTTCCAGGACTATGACTTGGCCCATTATTAGCACCCCACCAGTTGTTGGTGGCATCAACATCTTCATATGGCAATACCACTTGTACACCAAACTGCGTGTTGTTATAGATGTTGGAGTAGTGTATGGTCACATTCGAAATCTGGCCTTCACACCAGTCAGATGCACGATATAACAGGACCCCGTCACGACCGTTACCCGTAATGGTCGATCCATGGATGGTCACATTATCGATCTTCTTGCCTGATACTTCTTCAACCTGTCTACATCTTCATCACCCCCTCCTCTTAAAATTAAGAATTGAGAATTAAATTAAGAATTAAGAAAAAGCACCTTGCACTTAGTCCTCGTGGGAGGCTAAAGCCTCCCCTGCCCCCTCGCAGCGTATAAGCACAGGCGGTTACTCCAAACTAAATTCAATAAAAAAAACCGACCTTCATTTCATCAGCATTCATTATATGCTTCAGATATTTTGGTCGGTTGCGTTACTGGATCACTCTACCCTAAGACGCCCAGATAATGAGGCAGAGGTCATTTCCCCCGAATTAAATCCGTAATGTCAAAATCTAAGAAAGTGCAAAGGCAGTAGTTTCTCGTCAATGGACGCGGTAAACTAAATTCCCCAAAAACCTTATACTGCAAAATCTTCCTAACAAACAATATCAGCTAAAGTGCGCTCGAATCTTACTATTACTTGAGCAAAGGGAAAGTTGTATTTTATTTGAGCTTCTTGTGAGGAAGTATATGCTGAAAGAGGTATTTCTATATTAATTTCTTTATTATCAATTTTGGTTAGATATAAAATTGGATTGTGATTTAAGCAGGCAAGATAACCTTTCCAACCATCGAGAAATTTACCTTCTCTCGTAGCAAGTACTATTTTCTGACCTTGCTTCTGAAATCTAAAATCTTTAATAACTGTTCCATAAGGATAAAATATAAATATACTAATCCAATCAATGATTCTTACTGCTTTAAGACAAGTATCTTCTAATGGAGTAATATTATTTTTATTGTTCATAAGAGTGTTTTCCATATTATCCCTTAATAATTTAAAGTTAAGAGTTGAGAAAAAAATACGAAGTTTAAACACTATTTACTATTCACTGGTTTTACGGCTACTATTGGGAGGCTGAAGCCTCCCCTGCCCTCTTGCAACGTATAAGCACAGGCGGTTACCCCAAACTAAATTCAATAAAAAAAAACCGACCTTCCTTTCCTCAGCATTTATTATATGCTTCAGATATTTCGGTCGGTTGCGTTACTGGATCGCTCTGCCCTAATACGCCCAGATAATGAGACAGAGGTCATTTCCCCCGATTAGTAATAAGATAAATAATAAACTTTTAATATCTATTTATAAATAGTATAAATCTTTTATAAAAAATGTCAAATAAATTGTAAATGGGATAAAACTTTTACTCCTCATTTTCCTCATTTACTTATTCACTAAAACCTCACCTCGACGCATATTGATGCTCCATAAGAATAGCAGCTTTTGCTTATATCTACCTTATCTTTAAGATAGGAACCTTCAATTCCTAATTTCATTAAAAGATTTTTTTCTATTTCATACTCCATACCTGTAAATAAGGTATATTTTAAGTTATCTTTGTCAACCAACTCATCTTATTAGATTTTTAAAATATCTTAAAATCCGTAATATTTGCACTAATAACGATCTATATAAGAAGAGAAAGATTAATTTCAAAATCACAGATTCCACATTTAAGCTGTAGTTATCCTTACACTATTAAGGTTGATCGGTAAAGTAAGGTAGCCGCAACCTTCAGGTTGCGCTGTTTTACGCAGGCTCTGAGCCTCGCGGCTACCATTTTTTTCGTGCAAAAGTTAGTTGACAAGACAAAGAGTTGTTATATGTTAAAAGTAAAATTATAATTCCAGTGAATTCTTAATTCCTCAAAACCTTTATTGAACAGACATAAGGTACCTGCGTAAGAGAGTAAAACCCGTATATATTAGAAAGAACGAAATATAATTTAGGAAGTAGAATTGGATGTAGAAAAGATAAAGAAGCTCATTACTAAAGAGAAATACGAGTTCTTAAAACATGCTGAAAGGGAACGCGAACTTGATATGATATCTACCAATGAGATAGAAAATGCCCTGAAAAACTGTGAAATCATAGTGGACTAAAAATTACAAGAGGAGGAGATAACTTTATGCCTCGAATCTATCATAAATGTCATTTTTGTGGTGGGAAAGTATTAGAAAGAAGAATCATAGTAGATTATCGCTGGGGAGATGAACTAATTGCTGTGATCAAGAATGTCCCCGCTGGAGTATGCCAGATTTGCGGGGAGCAATACTTCAAAGCAGAGATTGTAAAAGAGATGGAGAAGCTGGTACATTCAAAGGAAAAACCCAAGAAAACAATCCATGTTCCCTTAAGAGAACTGACAGTAGTTTAGTCTATATTAGACCAAAAAAGGTAGGCAAAACAACTCGTCGTTTCACTCCTCAAACATAAATTTTTCTTTTTCCTTAACTCGAAGACACCTGTCTGCGTGTTCGCACAGGTAAATGGGATAAAACTTTTACTCCTTATTTTCCTTATTTACTTATTTTCCCCATCCACTCATTTACTCATTTACTTATTTACTAAAACCTTACCTCAACGCATATTGATACTCTATAAGAATAGCAGCTTTTGCTTATATCTACCTTATCTTTAAGATAGGAGCCTTCAATCCCCAATTTCATTGAAAAATTCTTCTCTATTTCATACTCCATCTCTGTAAATAAGGTATATTTTAAGTTATCTTTGCCAATTATCCCTGGGGAGTAATATTTCTTTTCTGTATCCACATTAACTCCTGATGAAAAGTGCACCCTATCTTTAAAATATACTTTCCAGTTAAAAATTGGTATTCTTATCTTCCAGGGGAAAAGCACATAATAATCCGCCTTAAGGGTGTAACCATCGGAAGAATCTCTTAAAATTCTCTCTCTTTCATAATACTCTTCTTTGCTCTGGGTGGAGGTATAATTAAGAGTAAGAGTAAAATTATGAGATTTTTTAAAAATACCTTTCCACGTTAAAGAAGGCTGATAAGCTATCTTGTGAGATATATTCTCTTTATTGGTTGTTTTTTGAGCGTACTCCAATGTTAAAAGAGAACTTTTAAACGATCTCAAGGAGAATTTATCTAAAAAAGGAGTTTTTAAGAGGTCGAAATCAAGAGTTATATCAGGCCAGCTTTCAACTTCCGTAATATAAGGGGTTGTTATTCTTATCTTCTCTTCTTTAAATATACTATAATTAGAGCCAACATCAAGAAAATCAAGGGGCGTCCATATCTCTCTTATACTGAAATTTCTCCTCTCTAAGGTTAATTTTGTCCTTCCATCCTTTAAATCCGTCTCCTTTAATCCAAGTTGTGAAATGAGGTCTAAGGTGGTAGTAGTGTCTTCATAAATATCCTCTCTCTCTATTTTATAAACAGAATAAAATTTAAGGGTATTAAAGAGCTTTAATTTTGGGAAAAATACTTGCATATCTAGAGGAAGACCAAGGTGAGCTTGAGAATGAGTGTAGATATCTCTTTTATTATAATTGGATGAGAAGAAACCATTCTCCTTATATCCGCCATCAAAGTTAATATCGGGAGTTAGGTTAAGAAAGCTAACTCGAGAGGTCAAACTTAATTTCTCCTCCTTTAACTTTGGCATTTTCCCTTCGTTATTTTTTTGATTTATTATATTCTGTGAGTAAGTAGGATTTACACTTAAATTTTTCAAAGGATTAAAGGGGAGATTGATTCTTAATCTTCTTGCCTCTTCTCTTTTTTGGCCTCCTTTGGAATCAATATCATCTTTATCTATTAACTGATAGCGAGTTTCAATGGATGAAGGTAAAAGCGAGAAATGATGGGGATTCTCATATTTAAATAGGCCCTCATAGGCCTCTTCTATCTTTCTCTTTTGAGAAGATTGGTAATCAGTAACGCTATTTTTTTTCTTTAAAATTACCTCAGGCCAGGCAGGGAAAAGAAAATTTACCTCATAATCTTTTACTTCTCTAATTACTTTGCCTAACTCAAGACTGCTTAAATCTGTCCCTCGTGTGGATAAAGTATTTTTCTCTTCCTTGCTCCAATTTAAAAAAAGGGGAATGGATTTTGTTAAGGAAAGTTTTGCTCCTATCCGATTTAGCTGCAGCCCCTGGTTTTTAAGAGGCTCTCCTATAGTGTGGAATGCAGGGTTCATCTCCTTATATTCTGCATTTAAAAAAGAATCTCCAGAATCTATTTTTAGTCCTACTCTTTTAGCTAAACCTTTACTTTTAATGACATCGGAGAGGAAAATATCGTCTACATATATTTTCCCTTTTAGTATATCATTTGATTCATTCTTAATTTCTATTCGCAGTTGATTTATATCCTCAAAGGAAGGATTGCCATAAGAGGTAAGATTCTGCAAAGGGACACTTATTAACTGCCAGCCATCATAGTTAATTTTACTTTGGGTAGTATAATAATTGCCCCCTTCCTCTACATCAGAACCTATTCGAAGATAAATATTTTCTCCATTTTTATCGCCATATATCCAAAAATTTAAGTTTCTATAACAAGAAAAATCTCTGGGATTAATATAGGTCTCTTGAACCCAACCTTTCTGTTGAGGCTCTAAATTGTAGATTAAGGAAAAAGCCCCTTCTTTTCTCCATTTACTCTCGCTTGTCTTTGACTTTCTATGCATCCTCTCATAGTAATTTCGAAAATTATCATCAGCAAAAGGATTATACTCGGGATTATCCTCATTATTTACCGCTTTTGTCTCTAAATTGTAACTTTGCCATCGGTTTCCGGTGATTCCAATAAAGGCAAATTTAAGAGTTCCCGAAAGATTATCGCCTTCAATCCATAGCCGAAGATGCTTAACTAAAGAGCTAACTTCATCCCAGGAAAAGGGTGATATTCCTTCATTTAAGGGTATATCAAGCTTTCTCCATCCTGTCCAATCTTGATAGATTACTTGACTATAAGAGGTATACTTAATATTTAAAGCAGAATTCAACCTTCCATCCCCATTAAGGTCCTCTGTGTCCAATCTCCCATTACCCTCTCCTATATGCCTTCCCCCTATTTCAATTCCTGTATCCTCACCCGGATTAAGCTTTCCATCGCTATTTCTATCCTCCGTATCTAACTTCCCATCTCCATCAGCATCCTCATTAACCACTCCCAGGTCGATATGCATAGTTTCACCGCCTCCATCCCCCTTAACCCAGAGTTCCAGATAGTTTCTTTGAGAAAGGTCAACTCCTGTAGGAGATATGGCATAAACAACACTATCCCAGTATTGAGAGCCGGGAAAATCATAATTAAGAGCAAGAACTCTCTTTTTATCTTTACTCCACTCAGGGTTAATCTCATCACCCGGAATTTCCTCATCTGAAATTTCTATCTCATCTCTTTTATCTTCGGAAACATTTTGTGGTTTACTGCCTAATTGCCAATTATCTTTACTCATAGATAACTCATCACTAACTTTTGTAGACTCAAAGTCCTCTACCATAGCTCTATCAAAAGTATTTGGATTATACCTTCCCTGAGCCATTTCTCCAGAAATGGTTAAATTGAGGGGGATTTTCCTTTTTTGGAAGAGGAGGTGAGGAGAAAAATCAAAGTAGGTATTTAAATCTATTACTTCATCAGAAGAAGGAGTAGATTCTAATGAAGGAACCTCTCTTGCAGAAAATGAATTTTGAGAAAGAAATGTAGAGCCCAAATGGAATCTCTCGCCGGGATTAAACCCAAGTCTTGCCCCAAGGATGGTAGCTTTTCCACCTCCAAAAGGCATTAACTCATAATTGACCTTAATCTTTGCATCTTCTGGTATTCTCTCCGGATAAATAAAAGTTAAAAAACCTGAAGGGTAATCAATTATATAATCTGCATCACGTTTTAAGAGCTCCCCATTTAAATACACTCTTTCACTTTCGGGGATAACATCTGGTTTAAGTATGTAGGTATCTATACTGGATTCATACTCGGTATAAATAGTATAACGATGTATTCGTTGGGGAGGATAAGCCTGGGGAAAAGGTCTATTCGGCTCAGAAGATAGGGGTTTAGTAATCTTTATAATACCAAAGTCGTAATCTACCTCTACTTCATATTCTGATATTTGGGGGTTACTTAAATCAAAGAGAATGTTATCATTCAAGTCAAGAATATGCAAAACAAAGTCTTCCCGCTGAATCTTCCTCAAACCTAAAGAGTAGTAATTCTTAAATTCATACTTATCATAATAGATATCCTGTCCTTTTTTAATCATTCGATAACCTGTACTCGGGTATCTTGTTCCATTTTTATCCTTATAGGCAACGGCAATAATATAGTTATCCTTTATATCTTTTTCAAACTTTATTATCCCCTTATCATTGTCAAAAAGATAATCTTCGCCTGGATACTCCTCATCAAAGTATCCCTCATAAACATCACCATTTTCACCGCTAACTCTCATCCAGGTTGCAGACCCATTATTAGTGCCATCTTCATCATCTATATACACTTGAGTATTACCTGAGGCAAGAGGAAGGTGCGAGGAATCGAAATATAATTTGTAATATTTCCCTTTAAGATATACTGTGTCCGATATCTCCTTCTTTTTAAATATTTTTTTTCCTGTAAATGTCTTGCTCTCAGAAATTCCTTCTATAACGCTCCCTATTCCTGTTAAACTAAAATCGCCCTCTCTCATCTCTACTTTAGCTCCGAAAAGACTCTTATTATAGGCAACAAATTCGGTTCGGGGAAGGTCCAATTCAATATCTCCAAGGAGAGCCTCTTTAACAATCTCTCTTTCCTCTCCTTTATAATTTAAAGAGATTTTTCTCTGCTCAACTAAAGGAGCAGTATCGTCATAATTTACATCAACAAAAACTTTATTACCCATTTGCCCTTTTGCCTCAAGTTGCAGTTCTTGATTTATTTCTGTTTGGGAAGAGGGGTTTTCTTCTAAAATGGTTTCATCTGGATTTAAATAATAGGTTTGCTCATATTTTAGCTCTATTAACTTACGGCCAATGATTTTTACCTTTGGTTCAGCAGCATTTATATTTTTAAAGGAAAGAGATAAAAGGAAAGAAACTGAGAAAATTATAGCAATTTTTCGGTATTTTTTAGTTTTAGAAAACAAAGAAAATTCCTTTTTAATATGGGGTCAGGTCTTCATTCTTCACATAAGCTAACCC
>JAGGXI010000081.1 GCA_021163155.1 Candidatus Aerophobota bacterium
CATATTGGTAAGCTTTGCTTGAAAACCTACTCAAACTAAATTTTTGCAAGGAGGTTGATAAAAATCTGATTAAGCAGAACGGTGTTTCATTAAAATTGGGTAAAAGTTCATAGTTTAGCACTTTTTTCTTCCCTTTTATCCATTTTTTGGAAGGATATCGAATTACTATTTAGAATTTTCCTGAAACTGGAGAATTTTTTCCTACAAAAGTTGATTGACAAAGCAAAATAGCTTGTTATTTTAGGGGAAGTTTTAAAAAAAGAGGTAAATATATGGATAAAAATAAAATTGAGAAAGCAGTAGAGCTATTTTTGGAGGGGATAGGAGAAAATCCGAATAGGCCAGGGTTAAAGGATACTCCAAAAAGAGTAGCCAGAATGTGTGAAGACATCTTTGGAGGAATAGGGAAAGAACCTAAGGAAGAGCTTATTATCTTAGGAGGAGAAAAACATGATGAGATAATCCTTCTTAGAGATATTCCTTTGTATTCTGTATGCGAACATCATCTTTTGCCCTTCTTAGGGAGAGCTCATGTTGCTTATATCCCCAAAGGAGGAAGAATAACTGGTATAAGTAAATTAGCCCGGGTAGTAGATATAATTAGCAGAAGACCTCAAATTCAGGAAAGGCTAACTACTCAAATAGCCGATGCGATAAACGATATTTTACAACCAAGAGGAGTGATGGTAATGATAGAAGCGGAGCATCTTTGTATGTCCATCCGAGGAGTAAAAAAGCCGGGAATAAGGACAGTTACCTCAGTGGTAAGGGGGATATTTAGAGAGAATCCTGCTACTCGAGCAGAGGCGATAAGTTTTATTAAAGGAACTAAATGACTTTTGGAAAAGGGAGAAGAAAAGGCAGGATTAAAAGGAATGAAATAATAGTTGCAACCTTTAACGGAAATTAAAACGTTATAAATACACCTTTTACAGCATAGAGCCAACAGTAGTTGACAAAAGACACGAAATATATTATTAATTGAAGTGATAAAGGAATCGGATTTTTTTATCAAAGAAGGATAAATAAAGCCGGAGTAAAAGTGGTGAAAAAGAGTATGATAAGTTTTGTGAAAGGGCATATGGGTGGCAACGAAATAATTCTACTAAGCGGAGATCAGATACCAAAGGGTAAAGAAATCAGCTGGTCCCTGTTGGCACTTTTGCCTCCTGGTATTAGAGGCCATCAGACTGGCTTATTTTATAGATTAAAATATAAGAATCGAGTAAAGGTAAAAATAGTTAGTGTATCGGGAAAGAATTTTATTAGTAGTTGCGGGGGGTTAACTCAAGTGTTTGGTAAGGCACTTCTGGAAACAAATTTTAACGAATTTTTAGGTTTGGAAATTCATAACCCTATTACAGAGGTTTTTCTTGAAACAGATGCTGGAGTAGTTCCCATAAAAATAGAATATCAAAATGGCAATGTTACAAGAGTAACAACCAGTATGAAGCCATTTATCAAAGAATGTTACAGATTAGGCACTCGATCTACAGAGGTAGCAAATATAAATGCTATAAAAGTTGGGAGGGTGTTAGTTGTTAATAGTGAGCAGATTGTAACACAATATCCTGATACTAACTTCGAGAAGATAGATAAACTTACACTCCAGACATTATGGAAAATACATAAGGACTTTTTAGAAAAGGAGTATCCGAATCGAACAAGTGGGGACTTTGCTGTATATGATTTAAATCCAACTGGGAATGGCAATGGACGCGTTATTTTTCCACATTATATCCCGGAGGGTCACATTGAACCTGCTTGTGGAACAGGAACAATAGCTGTTGGCATTGCCATGGTGGAAAATGGAGATATAAAAACGGACACGGGTGAAGCTGAAATCTCTTTCGAATCAGGGGGTAGTCCTTTCATGATAGGAGGTCCGGATTTGACAAAGGTGGAGTTGAAGATCAAAAATAAAAGGGTAATCGAAGGAAGTTTCAGCCATAGTGTAGTGGATATCCTTGCTACAGGAAAGATATGGATCTAAATTCTTACCATCATATTGGAATATTAAGAGATAAAATCACTCATTCTTCTTAAGATTTGAATAATATATAGCCTATCAAGCGATAATTATAGTATAATAAAAGGATTATGTTCTATAAAAAGTATATAAAAAGTTACCAGACCTTGTTAGTGAAATAAAGCTTGTTTTCCCTATCTGAGGTAAATTAGGTTTTTTGATGATAAGGAAATTAAAATATGGCTGGAGGGAGGTGAGAGAGTAGTTAGGCTGGCAATAAGAGAGTAAAATTATATTTTACCATTGGGAGGTAAAGATAAATGAAATTAAGAATTTATAAGTTAATGGCAAGCTTGGTTTGTTTTATAACAATCTTGACTTCAGGTAACATCCTGGTTCAAGCTCAGGATATAACTGTTGGGAAAGGACTTCCAACTTTCAGTGTAGCTACGTCTTGGGGTTACCCACCCTTTGTATGGGTTGATGGAAAAGGCCGCAAAGTAGGATTTGATGCTGATGTACTACGAGCAATAGCTGTTGTTGAAAAGTTTAACATCGGCGAAGTGTTAGATATGGACTTCGAGGGGTTAATCCCAGCTTTAGTTGCTGGAAAGTATGATATCTTTTTTGGCGGTATAACAATTACCAAAGAGAGAGCCAAAGTTATCGCCTATACAAATCCTTACTGGGAATCAAATCTTTCTGTGCTTGTCCGAAAAGATTCGGGGCTTAATATAGTTACCGCCTTATGTTTAGGTCATAAGGCTGGGGCTCATAGGGGAACAACTCAGCATGCGTTTATAAAAGGGCTTGTAGATGCTGGGGTGGATGTAGAGCCAGCAATTTATGATAGACCTATTATGGCACTTATGGATCTACTTAATGGGCGGATTGACTGTATGGTTAACGATGTTCCAACTACGGATGCATACTATAAAGAACATCCAGACAAGCTCAAAAAAGTTGGGGTGGTCTATACAGGACAGCTTACGGGTATGGCTGTCCGAAAAGGAGACCCTAATGGTATTTTGCCATTAATCAATGATGGATTTAATAAGTTACACGAGATGGGAATTTGGGATCACTTAGTAAATGCTTATTTTACAGGTGACTCAAAGAAAATAACCGCTGCTCAGACAAAATATCGCCATTACTTATTTGAGGAGTTGGATCCGCTTACTTACGCAAAGAAACTTGAATCATTTATGACGAGCAAGGAGTAGTATAAATTCGAGGCAGAGGAGATAAGAAAATTGTATCCTCTGCCTCGAAGTAGAAATATATAATGGATAAACTAATCATAATAGTAAATGGTATACCTCTATTGTTAGAGGGATTAATTGTGACGTTAGAGCTGGGTGCAGCTTTTATTGCTTTAGGATTAGCTCTTGGGCTTGCCATTGCATTTGCTCAAGTTTACGGTAATCGGTTTATAACTATATTTTGTGCAGGCTTTGTTCAGGTTTTTCTTGGAATCCCAGCTATGGTTCTTCTTTTTCTGTTTTATTTTGGTTTGGGTGAGTTTGGTTTTAATATATCAGCGTTTGCAGCCTCTGTGATAGCTATGGGGTTGCGCTCTGCTGCATATCAATCTCAGGTATTTCGTGGGGCCATTCAGTCGATTAGAAGTGGACAGATAACAGCTGTAAAGGCCTTAGGGATGAATTTATTTCAAAGGATTCGCTATGTTGTCCTCCCGCAAGCTCTACGGTACAGTTTTGCCCCCTGGTCAAACGAGTATGCTGCACAGATAAAAGACACATCGCTTTGTTATGCAATCGGAGTAACAGAGATAATGAGAGAGGGAAGATATATTGTAGTCCAGACATTTGGAAATGCTATGCTGATTTATATTATTATTGCGTTTATTTATCTTGGTATAACTTATTTTGGTATTTGGCTGCTTCGCTACTGGGAAATTAAATTGCGTGTTCCGGGTTTTGGAATTAACTGAGTAAAAAACAAAAAATGAGATCGCCTTTTCTGGAAAATAGAGTCTGTATAGTTAACGCATTAAGAACCCTAAACATTTATGGAGAAGATTTTAAACTTTATATAGAGAGTAAATTATGAATCTTGTTTTTAGTTTGGATTGGTTGCCAATTTTAGGAAGGGGGATGTTGGTCACTTTAGAGTTGACAACTATTGCGATTTCAATTGGCTTCGTAATCGGCATTTTGTTAGCTATAGGGGAAGTATATGGCAACCGTCCAATCAGAGTGCTGTCCATTGCTTACACCACATTATTTCGTGGGACTCCGCTATTAGTCCAGATTTTTATATTCTACTTTGGTTTTCCTTCTATTGGTATTATGATCTCAAGCTTCCTAGCGGGGGTCCTTGCTCTAAGCTTAAATAGTGCAGCTTATCAGGCAGAGTATTTTCGTGGTTCAATTCAGGCAGTCAAAAAGGATGAAGTAATAGCAGCACGAGCTTTAGGAATGAGTAAATTACAGGGTATTCTCTATGTTGTTATTCCTCAGACGTTAAGAATGGTTATTCCCTCGTGGTCAAATCAGTTAATTAGTTTACTTAAGTTCAGTTCTCTTGTCTATATGATTCGAGTGGAAGAACTAATGTATCGTGGGAAGATTATTGCAAGTCTCACTTTCCGAAGCTTTGAGGTTTTTATAATTGTCGCTATGATGTACTTAGGAGTTGTAATTTTTTTTTCCAATATTCTAAGAATGGTTGAAAAGAAAGTCAGAATTCCTGGGTTAGGGTATAAGTCAGCTCAGTAAGTTGCACTAAAGCTGGAGTAAAAAAAATCGGCCGTTTTTACTTTATGGCTTTCTTAGAATTTTTCAGGGAAAGATGAATTACATCACGAGAGGTAAGTTTAATGACTATAAAGGATATAATATTAAAAGTTGAGGATATACATAAAACCTATAATGGCCTAAAAGTGCTAAGAGGTATCTCTTTCGAGTTAAAGAGAAGAGAAACAAAAGTAATTATTGGTCCCTCAGGAACAGGGAAAAGTACTCTACTGAGGTGCATCAACCAACTGACTCTTCCGGATAGGGGGCGAGTCTGGCTTGATAGAATAGAGGTAACCGATGCCAAAACAAACATTAATAAAGTTCGTTCCTCAATTGGGTTTGTTTTCCAGAATTTTAACCTTATTACGCACCTAACAGCTTTAGATAATGTCCGTCTTGGCTTAATGAAGGTTAAAGGAATGAAAAAGCAAAAGGCAACAGAAGTAGCAATGGAAGAATTGGGCAGGGTTGGATTGGCAGATAAGGCAGAAAATTACCCTGCAGAGCTTTCCGGAGGTCAGCAACAGCGAGTCTCGATTGCCCGTGCTCTGGCAATGAATCCGAAATTAATATTATTCGATGAGCCGACTTCAGCTCTTGATCCAGAATTAATCGGTGAAGTCTTAGAGGTAATGATTGAGTTAGCAAAAAGCGGAATGACAATGCTCATTGTTACACATGAGATAGGCTTTGCTCGAGCAGTAGCTGATGAGATTATCTTTATGGAGCATGGAGTAATTGTAGAGCAAGGTCCCCCTAATCAGCTCTTTACAGCCCCAAAACATAAACGCACAAAGGAATTCCTGCATAAGATAACACAGCTTTACGGAGAGGAAGAAGCCAAAAATTGATTAGTTTTTTGTATTTGCAGTGGGAACATACTATCTATTTACTTAAGACTTCGGTAGCAAAAAGCTCTCGTCGGCTCTTTTTTGCAGAATTTCAATCTTAAAGTTGTTGAGTTTAAATAATACTTAAGGCTTGAGAAACGCAGTATTTCATACAAAGAGGTTTATCTTCATCTTTACAAAAATCACAAGTTGAATTTATAGATATTTTAATATCGCCGGTTCTATCATTGCGAATTACACTTATACTTGATATTTCTGGATTAAAAGTTTTGCTAAAATGATAAGAACAGGCAATTTCACAAGACCTGCACCCAGTACATTTATTAAGATTTATATAAATTCGATTCTTTTCTCTATTAATACTCAATTTACTATTCCTTTAATAAATCAAATTAATTTATCACTAATCAAATTTTTGTTAGTTTTTTCAATCAGTTTTCCTGCTTTTTTAAGAATGTTTGCAATTTCGACTAATCCTAATTCTTCTAAACATTCTTTAGTTTGCCAGCCTGTCTTTTTGTCCCATTTATGAAGATTATAATATTCGTCAAGCATTTTACTCCATCTTTCTTTTTCTAATAGTTCGCCTTTAAATGGCCCCGAATTTATAGCTTCCTTCATAAGTCTTTTAGGAGGAAAATCATCTTTGCGTTTAAAACCCTTATGTAAAGTATTGAATGCTTTTTCTATATTACAGACTTGCTCACCAATTTGCATTAATTGATTTCCGGTTATTTTCTTGCCTGTTGCTTTAGAAAAGAGTTTTGCATAATCTTCAGGACCAAGCAGGTTTATATCCATCCAAAGGCTAGTAAAATAACACATTCCCAACATATCAACAATAGCTTTAAATTTCTCAAACCAAAAAACAACCTTTGCTTTTCCTTCGTAACTGCGTTGGTCTCCAGCAGCAGGAGTGTCAAATCTTGCCTTTCCCACCTCTTTTGATATTTGTTGTATCCCAGTCATTGTAGCTCCATCCAGGTGTCCGCCACCCCTTGGTGCTACAACAACTCCTAAAGCCCACCCTTTGGCAGCACGAATCCCTTCAGCTAAATCTTGTCCTTTAATATGAATAGCATATTTTTCAGAAGACCTTTCTATAATCTCCGAAGCCCTCTTTACGCCTTCGGCCAAAATATTTCCGAAGCCGCTTCTATAAGCCATCTTTTTTATTAGTTTTATTACTGTATTATAATCCCCCCATATTAATTTTAGTCCATCCGTATCTTTTTCCGTTATAATTCCTCGTTGAAATAACTCAAAGACCCAGGCAATTGGTCCTGAACTATTATCTAAATCTAAGCCAAGCTGGTTACAAGTTGCTTGTATTTTAAGCAAAGCTACAGGATTATCAATATCTAATTTTGCCATATAATCCCAGCCTAAATTCTCTTCAAAACCCTCACATTCTAAGTTTTTATTTGGTCCATCATTGACCTTATAAAAAGAACTGCAGGATATAGGGCAGTTAAAACCGGAGAAGTTTCTTATTTTATACTTCTCAAAAATGCTTGGCATGGTTCTCTGGAGTTTTTCTACCTCCCAGTGACTATCCTGGAAATTCCTAACTGGTAAGGTACAAGTATCTTGAGTTCTAACTATGCCGCTATAACATCCTTTTGTTCGGACCCTACGAATAGTTTCACATTTATTGAGGGTATCCCAAGCTTTATCCACTTCTTTAATAAACTCCTCAGGATGGGCAACTCTAACAGCTTTTGTACCTCGTATAGCAATTGCTTTTAAATTTTTAGAGCCCATTATAGCTCCAAAACCACACCTTCCCCCGGCGCGAGCCCCATTAACTATTATGCAGGCTGCCTTAACTAAATTTTCACCAGCAGGACCTATAGATAATACTTTTACTCTTTCGTTTATCTCTCGTTGTAAAAAGTTTTCGGTTTCCCAGGTTGTTTTTCCCCAAATAGCTGAAGCATCTCTTATCTCTGCTGTTCCGTCGGTTATCCAAATGTAAACTGGTTTTGCAGCCTTACCTTGAATAACAACAAAATCAAATCCTGCATATTTAAGCTCAGGAGCAAAATGTCCACCAGCATTTGATGATCCTACCCCTCCTGTTAATAAATTTTTTGAGTCGATACTTAAACGGCAAGTAGCTGGAGCTAAAGTTCCGGTAAGGGGGCCTGTACCAAAAATTATTCTATTTTCTGGGTTTAATGGAGAAATATCGGCTGATACTTCATTAAGCAGAATCCATTGACCTACCCCTCTTCCACCTATGAATCTATCAGTATACCTTTCGGTTGGTTCAATACTTTGCTTACCATTAGTTAAATTAATTCTTAAAATCCTTCCTGCCCATCCAAAAATTTCCTTCTTCAAGTTATCCTCTTTCCCTTTTTTATTTTATCTCTTTATTTCCTATAATTTTTTTATTTTTGATTAGCTTAAATACTTGATGGCGGTTAACGCGTAAATTTCTGCCGCTTGTGTTAAGGTTTCTATTTCTACATATTCGTTGGGGCTATGAATTTCTCCTCCGCGTGGTCCAAAGACTAGTGTTGGTATGCCAGCAGAACCTATAAATATATTTGCATCAGTAATCATTCGATGATATCCAAAAACTGGATCAATATTCAATACAGTTCTATAGGAGTCTTTAAAGAGCCTTAAAATCGGCTCATCTTCAGTAAGCATGAAAGGATTGTAAGATGGTGGTTTTGAGATGACCTCAAAGTTAGCCTTTAATGGAAGTTTTTCAATAAGATTTTTCATGTCTTCAATGGCAATTTGAATGGTTTCCCCGGGTACAATCAAGCGATTAATTATTGCTCGACATGCAGCTGGAACAACCATAGAGTATTTCTTGTAACCACCCTCAATCTTTAAAATGCATATATTACCTTCCCCAAACTGAGGATGTTTGCGTTTTTTTAAATCATCTAAGGAGGTTAATAATCTTGCCATTTCTTTAATTGCATTTATCCCCTTTTCGGGTTGAAATCCATGTGCTGCTTTTCCTTTAGCGATGAGTTCGTACAGTATTTTTCCAGTACAGCCTAAGTGAATAGGTTTATCTTTATCTCCAAACCATGGCTCTCCAAGAATGATAGCCCTGGAATTGGAAATCTCAGTAGAGAGCAATTTCTTTGCTCCCTTTGAATAGGCCTCTTCATCAACTACTCCGCTAAATGCAATTGCTCCTTTTAGATCTTTTCCAGAGTTAATAATAACCCTTAAAGCTTCCAAAAGTGCTGCTAATCCTCCTTTCATATCACAAGCTCCTAAACCGTAAAGTTTTTCATTATTCAATACGGGCTTGAAAGGTTCGGTTTCCCAACCATTAGATACAGGAACTGTATCCATATGACCATTAAAAGTAAGCAAAGGGCCATTTTCAGAGAAGTGATAGATAGCATAAACATTTTTTCTCTTATTTTCAACAGGTTGATATTTAGGTTTAAGTCCAATTTCCTTTAAGCGTTGATATAAGAAATTTGCAAGTTTTTCTTCTTCCCCTACAATAGACGGTATTGAGACCATTTCCTCTAAGTCTTGCATAAGACGATTATTATCTATTTCTATCAGCCTATTTTTCATTTTACCTCTTCCCTGGAATATTTTTCGCACTTCCTATTTTTTTAGCCTATGGATGTGTCTTTAACCCAGATTCGGCAAACTGTTAGAGTACCTGGCCTGGGTAGGGGGAGGCTTTAGCCTCCCAATAGACTTTAGCTCTTATTTTGCAAAGGGCGACTGAAGTCGTCCCTACTCAAAAAAAATATTTTTTATTCCTAAAAAGCTTTAAAAAATTTAATTTTCATGAAGATTAAACTTAGAACAATATTCCAGGATAAACTTAATGGTCATTATGGTCATTATTCAAATTGCCGAATCCGGGTTTAACTAAAACTAATCTTTCTCTTTATGAAAGATAAATTTTTAGTTAAGTCTTAAGAAGATTTAAAAATACTCTCTGTAAAGCTATATAAGGCTCCTCTTTCCCACTTTTAATAGATGCTTCTGCCTCTAATAAATCCTCATAAGCTTTTATTAATTGAGAGAGGCTAAACTTTTTACTGGCCTGGATATATTCTTTAGCGATATCTATATGGAAGCTGTAATAATATTTTGTTGTAGGAAAAATAAGAGGGCATATTTTTCGAGGAAATAAGTTTCCCTTTTTCTCTTTAATTATCAAGAGAAGTCTTATCTCCCGAACTATAAGAGAATGAATCTTCATGTAGTTCTCTCCTTTATCTAAAAGCTCGGGAAGAATGAGGAGGGCTTGCGAGTGGTCTTGTTTTCTAATTGTTTTTATGAGAGCAAAAACATCTGCTCCCTTCCCTTCCCCTACAACCTCTTTTACATCTTTTTTTTCTATTAAAGGCCTGGGATAAATAAAAAGAAAAAGTTTTTTTATCTCTTTAGTTAAGGAGGTAAGGTCGTTTCCTATTTTTTCTTCAAGGTAAATTGCTGCCTCTGTTGTAATTTTGCCGCCTTTTCTTTGTGTTTCTTTACAAATCCAGTTTATTATTTTCTCATCCTGCAAGAGGTTAAAAGAGACAATTCTGTTTTTCTTTTTAAATTCACGATAGAACTTTGTTTTCTTATTGAATTTTTCTCCTAAACAGATAAGGCAGGTAGTAGAGTCTGTTTTTTTAGCTAAATACTCAAGCAAAAGTTTTTGATTTGCGGAAGAGAGTTTTTCTGCTTCTTCTATAACCACCAAGCGTTTTGCTCCTTTTAAAGGAAGAGTAATAAGAGAATCTCCAATTTGGGCGGTAGAAGCATTTTTTCCTGAGATAATCTCATAGTTAAAATCTTCATATTTAGGAGATATAAATTCTTTTTTAATCCTTTTAAGCACTTTATTTTTCAAATAAAGCTCTTCTCCATCAAAAAGGTAAGCAGAAGCGATTTTTCCTCTATTTAAATTTCTTATAAATTCATTGTATTTCATCTTTAGCCAATATTTATTACCATTTATGATAATCTTTAGTTTTTTTATAAATAAAATCTGGCTTCATTGTTCTGGTAATATAGATAATCTTTGAGGAGTGTTCCAAACTTGATGCCCACTGATAAGCCTCTTCAAGTAATTGCCCAATAGCTATACAGCCATGCCCTTTAATCATAAGAAGCCTATACTTTTTAAGAATCTTTGAGGCTCCCTTAGCTACTTCCTTTGAACCTATAGTATATTCACTCTTTAATACAGGCACTTTCCGAAAAAGGTAGCAACCTTCAGAATCGATAGGAATAATATCATCCTCAATTAAAGAGAGGGCTATAGCGTAAGGGGGATGGCAATGAACAATAGCTAATGCAGAGGTGTTCTGGTAAATTGCTCGATGAACAATGATTTCAGTAGAGGCAAGAGTGATGTTGCTGTCATTTTTTTCTATCCCTGTCTCGATTATATCTTCCTCAGTGAGATTTGCCAGCATGGAGCCTCTTCGAGTAATAAAAATTCTATCCCCCTGACGGATACTTAAATTTCCACTATGACTATTATTTAAACCTTGTAAAAATAGTTCACGTCCAATTTTTTGAAAGGCTTTAAGCAATTTTCTCTTCCTTACTAGAGTTTAAACCCAAAGTTTTTAGCTTTATTTTATCAGGTATTCCTTTTTTATTCCATCCTCTGCAATTATAATATTCATCTAACATCCCGTTTAAATCAATAGTCTCACCTTTAGACGGTCCTTTTGGTAAAGGTTCTTTTAACATTCTGGAAGGAAGAAGGTCATCTTTTCTGGAAAAGCCTTCTCTTAAGTTATAGAGCCGTTCTAAGTTCCATATTCTCTCTCCAATTATCTGAAGGTTGTGGGGTTCAATTTGCCAGCCAGTTACTGCAGAGACTAAACGGGCATAATAATCATCAGAGATAGCAAAACCACCAAATCGACAGAAAATAAGGGTATCTAGAGCAGCATTAAGATTTTGAATATAAATAAGCAGGCCTGATTTCCCTGTAGTGGCAAAGCGGTTAATTAGTTTCGGAATTCCTAAGACCTCAGGTCCCACCATATAGGCACGTAAATGACAGGCACCTCTGTTGGAAGTGGCATAAGCTAATCCCATTCCCTTCATCCCCCGGGGATCATAAGCGGGAAACTCTAATCCCTTAACTTGCATTGCATAATTTTCTGCTTTGTATTTTAAAGCAAAGAGATAAGACCCTTCAGCCAAATCATTTCCTATACCCCGACGGTAGGCAATGTTTTTAATAATCTCTTTAAGTTTATCTTTCTCGCCAAAAGAGATTCCCGCATCTACCACTCCTCTTTGTTTAAGTTCCATAGCACAAGCAATAGTTACCCCCGTAGATATAGTATCCAGCCCTAATCTGTTACATAAATAATTAGCTTCTGCCACTATTTCTAAATCGAATATATAACACATAGCTCCCAATGAGTATACTGTTTCAAATTCCGGTCCTTTTCCTCTCTCATTCTTAGTTTGTGTTATTCTTCTACAGCCAATAGGGCAGGTAGGGCAGGCGGTTCTCTTCACGAAAATTTTCTCTTTAATCTTCTCCCCGGAAAGATTTTCTATTTCTTTAATATAAGAGGTTTGGCAATTCTTAACAGGGAATAATCCTTTTTTATTAACTAAATTAACTAAAACTGGCGTGCCGAACTCGGGAAGTCCTATTGAAGTAAGAGGATTTGCTTTAATCCATTTTTTAGTTTCGTAAATCACAAAATCAAGCTGTTCTGAATCGGCAATCTCTACTTTTCTTTTACCAGAGACACAAATAGCTTTAAGATTCTTTGAGCCCATAACTGCTCCTACACCGCCTCGTCCAAAAGTTCCGTATTCATCTACCATAATAGAAGCAAATCTTACTAAATTTTCTCCTGCAGGACCTATAGAGACAACACTTACTTTATTTTTTTTTATTTTTTTTAATAACTTTATACTCTCAAAAGTCTCTTTTCCCCACAAATTTTTTGCATCTTTAATTTGAATCTCCTTTTCATTAACATCGATAAAAATAGGGGAAGAGGCTTTTCCTTTAATAATTAAAGCATCATAACCGGCTTTCTTTAATTGGATTCCCCATCTGCCCCCGGCATTAGAATCAAAAATTGTCCCCGTTAAAGGTGATTTAGTGGAAAGACTTATTCGAGAAGATGTAGGAGCTTTTGTTCCTGTTAAGGGGCCGGTAGTAAAAATTAATAAATTTTCAGGGCTAAGAGGAGCAACCTCGGGGCCAATTTTGCTATACATTATACTTACTCCAAAGCCGCGTCCCCCTAAATATTTTTCTCTTATCTCGCTATTTATTTTTTCTTCAGTAATACTACCCGAAGACAAGTCCACTGCAGCTATTTTTCCCATCCAGCCTTTCATATACACATCCTTCTTTCATTTTATTATAAAGAAATTCCTATTTTTAGCAAATTTTGAAAACAAACTTTTGCAGGAAACTCATCTTATTAGATTTTTAGAATATCTTGAAATCCGTAATATTTGCATTAACAACGATCTATGTAAGAAGAAAAAGATTAATTTTAAAATCACAGATTTCGCATTTAGGATATGGTTACCTTTGTAGCATCTGAGTTTGCGCTACAAAGGACGGTAGCCGCAAAGAAAGATTATTACATGAGAACGCAGGCTCTGAGCCTCGCGGCTACCATTTTTTCCTGCAAAAGTTAGCTGAAAAATGTTATTAATAACTAACCTTTGTAGATATGGTTCAATCTTCTGTGAAATTGCCTACCAGGAGACTGGTGAAAGGGATACTCTCCTATCCAGTTTGAGGGGCTAAATGTATTCTTAAATGACTGGTCATATCCTCTCTATTCAGAGGATAAAGTTGTGTTAGAAGAGGCTCTTTTCCTTTCTGAGAGGGCGGAAGACATAGTTTCTTTGCGAGGTGGCGCGGCACTTGACAAAAGAAAAAAATGTATTAATATCTATCAACGATAAATGATAATAGATTTTTGGTAAAAAAGAGCTAAAAATAAGGCCAGGAGGAGGTGAGAAGTAAGAAAATAAACGGGTTCATTAGCTTGAGGAAGAAAGACTTTCCAAGGAGAAAAGTGTTGAAAGATTATTTTCTCTTTTGAGAGCTTTCCACAAAAGAATGAACCATGTCAGAAATGGATAATATTTTTTAAGATTTATAAAAATAAGAAAGGAGGAATGCAAGTATGGAGATTAAACCTCTCGGGGAGAGAGTAGTAGTAAAACCGGAGAAGGAAGAGGAAAAAACAAAGGGAGGAATCTATCTTCCCGACACAGCAAGCAAAGAAAAACCCCAAAAAGGGGAAGTAATAGCTGTGGGACCTGATTTTAAAGGGGTAAAGAAGGGCGACAAGGTCATCTTTGCTAAATATGGAGGGACAGAGATAAAAATGGATGAAGAAGATTATCTTATATTAAGCACGGATGATGTTTTAGCGGTGATAAAGTAATTTATAAGGAGGTGTAAAAAATGGCGAAAAAAATTTTATTTGATTCAGAAGCAAGACAATCTTTAGTTAAAGGAATAGACCAATTAGCTGATACAGTAACTCTTACTTTAGGGCCAAGGGGGCAAAATGTAGCCTTATCTAAAAGTTTTGGTGCTCCCACTGTTACCGATGATGGGGTTACTGTAGCAAAAGATATTGAATTAAAAGACCCTTATGAAAATATGGGGGCCCAGTTAGTAAAAGAGGTAGCAGAGAAAACTAAAGATGTAGCTGGAGATGGAACTACTACAGCTACTCTTTTAACTCAGTATATTATCCGTTACGGCCTTAAGGGTGTAATGGCAGGAGTTACTCCTACTCATCTTAGAAAAGGGATGGAAAAAGCTGTGGATACAGTAGTTAATGAGATAAAAGATATGAGTAAGATGGTTAAAGATAAGAAATCTATTGGACAGGTGGCAACTGTTGCTGCTTCCAACGATTCTGATGTGGGTAATTTAATTGCTGATGCAATGGAGAAGGTAGGAGAAGATGGTGTAATTACTATAGAAGAAGGAAAAACAGCAAAAACTTATGTGGATTTAGTAGAAGGGATGCAATTTGATAGGGGATATCTTTCTCCTTATTTTGTCACTAATTCAGATAAAATGGAAGCTGTGGTTGAAGATGCGTATATCATTCTTTATGACAAGAAAATAAGTAATATGAAGGACCTTCTTCCTATTTTAGAAAAAATAGCTAAGTCGGGTAAATCACTTCTCATTATTGCTGAGGATGTAGAAGGGGAAGCTTTGGCTACTTTAGTAGTCAATAAGATAAGAGGAACTTTAAAATGCGTAGTGGTTAAGGCACCTGGTTTTGGAGACAGAAGAAAAGAGATGCTTGAGGATATTGCTGTCCTTACAGGTGGAAAAGTGATTTCCGAGGATTTAGGGTTAAAATTAGAAAAAGTAGACCTCTCAATGTTGGGAAGAGCAAAGAGAGTGAGAGTAGATAAAGAAAATACTACTATTATTGAAGGACAGGGCGATAAGAAGGACATAGAGGGTAGAATAGCTCAAATAAAACTCCAGAGAGATGAAACAGATTCTGATTATGACAGAGAAAAATTAGAGGAAAGATTAGCCAAGTTAGCTGGAGGGGTAGCAGTAATTAATGTGGGAGCAGCTACTGAGGCGCAAATGAAGACTAAGAAGGCGAGAATTGAGGATGCAGTTGCCGCAACTAAGGCAGCTGTAGAGGAAGGGATAGTCCCTGGAGGAGGAGTAGCTTTAATAAGAACCATTCCTGCACTCGATAATCTTAAGTTTGATAATCATGATGAAGAAATGGGAGCTCATATAATAAGAGATGCTCTTAAAGAGCCTTTAAGGAAGATAGCGGAGAATGCAGGATTAGAAGGAGGGGTGGTAATAGAAGAAGTGATTAAGAGAAAGGGCGCTGAGGGATTCAATGCAGAAACAGGAAAATACGAAAATTTAATAGAAGCAGGTGTTATAGATCCAGCAAAAGTAGTAAGATCTACCATTCAAAATGCAGCAAGCATTGCCTGTCTGGTTTTAACTACAGGTGCTGTAGTTGCTGATATTCCTGAGGAAAAGGAGAAAATGCCAGCGATGCCTCCAGGTGGCGGTGGCGGTTATCCACAATATTAAAGGTATTAAAAGAAAATTAGAAATTTGAATTTGAAAAAGAGGGGTAGGGGATTGTCTTCTACCCCTCTTATTTGTTATAGCTGTTTAATTTAAGGAGATAATTCTGAAGATATTAGTTACTGGAGGAGCGGGTTTTATTGGCTCGCATATAGTGGATTGTTTTATTAATAAGGGATATGAAGTAGTAGTTGTGGATAATTTATCTACGGGGAAAAGGGAAAATATAAATTCAAAAGCAAAATTTTATAATGTGGATATACAAAATCCTTTGTTGGAAGATGTTTTCGATAAAGAAAGACCTGATTTTGTTGACCATCATGCAGCACAAATATGTGTAAGTAAGTCAATAAGAGAGCCTCTTTTTGATGCTCAAGTTAATATTCTAGGTTCTTTAAACCTTATAAAGTGCAGCAAAAAATATAATGTTAAAAAGTTTATTTATGCATCAACTGGGGGTGCTATTTATGGAGAGCCAAACTATTTACCCTGCGATGAGACTTACCCCGTAGAAGCTTTGTCTCCTTACGGTGTAAGTAAACATACAGTGGAGCATTATCTTTATTTATATTATATAAATTATGATTTAGATTATAAAGTGCTAAGATATTCCAATATATATGGTCCAAGACAGGACCCTTATGGAGAGGCGGGAGTGATAGCTATTTTCGCTGAACGAATGCTAAAAAACGACAAAGTAATTATAAATGGTGATGGAAATCAGGAAAGAGATTTTTTATATGTTAGCGATGTAGTGAAAGCAAATTTGTTATCTATTGAGGATTTTTCTCATCTTCCGGTGAGGACAAAAAAGATAAGTAAAGAGAAGAAGTTTGGCGATTTTATTTATAATCTGGGTACAGGAAAGGGTATTTCAGTAAATAGAATATTCATGATGTTAAAGGAGATTACTCATTATAAATTGGATCCTCTATATGTTCCTCCAAAAACTGGCGAGGTATATAAAATATCTCTTAATGCTGAAAAAGCAAGAAGAGAATTGGGATGGGAGCCAACGGTTTATTCGAGTGAAGGCTTAAAAAAGACAGTAAAGTGGTTTAAAAAAGCAAGTTTAAAATTTAATAACCAGCTTTAATATATGCTTCTTTTTTTAAATAGAGGATTCTGAAAAACCTCCAAAGTCCTCTGATTTGTGTAATTTGGACTTTCATCTGGGAAATCAGAGATTTCTGGCTTTTTAAGAACTCTCTTAATACAACATATCAAAGCATATTTTATCATTCCCTAAAATGAAATTTGGATTTCATATCTCTATTGCCGGTGGGTTTTCTAAAGTCATTGCCCGAGCAAGAAAAAGAAAATGTGAGGTTATTCAGATTTTCTCTCGAAATCCCAGAATATGGGGAAATTTTCCTATACCTATAAAAGAAGCGGAAAAATTCAGAGAAGGCTTGGAAAGAGAGTCTCTTCTGCCTTTATTTGTTCATATGCCATATCTTCCCAATTTAGCCTCGCCGGATGATAATCTTTATTTTAAATCAATTAGATGCTTGTGCGAGGATTTGAAAAGGTCCAAAGTTTTGGGTGCTTCTTTTCTTATCCTTCATATTGGAAAAAAAATTGATTCTTTTGAAGAAAAGGCTATTGAAAGATTCAGTGAAGGAGTAAATAAAGCTCTTAGGGAGATTAAAAATAGCGTCAGGGTTCTCCTGGAAAATACAGCTGGGCAGGGAACAGAAATTGGCTATCAATTTTCCCAAATTAAGGCTATAATTGATTTAATCAGAGAGAAAAATAGGATTGGGGTGTGCTTGGATACCGCTCATTTGTTTGAAGCGGGGTATGACCTTCGAACAAAAGAAGGAGTGGAAAGAACATTGAATGAATTTGATAGGATGATTGGAATAGATAAACTCTTTCTTCTCCACCTTAATGATTCTAAAACTCCTTTTGCGTCGCACTCTGATAGGCACTGGCATATAGGAAAGGGGTGTATAGGACTAAAAGGTTTTAAACACCTTGTGAATCATCCAGCCATTTTTTCTTTACCAGGAATAATGGAAACTCCTTATAAAAAAGAGGGCGATGATTTAAGAAATATGCATACTATAAGAAGCCTTATTAAAAGGTAGAGGGTGCTTAGAAAGTAAATTTTTGATATCCCGTTAACAAGTTAAGAAAATCGGGACAAAACCTTTAAAGTTCGGAAATAAGAGTCAGCTAACTTTTGCATGAAAAAATGGTAGCCGCGAGGCTCAGAGCCTGCGTTCTCATGTAATAATCTTTCTTTGCGGCTACCGTTCTTTGTAGCGCAAACTCAGATGCTACAAAGGTAACCATATCCTAAATGTGGAATCTGTGATTTTGAAAAAAGGAGATTGTATGTTTTTAAGAAAAAAAAAGAAAAAATTCGAAGAGAAAGAAATTGAGCAAATTATAGATGATTACAGTCAAACAACGAAGACTCTCATTGGTAAATACTTGCCCAGGAGGGCAAGAAGAGCTATGAATAAGGGAAAAGGTTCAAGACTTACTTCTGCTGAAAAAAGTGACCAGATACAAAAAATTAAGAAGATAGGAATAAGTACCTGGCTCAATGAGACTACCGAGGATACTTTTGGGGAACTATCTTCTTTTGTAACTGATCCTATTTCTTTGCAGGCTGAATTGCAGGCTATGCTTAAGGAATTTAAGAAAAAATGGAATATCAAGTAAAGCAGGATTAGCGGGGAAAGAAAAACAAAATAAAGGTACACTATATGAGATTTCTAAAAAAGTCAGAAATCTCTGATTTCGCAGATAAAAACCGAGATTACACAAATCAGAGACCTCTGGAGGTTTTTTAGAGGTCTCTATCTACTATATGATCAGATGACAAAAACAAAAGGAATATATGTTTTATTTATTTCTGTAGAAAGAGATATTCCAGTCAAAGTCGGTGCCCTGGGGGAAATAAAATTTAGTAAAGGCAAATACACTTATGTTGGTTCTGCTCAAAATGGGATCGAAAGAAGAGTAGCCAGACATCTAAAAAGAGAGAAAAAAAGGTTCTGGCATATCGATTATTTATTAACGCAGAAATATGTCAAAGTTGAAAAAATTTTCTATAAAGAAGCAGCAAAAAAAGAAGAGTGTAAAATAGCACAAGCTCTCTTTAGATTTGGAAATCCTATTAGGGGATTTGGATGTTCTGATTGTTCCTGCCAAAGCCATCTTTTTAAAATAAAAAAAGAACTTTTCTCCAGTTTAATGCAAAATTTACTTAAGCTCAGGTTTGGCAATCTGAATAATATCTGCTAAAGTTATTCTAATACACTTAAGATACCACTCCAGATCTTATTGTTTAGTCTATTCGGCAATTTGAATAATATTAGCTAATGTTAATTCCGAAACATAGCCTTAGGTCTAATTTTCACGTTTTTCAAAAAACTTTTCCCTAATTAAAAATACCTCTTTTTTGGGGAGGAGTGAGTTCAGTCGCCCTTTGCAAAATAAGAGCTAAAGTCTATTGGGAGGCTAAAGCCTCCCCTGCCCAGGCCAAGCACTCTCACAGTTTGCCGAATCTGGGTTCAAATAGAAAGGATAAGAAGATGCCTTTTTTCAAACTGTTGAAAAAATATCGATTTATTTTCATTGTAGGCCTTATAACCTTATTATGGTTTGCTATATTTAAAGCAAAACCTATCGGTAATTGGGACAACCGGGACATAGTTATAGAAGGAATATATTTTTTCTCTTCCCTAATAGGATATCTAATTGTGAGGAAATTGGAGATACAAGTTCTTAATATAGGATGGGAACTATTTACTACAGGTCTGCTTATCGATTTCTTCGACGAATTTACACATGAACCGGATATCATAAGCACCGTTTTAGAAGGTATTATTACAGCCGTTGGTCTTCTTATAATAGCAATAGGGTTTTATAGAACATACATCAAAATTAAGGAAATAAAAGAAAGTATGAAAGATGAACACACTCTGCTACGCACGTTGATGGATAGCCTGCCAGATTACATCTTTATCAAAGATAATGAGAGTCGATTCATTACCACTAATGTTGCTCATCTCCGGATCCTTGGTGTTAAGACACTGGAGGAAGTTATTGGTAAGACAGACTTTGCCTTTTTTCCACGGGAACAGGCAGAGCAATATTATGCCGATGAACAAACAATCATTCGGTCAGGCCAGCCTTTACTTAACCGAGTAGAGGAGGTAATGGAGCGGGGGGGTGGGAAGAGATGGTTTTTAACTACCAAGATTCCTCGACGTAACGAGAGTGGTAAGATAATAGGGATTATGGGCATCTCTCGTGATATTACCGAGCGCAAGAAGGCGGAGAAGAGGATTAAAAGCTTAAGCCGTTTTTATAAAGATTTTGGAAAAGCGGTAAACCAGTCTCAAAATATAAATGAACTATCGAAGAATATTCTCCAGGCTCTGGATAATGTAATAGATTGTGATATGAGCAATTTACTGATTTATGATCCCAATAGAGACACTCTTACGGTTAGTGCTCAATTAGGATATCCAAAAGATTTAGAGGAGAGAACTATTAAAGAGTTAAAAGTTGGAAAAGGAGAGATAGGGGTAGCTTCTTTCTCTGCTTTTCATAGGAAAGCTATCTATATTGAGAATATGAAAGAGCATAAACTTTTAAATTATGTTCACGATTTATGTGAAAAGTATAACCTGCAACAGATGTACGTAATTCCCTTAATAGGAGAGGAAAGCTTGAGTGGTGTGCTTCAATTTGTTGTTAAAGAAGGTAAAGTTTTATCTGAAAAAGATAGAGAATTACTTGATATAGTATCAGAAGAGATAGCGGCAGGCATTACTAAAATCAATGATGAGAGGAAAATAAAGGAATTAGCTATAAAGGATTACCTTACAGGTCTTTATAATCGCCGATATTTTCAACAGAAACTTAAAGAACAAAAAATTAGAAACAAGAGATACGGAGAGGTTTACTCTATTATTTATTTAGATATAGATAATTTTAAGGAGTGCAATGATACCTATGGCCATCTTGAAGGGGATTCTATTTTACAAATATTGGGTAAAATCCTCCGAACTTCTCTACGTGAAGTAGATTTTGCTTCCAGATACGGGGGAGAAGAATTTGTAATAATATTGCCCCATGCTTATAAAGAGGAAGCTAAACAAATAGCTGAAAGAATATATAAGAAAATTCATCAAAGCCTTTATCCTAAATATAAAATCACGGTAAGTATGGGAATAGCTGACTCAACGACAAGTGAAAATGTGGTTGATGCAGCTGATAAAACAATGTATGAGGCTAAAAGAGAGGGCAAAGATATGATAAAGATAGTGAAAGATTTCTAATACCTCTTCGGAAAAATGCGAAACATCTCTTTCCTTAATAATGTTGAAAGATAAAGATAAAGCGAGATGAAGGTGTATAGTTGAAATTCTTTCAAAGAAAAATTTATTATGGATGGATAATTGTAGCAGCAGCTTTTTTGTGTTTAGTACTTACGGGTGGGCTGCGGTATGCCTTTGGGGTCTTCTTTACTCCAATATGTAAAGAATTTGGATGGACAAGAACTATGACCTCAGGAGTTTTCTCCTTATATATGGCATTCTATGCTATAGGAGCACCAATCACGGGGCGAATAGTAGATAAATACGGACCAAAAGTTCTTATAATCTCAGGAGCCTGTTTGCTGGGATTAGGAATGCTTGGTTGCTCAATGACTTCTAAAATTTGGCAATTATACCTATTTTATGGAGTTTTGATTGGTTTAGGCAGTGCAGCCACAGGTTGGGTTTGTCTCATCAGTACTGTTTCCCAATGGTTTATTAAGAAAAGAGGAATAGTAACGGGGATTACAGGTGCGGGAGTAGGTTTAGGAATCGCTATCTTCGCTCCACTTACCGCAGATATATTTGGTCGGACATTCTTAGGCACGCTCTGGGGTATAATTACTATTTCAAATGGTATAGGAGGAGCAATAGGCCCACTGTTTGCAGGATGGGTCTATGATACATTTGCAAG
>JAGGXI010000057.1 GCA_021163155.1 Candidatus Aerophobota bacterium
AACTCTCTGGATTTTCAGCGACCTCCATTGAGGGAATGGATAAATCCAGAATTACCTTTTCATCTTCTATTCCCATAATATCAAAGCTTTTGGTCCCAGGGTCTATACCTATAACTTTCATTTTTTCCCCTCTAATCCTGTTTTTTGTTTTCTTTGTTTTCTTTGTTTTCTTTGTTTTTCTTTGGTTTTCCCTCTAATCCTCTAATCCTTCTTTTTGTCCTTTAATCCTGCTTTTACGCAGGCTAAAGCCTGCGGCTACCGGTATCTCTTTCCCTCTAATCCTCTTTTTTGTTTTTTACGTCTCACCTTTTACGTCTTATGTCTTACTTTTTTTCCCTCTAATCCTCTAATCCTCTAATCCTTTAATCCTGTCTTTTCCCTTAGAGGACAGATAGGGTCTGACTGAAGCCAGTCACCTGTAAGGGCATAAATTCTTGAGCGGCAGCCTTTACATTCTGCGAAATACTTACAATTTTTACAGTGTCCTTTTCTTAAGGAAAGGTCGTTTATCTTTTGCAGGAGTTCTGAATTTTGTATCTTATCCCATATTTCAGGTAAAGGTTCTCTTTTAATATTACCAAAGATTACTGGAGCAAATGTGCAGGGTTGCACATCCCCATTTGGTTGAATAAAAAGGTATTTTCCGAAAATGCAGGAGTTATCCTCCTGAATCCTTATTCCACTCTCTTCTCTATCCCTTTTCATTGATAAGGAGAGTTTGAATTCTTTAATAGCAGGCCAAAAAAACGGTTCATCGACAAATATATCTATTTTAGAAGGAGTTTTTGCAATTAAGCTAATCGCCTCTTTCCATTCACTGCTATTAAGAACTAACTCCTGGTAAGGATAATTTTCTGTCTGTTTTAATCCAATGAAGATAATCTGTTCTGCTTTAACCTGTTCAGCAAATTTTATCATTGCTGGAATCTCTGAATAATTAATTTTCATAAGAACCATGTTTACTGCGTTTAATATGTTATATTCACCACATATCTTTATCCCTTTTACTACTGTTTCGAAATCTCCACCTCTTCTTATCTGGTTATATTTTGTGGCAACTACACTATCAAGACTTACCATAACCCTCACTTCCATCTTCTTTAATTTTTTTACTATCTTTTCTGTTAAAAAGATGCCATTTGTAATTACATATGTCTTTATCTCTTTCCTGGTAGCATATTCTAATAAGGGAAATAAATCCTCCCTCATTAAAGGTTCTCCCCCGTCTATAGTAAGGAATTGGGGATTCAATTCTTTAATTTCATTGATAAGTTTTTTTGCCTCTCCCATAGTTAAATCTTTACTTTCCATTCCTCGGCAATGAATACAATTTAAGTTACACTTACCTGTTATTGCCCAATTTATGTAATAAGGCGTCTCTCTTTTTTCCATTTCTACTCCTTAAAGATTGTATTATAAAGTATAGACTAAATTAAATCCTATAAAAGATGTAGGGTCTAAACTATCGTATACACCAGGTTTAGGATATAAGGAGGGCCAGTTAAAACCAACTAAAATCTCTGCAGCAAAATTTTTTTTCAAAGGCCATTTATATCCTATATTACCTGAAAGAACACCTGAAATTTCTGTCTTTGATGCTGGCCAGGATAAAGGCTCTTTGAATGAAGTAGAGATATAAACTATATTTATAGAACCCTCTATTCGTAGTCCTTTTAAATCATCCGATAGATAATGTTTAAATCCTGTTCCTATACCAACAATAGAGCTGGTAGATTTTTTATAAGGTTGCCATCCTCCTTTTGGGTAATCCATTTCTCCATAGCCATAAATTACTTTTGTTAGAGTTTTTTCTCCTGTGTTCAATCTTCTTTCATATTGTATGTTTATATATTTAACAAAGGAGGTAGGAACATAGGCTAAATAAATAGAATTGTGGGAACCCAATTCTTCTATTTCTTTAGGCAAGGCAACATTATTACTGCTTAAAACTAAAGATATAATCAAAACACAAAGAAATTTTAACTTTATTTTTCCGCCTTTCGCGCTAAGTTTTCTTTAATAACTTTAGTCTGGATTAGGTAGTTTGAATAATATTAGTTAAGGTTAATTTGAATATAGCCTTAGGTCTAATTTTCACGTTTTCCAAAAAACTTTTCCATAAGCAAAAATACCCCTTTTAATGGGTAGGAGCGAGACTAACCGCCCTTGAAAGCGAAAGTTAGAGATGATTGGGACTTTTCTCCCCCTACTCAAAGAGAGTTTCGAGAGTTTGCCGAATTCAAGTTTAGTTAATATAGCACAAATTGATCTTTTGGTCAATTTTTATAGATGATTTAATCGATATAGTGGACCCCAAAAACTGGACAGTGCATTAAGTTACAGGTAAAATAAAAATAGGAGGTCCACTATGGGAAATATCAGGAAAAAATATCTACCGGTCTTTAAGGTGAAAGTAGCCTTAGAAGCTCTTAAGGAAGAAAAGACTTCAGCTGAATTAGCCAGCAAGTATAAAGTTCATCCACAGCAGATAAGAAGATGGAAGTCTATAGCTACAGAGGGAATAAGAGAATCATTCATAGATAAGAGGCAAAAACGAGATAAGGATAAAGATATGCTCATCGAGGAGCTCTATAAGCAGATTGGACAGTTGAAGGTGGAAGTTGACTGGCTTAAAAAAAAATCTGGACTTATCAGTGAGGAGGAAGGTTTTGCTCATAGAGCACGAAAGTAAAGTAATACCTATAGCCAGACAGGCAGATCTATTAGGAATAGAGAGATCAACGGTTTACTATAAGGTATTGAGACCATCTATCAAGGGCCTTATTTAAGTAAGCCTCATCCAGATCATAAGATATATCAGATTGAGGCATGAATGGCTATACTTAGTAGCCATAATGGACTGGATTAGCCGCTATGTGCTCTCCTGGGAGCTGTCTATTGACATGGATGTTGATTTCTGTATAATGGCTTTAGAAAGAGCATTTACTATTGGCACTCCTGAGATCTTCAACTCTGATGAGGGCTCTCAGTTCACCAGTTTAGATTTCACCAAACAACTGAAACAGAGGAGTATCCAGATCAGTATGGATGGTAGAGGTAGAGCCATGGATAGCATCTTCGATGAAAGAGTATGGAGATCTGTAAAGTATGAAGAGGGTTACATTAAAGATTATCAGAGTGTTCATGAGGCAAAGCAAGGAACCGATGGTTGCATAAACTTTTACAGCCATGAGAGGCCACATCAATCTTTCAATTACAGAACGCCTGCTGAGGTTTATTTTGGCAACCAACTTTTACAGGAAACTCATCTTATTAGATTTTTATAATATCTTACAATCCGTAATATTTGCATTAATAACGATCTATGTAAGAAGAGAAAGATTAATTTCAAAATCACAAATATCACATTTAAGCTGTAGTTAT
>JAGGXI010000016.1 GCA_021163155.1 Candidatus Aerophobota bacterium
CGTAAAATAGCGCAACTTAAAAGTTGCGGCTACCGTCCTTTGTAGCGCAAACTCAGATACTACAAAGGTAACCATATCCTAAATGTGGAATCTGTGATTTTGAAATTAATCTTTCTCTTCTTACATAGATCGTTGTTAATGTAAATATTACAGATTTCAAGATATTCTAAAAATTTAATAGGGTGAGTTTCATGTAAAAGTTGGTTGACAGGAATTCATTATAAACTAAAATAAAAAAGGGTGATAATAATGAAAATAAAATGCAAGGGAAAAAGAGATTTTGTAGAAGCCGTGCAAATAGTTCAGAATGCTTTAACCAGTACTACTCTTCCTATTCTTTCCCATATACTGATATCAGCCAAAAGAGAGTCTCCCTCGAATGAAGCAAAAGGGCAAATAGATTTGACGGCTACCAATTTAGAAACTACTATTCAATCACATTTTTTTAGTGAAGTGATAGAGGAGGGGAAAATTTGCCTACCGGGCGATAAGCTTTTTTCTATTTTAAGAGAGCTTTCCTTATCAGAGGTAAACTTAGAGACAGAAAATAATGAAGCTACTATAAAATGTGGAAAGGCGATTTTTCATCTTTTAGGCATTGGAGCGGAGGAGTTTCCTGAGATTCCTCATATTCCAGAGGGAGATGTTTTTTCTATTAAACAAGGAAAACTGAAGAAGGCGATTCAAAAAACAATGTTTTCTGCCTCTCTCGATGAGACTCACCAGAGCTTAAATGGGATTTATCTGGAAACCGAAGGGAAAAAAGTGACTATGGTGGCTACTGATGGAAGAAGATTATCTTTTCTTTGCGATACTCATTCTTTTACTTCATCCTCAGAAGAGACAAAATTTGAAGTCATTGTTCCCTTAAAAGCCTTACAAAAACTTATTAGAATTTTAGGTGACCTTAAAGAAGTTAAAATAAGAAAAAGTGAAAGGCAGATATTCTTTTCTATGGATAACGTTCTTTTTATCTCTCAACTAATTGAGGCTAAATTCCCTGATTATAAGGAGGTAATCCCTAAAGAGTATAAAATAGCTATTTCGGTAAGTAAGAATGAGCTACTTGCAGCTATTAAGAGAGTCTCTCTTCTTTCAGATGAAAAATCCCATCTGTTTAAATTTAGGTTAAAGGGAAATATTTTATCTATCAATGCTGAATCTCTGGAAAGAGGTTATGCTTATGAGGAGATAAACGTAGAAAGAGAAAAGGGAAGGGAAGAGGAGGGAGAAGAGATAGAGATAGGTTTTAATTCTATATATTTTATAGATGCGCTTAAAAATGTAGAAGAAAAAAAGATTCGTCTGGAGTTAATAAGTTCTACAAAGCCTGGAGTGGTTAGACCTTGTGATAATAAGGATTATCTCTATTTAGTAATGCCTGTGCGAATAAAAGAAGAAGAAGGAGAAGAGGAAGAGGAGGGAGAAGAATAAACCCCACTAAAAAGTTTGAGATGGACTTTGAGGCTTGTTAGATGTTTAGCATTTAATTTAATTTAATAGAATAGAAAAGTTTTTGTCTTTAAAGAAGTAGAATGTGAAATGTAAATTGGGATGATTCCTTCCAGAAATTTTTGTTATTTTCCTTACCTCTCAAAAATAATAGATAAATTTTTCTAAGAAATATAATTATTTCTTATTGTCATTGCAAGCGAGAGCGAAGCAATCTCATACCCGTTGTGGGTGTAATATATTATATAGAGAGGTATTAACAAAGAAAAGGGAAATCTTAGAAAATTTAAGCTTTTATAATTTTTTAAACACAAAAGAAAAGAGAATAATGAAGCGAGAAAATTTCCCCTCTCCTATAAAGGAGATTATAAATCGATTATTTAAAAAAGTAGGAATAGAGAAAAAGATAAAAGAGGAAGAAGCCTTGAAAATATGGGATGAGGTGGTGGGAAAAACAATTGCGAGACATACTTATCCCTTCTCCATCAAAAAGGGCAATCTTTTTGTCAAAGTAGACAATTCAGGATGGCTGAGCGCACTCACCTATCTTAAAGATGAGATAATATCCAAATTTAACCAGAGGCAAGGAAAAGATTTAATTAAAAATATATATCTTAAATTGGGAGTAGTGAGAAAAAAGAGAGGAAGAAAGAGAAATTTCCCAAGAATAAGAAGAGTAAAATTAGATGAAAAAGAGCTAAATAACATAGAAAACAGTTTAAAAAAGATAAAAAGTTACTCCTTTTACAGAATAGTAAGACGAATCTTAATAAAAGATAGAAAATTGAAGAAAAGGAATGAATGAGTAGATGAGGTTGATTGACAGAGAGGATTTTTATTATAAAATAGGAAGTAGAAAAGAAGATGAATTATAGAAGATTACGGGAAAAGATGGTAGAAGAACAGCTCGTTCCCCGAGGAATCAAAGATGGAAAAGTGCTCCTGGCTTTTTCTAAGGTAGAACGAGAAAAATTTGTTCCTTCTGGGCTACAAAGGAGTACTTACAATGATTTTCCTTTATCAATTGGTGAAGAACAAACAATTTCTCAACCTTATATAGCTGCTTTAATGACTCAGAATTTAAAGTTAAGAAAAGATGATAAAATTTTAGAAATTGGGACAGGTTCAGGATACCAGACAGCCATTCTTGCTGAATTAAGTAAAATGGTATATAGTGTAGAGAGGATAAAGACTTTAGCTGAGAAAGCAAAAAAAAAATTAAAGGAATTAGGATATACCAATGTGAAGATTCTTGTTGGCGATGGCACAATGGGATGGGAGGAGTTTTCTCCATATGACCGAATTCTGGTGACCGCAGGAGCTAAGAGAGTTCCTTTGCCTTTAATAAACCAACTTAAAGAAGAAGGAATAATGGTAATACCGGTAGGAGGTGCTTATTCTCAGCAATTAAAGATAATCCAAAAAGAGAAAAATAAAATTAAGAGTGATATATTAGAAAGATGTATTTTTGTTCCTTTAATAGGAAAATATGGCTGGAGCGAAGATGAGGTAAATGGATAATTTATTTTTAAAACCAGAGGTGATAACTTTCTTTATTAGTATGCTCCCCGTATCTGAACTTCGCGGAGCTCTTCCTTTTGCTCTTTCTCAAGGGTTATCCCCGATGAAAGCTTATTTTATAAGTGTAGCAGGAAATATACTACCTGTTCTTCCTCTCCTTCTATTTTTAAAGAAAATATGGAAGTTGCTTCAATCATATAAAGGGGGAAAGATAATTAGTTGGTTGAGAAAACGAGCTACAAAAAGGGAGGACTTAGTCAAGCGGTATGGATTTGGGGGGCTTATTATACTCGTGAGTATTCCTCTTCCTATTACTGGTGCATGGACAGGGAGTCTTGTAAGTTTTCTTTTATGTATGAAAGTAAAATACGCTTTTTTTGCTATTTGTATTGGTGTATGTTTAGCAGGAATTATAGTATTATTAATCAGTTTAGGAGTAATGGGGGGAGTAAAACTTTTCTTATAATTTACCCCGTTAGATAGTAAACATCTAATGGGGTTTACGGGATGTAGCGCAGCCTGGTATAGCGCGCCTGCTTCGGGAGTAGGAGGCCGTGGGTTCAAATCCCACCATCCCGACTAGAAAAACAGGATTAAAGGATTGAAAAAGCAGGATTAGAGGATTAGAGGATTAAAGGATTAGAGGGAAAACAAAACAGTGAGACGTAAACTGGTAGCCGCAGGCTTTAGCCTGCGAAGAAGTGAGATGTGAGAGGAAAAGAGCAGGATTAAAGGATTAGAGGGAAAACCAAGAAAAACAGGATAAAAGAGATAAGACTTATATAATGAGTAGTGGGATTTGAAGCCGAGTGGTAGCCGCAACCTTTAGGTTGCGCAGAAGAGACGCAGGCTGAAGCCTGCGGCTACCAATTTTACCCTTTATCTTCCCTCTGCGTAGGAGAAATATTACCTTTGGGACGTAGTTCACTGAATATTTA
>JAGGXI010000045.1 GCA_021163155.1 Candidatus Aerophobota bacterium
GCCTACCGTGTAGGCTAATTTAAGCCCTACACCTCAAAATATTGAGGTTGAATCGTGTAAACTCAGGAGGTTATTGGTCCCTGAGGTAGGCAAAAGTAATATTTGTCTATAAATATTACAACTATGATTAAAATTAAAGGAATTTAAAAATGGAGAAAATTGAAGAAAGTTTCTGGGGAGAAAGATGCAAAGAAGTCGTGGACGCTTTAAAGAAGAATAATTTTAAAGCAGAATACTTTACAAAAGCCATACAAGCAAAAGATAAAATTATCTCCTCTATCCCAAAGGGTTCAAAAGTTGCTCGGTGTGGTTCAATGACTCTTACTCGATTGAATATTTTTGAGGAATTGGCGAAAAAGGGGTGTAATGTTATTGACCCTTATGTTCCTGGTCTTCCTCCAGAAGAAACTTTCAAAAGAAGAAGAGAGGTCTTTTATTCAGATTTTCTTCTTTCCAGTGCCAATGCTATTACTTATGATGGCAAGATAGTAAATGTTGATGGGATAGGTAACCGAGTAGCAGGGATGATATTTGGGCCAAAGAGAGTAATTATACTTGCAGGGAAAAATAAGATTGTTCCCGATGTTGAGACTGCCCTTAAAAGGATTAAAGATATTGCTGCTCCCCTTAATGCCAGAAGACTAAAAAGAGATGTGCCCTGCCGTGTTCTGGATAGATGCCCCGGGAGTTGTAACTCTCCGGAAAGGATGTGTAATGTTACCGTAATCTTAGAAAAGAGACCCTCTGCATCCCGAATCACAGTCTTTTTGGTAGGGGAAGATTTGGGATTTTAAGGAAAAGGGTATGTTTGAGAAAATAAAAGATATTGTGGGAGAAAAAAATTTTTCTGATAATTTAATTGATAAATATATATATGCTTCAGATGCTTCTATTTATCAGAGTTTACCTTCAGTTATAGTAAGACCGGGAACCGTGGAAGAAATTCAGGAGATTATAAAATATGCTAATAAGGAAAGGATTCCTGTAATTCCTCGCGGGGCAGGAACAGGAGAGACAGGGGGTGCTGTTCCTGTAGATGGTGGTATTGTCCTCGACCTTAAGAGGATGAATAAGATAAAAGAGATTCGCATAGGTGATGTGCTCTGCAAAGTTGAGCCGGGAGTAGTTAATAATGAACTTAATAATGAGCTTAAAGAATTTGGATTCTTCTTTCCTCCCACTCCAGGAAGTGGGAGGGTATGCACGATAGGGGGAATGATTGCTAATAATGCCTCGGGGATGAGAGCTGTAAAATATGGAGCTACCAGAGATTCTGTTTTAGGGCTAAAGGTGGTTTTGCCACAGGGTGAGCTTGTATCCTTAGGTACAGAAACAATTGTTCACTCATCCGGTTATCAGTTGGCAAGGCTCATGGTAGGAAGCGAGGGAACTTTAGGAGTGATTGTAGAGGCAACACTTCGTCTTAGACCTTTACCTGAAAAAAGAGCTGCAGGAAGAGCTATGTTTTATAGATTAGGAGATGTGGGTAAAGCTGTATCTGCTATAATTACTGGAGGAATAATCCCTTCCGCCCTTGAATTTTTAGATAATATAGTGATTAAATCTGTAAATGAAGTCTTTAATCTTGACTTACCGAAAAATGCTGAAGCGATAGTTCTTTTTGAATGCGATGGAAACAAGGCTTCTATTGATTACGAGATAAATAAGATTAAAAAAGTATGTCAGAAATTTGGCTCTTTCCGTATAGATATAAGTGATGACCCTCAAGAAATGAAGGAAATATGGAAGATTAGAGACTCAGCTTTTCCTGCTACCTGTAGGTATAAAGAAAATCTGGTAAGGATGCCCTTAGCTGAGGATGTGGCTGTCCCCATATCTAAGGTTTCTGATTTGATTGTCAACCTCCACAAAATAGGTTTAAAGAATAATATTATTATAGGCACCTATGGTCACGTGGGCGAAGGATTAGTTCATACAGCCTTTCTTATAAATCCAGAATTGTCTGAACAATGGGAGAAAGCGAAGAAGGCTATTTCTGAAATTTTTGTTCTTGCTCAGAATTTGGGGGGAACAACATCGGGTGAACATGGAATAGGACTTTCCAAAGCTCCTTATTTTAAGAAAGAGAGGAAAAGAGCCCTTAATGTGATGAGAAAAATAAAAAATGCTTTGGACCCCAATAATATTTTAAATCCTCACAAGCTTATGGATGCCCCTGATGATTTTCTTACAGCTACAAAGATTAGATATGCGGTAAGGGAATAGATTATGGAGACAAAACATCTTGAAAAATGGAAAAAAGAGATGTTGGTTTGTATAAAGTGTGCCTACTGCTTTGGAGATTGTCCGATTTATAGTCAGCTTGGTTGGGAGAGTGCAAGTGCCAGAGCAAAAATGATTCTTTCTTACGGTCTTTTAACAAAAGGGATTGAATATACGGATTCTATTTTAGAGAATTTTTTCCAGTGCACTACCTGTAAACAATGTGAGTTAAATTGCCCTGCTAAAGTAAAAATTCTTGATGTTATAGAGGCAGCCAGAAAAGACCTTGTAGATAATGGTTATTGCTATCCTGCCCATAAATTAATGAGAGAAGTAGTAGAAAAAAGCGGTAATATATATGGAGAAGAGAAGAGGAAGAAAGAATCAGTGCAAAAAGGTGCTGAATATGCTCTTTTTGTTGGATGTGTGGGGACATACAGAGAAGATGAGAGTATAAAAAGGACGATAAAGCTTTTAAAAAAATTAGGTGTTTCTTTTACCAGGTTTGATGAGGTATGCTGTGGCGGTGTTTTTCCTTATGTAGGTTTAGATAATTATCAAAAAAATGTTCAGCATAACAAAGAGGAGATTAAAAAAACAGGGGCAAAAAAATTGTTAACCACCTGCCCTATGTGTTATAGAACATTTAAGAATAATCCAGAGTACAGTGATTTAGGAGTTGAAGTAGTCCATATTACTCAACTTTTAAATAAGTTAAATATAGATGTAAAGACCGATAAGGTAGTTACCTATCATGACCCTTGCGATTTAGGCAGGCATTTAGGAATATATGAAGAGCCAAGAGAAATTATTAAAAAGTTTGCTTCTCATTTTGTGGAGATGGACAAGAACCGTGAAAATGCTCACTGTTGTGGAGCTGGTGGTGGTGTAAGAGGCGCATTTACAAGACTTTCTATTAATATGGCAAAAAATAGATTAAAAGAGGCTCTAAATACAAAGGCAGATGTTCTTCTTACTGAATGTCCTTCCTGTTTACATAATTTTAAGAATGCTAAGAAAAAAAGACAACGTATTCAGATATATAATATTTCTGAATATCTTTCAATTTTAATGGATAGGGGTAAAAAAAATGAAGATTTATGAATTTCAGGCTCATAAGATTTTTTCTAAAATGGGTATACCCTCTCCTCGAGGCGAAGTTGCCAAAACAGCCGAGGAAGTTAAGCAAATAGCTGAAAAGTTGGGCAGGCCTGTAGCTGTAAAGGCGCAAGTTCTTGTAGGAGGAAGAGGAAAAGCAGGTGGTATAAAGCTTGCCCCAAATCCAGAGGAAGCTTACAGGGTAGCTGAAAAAATCTTAAATTTTAAACTTAAGGGCGTTTTAGTTAAAAGAGTGCTTGTTCAGGAGGCTTTATCTATTAAAAAGGAGTATTATTTAGGGGTAACTATAGATAGGGCTAAAAAAAGAGTTGTCGTTATGGTAAGCCCTTCTGGGGGAATAGATATAGAAGAAGTAGCTAAAATTAGTCCCGAGAAGATATTTAAGCTTCGTATCGACCCTTTACTTGGGTTTAAGAGCTATGAGGCTAACGAGCTTGCTTTAGCCTTAAATAAGGATAAAAATTTAGTTAAGGGAATAGCTAATATTCTTTTCGGTCTTTACCGCACTTTTGATGAGATGGATTGCTCTTTAGCAGAAATAAATCCTTTAGTAGTTACTGAAGAGGGGTCCCTTTTTGCCCTTGATGCAAAGATTATATTTGATGATAATGCGCTATGGAGGCATCCAGAAATAAACGACTTAAGGGATTTAGATGTAGAAGACCCTCTTGAGCTGAGAGCTAAAGAAGCGAGAATAAGTTATGTGAGGCTTGAAGGGAATATTGGCTGTATAGTAAATGGAGCTGGTTTGGCTATGGCTACTATGGATTTAGTGAAACATTACGGAGCTGAACCCGCTAATTTTTTAGATGTAGGAGGAGGAGCAAGCTCAGAGCAGGTAGGCAAAGCACTGGATATTGTCTTATCTGATAAAAATGTAAAGGCTGTTCTGGTTAATATATTTGGTGGAATCACTAGATGTGATATTGTTGCTGATGGGCTTATTCAAGCTCTCTCTAAGAGGGAAATGAACTTACCTCTAATTATCAGACTTACAGGAACGAATGAAGAGGAAGGACGAAAGAGATTAAAAAATGTGAAAGGGCTTTTCTTAGCGGCTACTATGGATGAAGCAGCAAAAAAAGTGATGGAGGTGGTGAAAAGATGAGTATACTGGTTGATAAAAATACGCATGTCTTAGTTCAAGGTATAACCGGTAGAGAGGGAAGCTTTCATACTCAGCAGATGTTGGAATATGGAACAAAGGTAGTCGCTGGGGTAACTCCAGGTAAAGGAGGAGAAAAAGTAGAAGGAGTTCCTGTTTACAATACAGTTAAGGAAGCTGTCAGGGATGCAGGGGCAAATACTTCTATTATTTATGTTCCTGCTCGATTTGCAACGGAGGCTATCTATGAGGCAGCAGATGCTGGAATAAAACTTATAGTTTGTATTGCAGAAGGCATTCCTACTTTGGATATGGTTAAAGCCTGCTATTATGTAAAACTAAAGGGTTCAAGGTTAATCGGTCCCAATTGTGCTGGAGTAATTAGCCCAGGAAAGACAAAGATAGGAATTATGCCTGGTTCTATTCATAAAGAGGGAAACTTAGGAATAGTCTCCAGAAGTGGAACTCTTACTTATGAGGTTGTTTATAATTTAACTAAAAATAATTTTGGTCAATCAACCTCTGTGAGTATTGGTGGTGACCCTATAATTGGTTGCCATTTTATTGATATTCTTGAACTTTTTGAAGAAGATTCCGAGACTAAGGCTATTGTTTTAATTGGTGAAATTGGAGGAACCGATGAGGAAGAAGCAGCAAAATTTATCTCGTCAAAAATGAAAAAACCTGTTGTTGCTTTAATTGCAGGGAAAACAGCTCCTCCAGGCAAAAGGATGGGGCATGCGGGGGCTATAATCTCTGGAGGAACGGGTACAGCAGAGGAAAAGATAAAGACTTTCCAGAAGTTTTCTATTCCTGTAGCTGAAAGCCCTCTACAGATTGTAGATTTAGTCTCATCAGTTTTAGATGAAAGGGGTTAAAATGAGCGGAGAGAAAGTAAAGTTAAAAGGGATTGAATGGAAAAGATACGGTCCTCTTCTCCTTAATAGAGAATGGTGCAAAGGATGTGGTATCTGTGTTGCATTCTGTCCTAAGAATGTTTTAAAAATAGGAGAAGATAGTAAAGTTTTTGTAGATAAAGAAGAAGACTGTACAAGCTGTACTTTATGTGAGCTTAGATGCCCAGACTTTGCTATTTTAGTTGAGAGATAAGCAAGAGGGAGGTGATTTTCTAATGAGTAAAGCTCGTATTATGTCTGGAAATGAAGCGGTAGTTGAGGGAGCATTGGTAGCAGGAGTCCGTTTTTTTGGTGGATATCCCATCACTCCTTCTTCAGAAATTGCTGAGGTATTATCCCGTCTTCTTCCTCAAGTGGGAGGAAAATTTATTCAGATGGAGGATGAACTTTCCAGTGTGGGTGCAATAGTAGGTGCATCGTTAGCAGGAATTAAATCTATGACAGCTACCAGTGGACCAGGGTTTTCTCTAATGCAGGAGAATATGGGTCTTGCATTTATGGCAGAGGTTCCCTGTGTAATAGTTGATGTTCAAAGAGGTGGTCCCAGCACAGGACTTCCTACCAAAGTTTCCCAGTCTGATGTGATGCAGGTTCGCTGGGGAAGGCATGGTGATCAAAATGTGATTGCTTTAGTTCCTTCTTCAGTAAGAGAGAGTTTTGATTTAATTATAGATTGTGTTAATTTAGCTGAAGAGTATCGCATGCCGGTTGTTCTTCTTTTAGATGAGGTTATATCTCATATGCGAGAAAAAGTCATTCTTCCTGAGAAAGATGAGATTAAAGTTATAGAAAGAAAAAAGCCTCCTAAGGGGCAAGAAAAATATTTTCCTTATGAAATTACCGAAGATGCTATCCCTCCGATGGCAAATTTTGGGGAAGGATATAGATACCATGTAACAGGTCTTACTCATGATGAGACGGGTTTTCCTACATCAGATCCTGAAAAAATCAACCAGGTGATGAGAAGACTTTATCAAAAGATAGAAAAGCATAAAGAAGAAATAATTAAAGTAGAAGAGAAATATACAGAAGATGCAGAAATAGCTATTTTTGCTTATGGCTCAGTGGCTCGTTCTGCTTATAGTGCAGTTAAGGAAGCAAGAGAAAAAGGGATCAAAGTTGGTTTAATGAGACCAATAATTCTTTGGCCCTTTCCTTATAAAAAAGTTTCAGATTTGGCAAATAAGGTAAAGAGGATAATTGTTCCTGAAATGAATATGGGACAGATAATTGCAGAGGTGAAGAAGGTAAGCTTTGGGAAAGTTAAGGTTGAAGGTGTAAATAGAATTGATGGAGAGTTGATTACTCCTTCTGAGATAATGGCTAAAATTGAGGAGGTGAGCTAAATTGGCAAAATCTCTTGAATATATAAGGTTGGATAAGTTTCCTCATGTCTGGTGTCCCGGGTGTGGTATAGGCATTGTTATGGGCTCAATTATAAGAGCAGTAGATAAGATGGAAATAAATAAAAATGATGTGGTTATGGTTTCTGGTATTGGGTGTTCAGGAAGAATGCCTGGTTATTGTGATTTTAATACTTTGCATACAACTCATGGCAGGGCTTTATCTTTTGCTACAGGTATAAAGTTGGCAAATCCAAAATTTAAGGTGATAACTGTGATGGGCGATGGGGATGCCTTAGCCATTGGAGGTAATCATCTTATCCATGCTGCCAGAAGAAATATAGATATTTTAGCGATAATTATAAATAATTGGATATATGGAATGACAGGAGGCCAATATTCTCCCACTACTCCCCTTGGTAGTTTTGCTACTACTGCACCTTATGGTCAAGTAGAACCTCCTTTTGATGTTTTAAAATTGATTAAAGGAAGTGGGGCATCCTATATTGCGCGAGGCACGGTTTATCACATAAGAGAGCTTGATAAATTGATTTCAGGAGGTCTCCAAAAAAAAGGATTTGCTGTAGTGGAGGTAATTAGTCAATGTCCTACATCTTTTGGCAGACGGAATAAAATGGGTTCTGCGGTAGAGATGATGAAGAGGCAAAAAGAAGAGACGGTTCCGGTTAAAAAGGCTGAAAAGATGAGCAAGGAAGAGCTGAAAGGTAAAATTGTCAGAGGACTTTTCCTTGATGAGGAGCGAGATGAATATACTGAAAGATACGAAAAGCTCATTGCTAAAGCAAAAGAGGTGCATCAAAAATGAAGGAGAAGTATGAGTTAAGGTTAAGCGGAGCAGGGGGGCAGGGTTTAATGCTTGCGGGTTTAATTTTAGCTGAAGCCGCAGGAGTCTATGATGGCAAGAATGTTGTTCAAACCCAAAGTTATGGTCCGGAAGCGAGAGGAGGTGCCAGTAAATCGGAAGTGGTGATAAGTGAGGGAGAGATTGATTACCCTAAAGTTGTAAATCCAGATATTTTACTTGCTCTTACACAGGAGGCCTGTGATAAATATTATCCAGAGTTAAAAGAAGGAGGAACTTTAATTGTTGACTCCTTCTATGTTAAAAAACTTCCCCCTTATAAAAAAGTTGTTTCTGTGCCTATTACTTCCATAGCAGAAAAAGAAGTGGGCAGGAAAGTGGTAGCCAATATAGTGGCTTTGGGAGTAATAACAGAATTTACAGGGGTTGTATCAAGAGAGGCTATAAAAGAAGCTGTTTTAAGTAGAGTCCCTAAAGGCACAGAGAAGATGAATGAGAAGGCACTTGAAGTTGGTTTCAGGATTGGTAGAGAAAGTAGATAAGGGAAAGATAATCTTTCGGTGAAGTATAATAAAACTTTATCATAACTATTGGCAAATATAACCATTTATAGCCTACCGTGTAGGCTAATTTAAGCCCTACACCTCAAAATATTGAGGTTGAATCGTGTAAACTCAGGAGGTTATTGGTCCCTGAGGTAGGCAAAAGTAATATTTGTCTATAAATATTACAACTATTTGCTAGAGGAGATATCGATATGAGAGCAACTACTATTGTTCCTTTTATAGGGGTTGATAGGTGTGCTGCTTATATAAGTGATAAATATATTTTTTTAAAAAATTTAAATCCGGATCCGACGATTTAAATCCTGTGCGTTGAGGTTGTCCTGGATAAGATTATTGAGGGGGTAATGCTTCGCATTTCTTCCTCAACGCTACGCTGCTCCTCCTTAAGATAATTAAGCAGCTTTGTAAGGGGAAGTCTACAAGCTCTCACTATTAAACAAAGCTTGTACCTTAGTAGTCGCCAGGAGCACCTTACTGCTATCCTATATAATTGAAGACGAGGTGCTCGTAAGATTATTAAGATAAATGTAGAACCGAAAAGCGGCGTTCCATGACACCGAAAGAAAGCATAGCAAGGATAAAGCGTAACACTTTTATGTCTCTTCTGTCTGGACAAATGAGTCAATAGTTTATCGGATTCGGGTTAATATAAAATGGAGGTAAAAGGATGACAGAACAATTAAATCCATTCAAAATGGCACAGGCACAATTGGATAAGGCAGCGAAGAAGCTGAATTTAGACCCACAGATGCATGCATTTCTCAGAGAACCAATGCGTGAATTGTGGGTATCTATACCTGTGAGGATGGATGACGGCACCACAAAAATATTTAGGGGTTTCAGAGTTCAATATAATGATGCAAGAGGACCAACAAAGGGAGGGATAAGGTTTCATCCAGAGGAGACAGTAGATACTGTCCGTGCGTTGTCGGCTTGGATGACTTGGAAATGCGCTACAGTTAATATTCCATATGGAGGCTCGAAAGGGGGAATTATTTGCAATACAAAGGAGATGTCTCAAGGAGAAATCGAAAGATTGGCTAGAGGATATATAGATCAGATATGGAGATTTATTGGTCCGGAGAAGGACATACCAGCACCAGATGTTTACACGAATCCACAGATTATGGCCTGGATGATGGACGAATACAGCAAAATAATGGGTTACAATGTACCAGCTGTAATTACCGGGAAACCCATTCCTCTTGGGGGCTCTCTTGGTAGAGGAGATGCTACCGCTATGGGTGTGGTCTACACTATAAGAGAAGCTGCAAAGATTGTAGGTATCGATCTTAAAGGTGCTACTGTAGCTATTCAAGGGTATGGCAATGCTGGATATAATCTTTCAAGGTTACTTGCAAAGAGAGGGTGTAAGGTTATCGCAGTTTGTGACTCTAAAGGTGGTATTTTAAATGATGAGGGGCTGGATTATGAGGCTGTAAAGGAGCATAAGAATAAGACTAGGTCGGTTATCGGTTTTCCTGGAGCAAAACAGATAACAGGTGAGGAACTTTTAACTCTTAAATGTGATTTTGTGATACCTGCGGCTTTAGAAAATCAGATAACAGGGAGAAACGCTGATAATATAAAGGCTAAGGTAGTTGCCGAGGCTGCCAATGGTCCTGTAACACTAGAAGCAGATGAAATTCTGTCTAAAAAAGGCGTTTTTCAGGTTCCGGATTTCCTTTGCAATGCAGGCGGAGTGACAGTTTCTTATTTCGAGTGGGTTCAGAATATCTATGGATATTATTGGACAGAAGAAGAAGTATATGAGAAATTGGATAAAAAGATGACGAAGGCATTCTATGACGTATACGAGATGGCAAAAAGAGAGAGTGTTGATAATAGAACAGCTGCCTATATGGTTGCAGTGGACAGAGTAGCTGAAGCAGTTAGACTCCGTGGTTGGGTTTAATTTGTTATCTATAAATAACTTGTGAATGGTGAAAAGGGTTGAAAGGAAGGGGGAGACTATATTTCTCCCCCTTCTGATAAAATTAAAGGGAGTGATTTATGGCGGTAGAAATTATTATGCCAAAACTCAGTGAAGGAATGACTGAAGGGACAGTTGCAAAATGGTTAAAAAAAGAGGGGGAAGGGGTAAAAAAAGGTGAGCCTTTGTTGGAAGTAATGACAGACAAGGCTACTTATGAGATGGAGTCTCCTGCTGAGGGAATATTGACCAGGATACTGGTGGCGGAAGATGAAATTTCACCTGTAGAAAGCGTTTTGGGAATTA
>JAGGXI010000085.1 GCA_021163155.1 Candidatus Aerophobota bacterium
TAAACATGATATTCCATTGGATTATACAGCTAAAGACCTTAAAGAAGATATGCAAACCTTTAAACAGGTATCCACCAAATGACTGTTGTCTCAGATTCTACTACTCTTATCTCATTAGCTAAGATAGATCAGTTTGAATTACTTAGAGACCTTTTTACTGAAATTATAATCCCTGCTTCTGTATATGAAGAAGTAGTAAATAAAGGTAAAGGGAGACAGGGGCAACAACAAGTAAAAAATTCATCATGGATAAGGTTAAAACCAGTAAAAAATAGACTTGCTGTTCAAGCCTTAAAAACTGTTTTAGGAGAAGGGGAAGCAGAAGCTATAGTGCTTGCTAAAGAAGAAAATGCTGATATTATTATTCTTGACGATGGAAAAGCTCGAAAAGAAGCAAAAAGAATGGGTCTTAAAATAATGGGAACGGTTGGGATTTTGCTTGAGAGCTGCAAGAAAGGAAAACTTCATTTCAAGCTAAATCTTGACAGACTTCTAATTAGTGGTTTTAGGTTGAGAAAGAGCGAATATTACAAGATACTTGAGATAGCAAAAAAAGAGTGTCCAAATTACGTTGAATAGAAATTTGATGTAGTCATTAAATTCATTTAATTGATCGGAGGACTCTGGATATTTTGCAGGGGCCTCGATGAAGAATTTCCTTATCCAAAATACATTCCTCCATTTACATTGATGGTCTGACCGGTAATATACGAAGCCTCATCAGATGCTAAAAATGCTACAACATTTGCAATCTCCTTAGCTGTTGCAATACGACCGATGGGGATGCTCGCCGCCTTCTTTTTGCCTGCTTCTGTATTTAATTCATTCTGAGACATATCTGTAGCAACCAACCCAGGTGCAATGGCGTTAACGGTAATACCATCCTTGGAGTATATCCTTGCCAGTGACTTAGTTAAATTTATCAATCCGGCCTTTGCTGCAGCATAATGTACCTGGTTATATCCTCCCCATTGACCACCAATTGAAGTGATATTTACAATTCTTCCCCAACCCTGTTCTATCATATCAGGTATTACTTCTTGGGAAAGAATAAATGGTCCACGAAGATTAACTTCCATCATATTGTCCCAATCATTGTCAGTAATTGTTTCAAATGCTTTCTCCTGGGCAATTGCGGCATTATTCACCAGAATGTTTATCTTACCAAAACTTTCGTGCATTTCTTCAATAACTCTGCGAATATTATTTCTATTTTTTTGGTCAAGTTCTATGCATAATGCTTTATCCCCATTATTCTCTATCTTCCTAACTACAGAGAGCGCCTTTTCTTTATCGGTTCTGTATGTTAATGCAACGTTTATTCCTTTCTTAGATAAGGCTATCGCTATGGCTTTCCCAATACCTCGACTTCCACCGGTAACTATCGCATTTTTTACCATGTTTCTTCTCTCTTAAAGGGATACATTTGATTCATCCTTTGACCTCCTAACAGCATAGGCAAAACATCTTCAGAAGAATCAATATGACAATGCACAACCCCAGGCGATAAATCTTCAAAAACTTCTTTCAGCACAGTTGGAATTTCTCTTTTCTCATATATATCAAATCCTTTTAAACCATAAGCCTCGCCAATTTTTGAAAATGAAGGATTGCTCTTGTTGCCTGTGCTTGGATCACTACCCCAGTTTAGAAGTTGAAATTGAGATACGATGCCTAATCTTTTGTTGTCAAGAACAAATATTTTTATTGGCAAATTGTATTCTTTTATTGTAGCTAATTCTTGAATATTCATTTGGAACGAGCCATCCCCAACAAATACAATACCTACTGTATTTTTCCCGGCACTTAACACTGCGCCAATATTTGTTGGGATGTCAAACCCCATTGTTCCATGTCCTGCAGAAGTGAGCCATCTACGCCATGGATAATCAAATGTAAAATATCTGGCGACTATTTGCTGATGACTTCCAACCCCGGATGAAACAATTACTTTTCTGTCCCTGGTAACTTCATCAACTGCCTTGATTACATCATACATGCAAAGAGATAATTTTTTATAAAATTGCGATGAATGAAACTTATTTTTCCATGTATTTATTTTATCTATCCATTGAGGATATCTGCTTTCTGGAATCTTAAAATTAGATAAGAATTCAGTAAAAAACTGCTTCAAATCCATATTAATATTAATATCCCCTTTGATTTGTCCAAATTCTAACTCATTTTCATCAATATCTACCCTTATAATAGTTTTATTCTTTTTAAAATCATTTATCTCAGTTCCTGTTTGCCGTAAGTCAAGCCTTGCTCCTAAAACAATTAAAAGGTCTGAATAATAAGCAGCTAAATTCGCAAAGTATTCCCCGGTATGCCCTATAAAACTAAAGCATAATGGATGACCAGAAGGAAAAGTTCCAACAGCTGGCATACTGCACACCACAGGAATGTTGGATTTTTTTACAAAAGACCGAAATTTATTTATGCATCCTGAAATATAGATCCCATTGCCTGCTAAGATTAACGGCCTTTTGGACTTGGAAATTAATTCACTAATTTTTGAGAAAATACTACTCATATTTTTTGAGCTATTGCTATTTCTACTGATATTAGCTAAAAGTTTGTTTGAATTCTTATACTTTGTTTCACCTCTTTGAACATCCATTGGTAAATCAATAAGAACCGGTCCAGGTCTATCTTCTTTTGTTAACATAAAAGAATTAAAGATTATCCTTGAAATATCTTCATTGAGACTCAAGATATGTGCTTTTTTAGTTACTGGTTTGAATATGTTAACTGTATCTGTCTCTTGAAATCCTGTTTGCCGGATTTTTTTCTCAAAATTTATGTCTTTGGTTCCGACCTGACCTGTAAATACTAATAATGGAACAGAATCATAGTAAGCATCCGCAATAGGTGTCAACACATTTGTAACGCCTGGGCCCGAGGTAACTATAACAACTTGAGGAAATCCTGTTACTTTGGCTGCACCAACCGCAGCGTATCCTGCACCCTGCTCATTCCTTGCACAAATATAGTCTATCCCTTCTTTTACTAAAGCGTCTAATAAAGGGGCAATAGTTCCTCCTGGAAAGAGAAACATCCTCTTTACTCCAATCGATTTCAGAGTTTTAGCAATAATTTTAGCTCCTATGTGAGGGTCAGGTCTCAACATTTGACATTATTCTCCTTTCAACAATAATTGATTTATATCTTCCTTGAAATATAGACCCTACAATTTTATGTTTTGCTCTAATCCAGTTAGAATAAGATGTATTAAGGTAGTGCATACCGTCTGCTATATCAGCAAGAGGTTTCTTGATAAATAAATGATAATGATTGTCCATAAGACAATATGCATAACAGATAAAGAAGTATTTCTCTAATGTCTCCTTCATTTTATTCAAAAAATTTTTTTATCTTTATCTGAGTAAAATATCTTTTCTTTCCTGTTTCTTCTTGCAGTTATATGATAAATAGCATTTTCAAAAGATAGTCTTAAATGGCTTGCCATAGTGGGAATAAAATATTTTAATATTTTCTTAATGTCAAGTTTGAAGACCTGACCCTATTTTTTTCTCCTACAACAAACCAATGTGCTATGACTCTGGAGAGATTACCCAAAATTGTTCTTGTTTTATGTCCATACAACAAATTTTTGAATCCTTTTAATAAAGGCGCTATCTCGTCTTTATTGTAATATTTGAATACCATTCCTTTACTTTCAGGAGCATCGGAGATAGACATGTCGTATTTATTTATGTCTTTTTTAAATTCAGAATCGATGGTTGATCTCAAAGTTAAGATTAAATATCCCCCTGGTTTAATTACTCGATAGAACTCAGATATTGCTTTATCGACTTCATCTGGGTTTAGATAATGTATAATACCCCAACACAGAACTGCATCAAAAAAGTCATTAGAATAAGGTATCTTAATTATTGAAGCCTGTTTTAAATCTATTTTATGTCCGCTTTCTTTTGCCAGTGCTCTCGTTATTTCTAAACCAGTTCGGGAAGTATCTATGGCGAAAACCTTCAAATTTTCTCTTAGCATATACAAAGAATGTCTTCCTGATCCGCAACCAGCATCTAATACTTTCTTCACTCCGTTTGGCAAAAAAATTTTCTTCACAATTCTGACTACTTCTTCATCTGGATAGACCAGATAATTTTTGTTTTCTTTATTCCATTTATAAGTCTTTTCCCAGAGTCTAATGTTGGTTTTCATCTTATCCTCCCGCTAAAATAAACAAAGTATTGTTAAAATTTGTATAATAGATTAAAAATCTGCTCAGCGGGTTCAGGCCTCAATATTTAACATTATCTCTTTGTTGTTGGAAAAAATCCCCTTATCTGAGTAAAATATCTTCTTTTTTTCTATTTCTCCTTGCAGTTATACGATAGACAACATTCTTAAAAAGTAATCTTAAATAACTTGTCATAGTATACATAAAGTCTTGCGAAGTTTTCTTAATATCAAATATTGAGACCTGAATCCCTATTTTTGCTTGTAGCTTCAATTACAGATTTTAAATTGTTCCCTCTGGATATAATTTAATTACTTTGATTTTACCTTGTCCCTCAAATTTCTTTATTCTTTTATACATTTCATCTTGATAACAACCAGAGCTAATCACTACTATACCAACGTCTAAAAATTCTAATTGCTCCGGAGCTAAAACAGGCTTTCCTAAAAATTGGTTGCCTTGTTTGTGTATATTTGAATCCAAAAAACATAATATGTTATTTTTATTTAGAAAATTGATAGTATTTAATAGTTGAATTGTGTGATTTCCAGCACCGTAGACAGCAATTTTATTGTGGCAATTTCCATCAAAAACGTTTTTTAGTCTCTCTTTTATTTCGTTTTCGAAAGCGGTTCTTTTTAATTTATACTCATTAACAACGTCTATTATCTTTAAATAATCAGATTTAGGTGGTATATTTTTTACTATCCGACGGCCTTTTCTTGCTATAATTCGTAGATTTGGAATTGAAGTGGCATTATCAATTGCAATTATCTTAAACCCTTCCAAGTTTAATAAATATTGTAAGTTGTTTAATGTAAATCCGCATAGATGCTCAAATGAATAAAACTCGCTAATTTTAATGGACGGCGTTAATGAATTTGGGATTTCTAAGAAGAGATATCCATCCTTGGCTAATAATTTGAATATCTTTTTTACAATAATCTTAGGATTTAGTAGGTGCTCCAATACGGATATACATGTAATTATATCAAACTTTTTCGAATAATTGAACTCTTCGATTCCGAGTTCAAAAACTTTAATACTTTTTTTAATTGCAGTTTTGCTTCCCTCTCCTGGTTCGACCATAACTTTGTTCCATAAAGTTCTATCAAATCCATCTAAAAAAAATCCGTCACCTCCTCCAATGTCTAAAATAGTCCCTTTATTAAAAGATATATTATCAAACAAGAATTTTAATCGTTCTTTTCTTAATTTATTTGGGCGAGAGCCCTCTTCATAATTAATATATTGGGAACTGGATAGGAGATTGCCGCTATTTTTATATAATTGTAGATACTTCTCCCAATCCATAGTAGGATTTCTAAAAATGAAACCACAATTTTTACATACTACATTGGTATATTCTATATTTAACCATTCTGCTTTATGATGGTATATTCCAACATAATTATTGCTGTTGCACAGAGGACAATTAATATATTTTAAATTTATATTTGAGTCCTCTTTTTTTAAAGAGTTTCTCTCCTCGTTCCACAAGTTTTCTTCTATTTCTCTTATTCTATTTATACATTCTTCATAACTATTAGCTTTTTCTGCTATATATTTCTTATTAACTTTTTTTGTGGTTCCATTGGTGTTATATAAAAAGGCAAAATCTCTTTTATTAATATTGAAGTTAGGTTCTTTTCCGTTTAGCGAAAGAATTATTTCCTTTAAAATATCGAAATTTTTAGTACTCAAGGGAAGGAGGATATCCAGCAGATTATCACCGCCAAGATCACCGTTTACTTCTATTATTTTTTGCATATTTTTATTTACTCGAAAAGTAATTCCCAAAATGCCATCTTCAATACCAAATTTTTCTATGAAAGAATTTGTTATTCTTTTTAGATTGTTTAATGTCTGAGGATTTGATTTTGAAGGAGTTATATGTACTTTATTAACAAAGTTAGAATTGCTGTTAACTTTTGTAATTTCGTCAATTGTTGCATAAATGTAAGGTTTCCTATTATAAACAATCAACATTAGAGTAACATCATACCCATCTATATATTCTTCTATATGTACCTGGCCATTGTAGGAAGTTTTCTGTGTATAATTAAAATTTTTTATTAGTTCTTCTTTGGAATCTATATAAAAGACTCCTTTTTTACCTACCAATCCAATAGATGGTTTTATTACTACGGGATATCGAATGGAATCAAAATTTATCTTATTCAAATCATAAGTCGAAACACTCCAGGGAACGGAAATATTTCTTTTAAAGCACTCAGGTAAAAGCTTAGATTTATTAAATAATAGCTTAGCCACATCAGAAGGCAATCCTCTTAAATTGAATTCATCAGCTATTTTTGCTACGGTGAATACAGGGGGTCCCGAAGATCTACCAATAACTCCTTTAAATTCATATCTATTTTGTATTTTTTTTAGTTTGTCTATAATTCTATCCGGTTCATAAGTGCTCTCGTTTATACAAAAATCTGATAAGGAAAATCCTGGTGCATTGATATTTTTATCTACAGATATTACTTTAAGACCAAGTTCTTTTATTTTTTTTATAACTAAAACTTGTTGTGAACCTGCGGCAATATTTATTATAGCTGATTGCCTTTTCAATTTTGCGCTCCTGTTGTTACAATGCTTCTCTCTTCGCTATTGATGATAATTTTAGCTATCCTCTCGCTTTCTCTTCCATCAAGAAGCTCTCTACCTCTGATACTCATTTTTTTTCTTATCTCTTTGTTGCTCAGAAGCTTTCTAATAACAGAGCAAATTTTTTCTTTATTTACTTCTTTACAATATCCCAGACTAACGCAGGTGCCATGCTCGGCAAATCTTTCAGCGTTGAGTTTATCTTCCCTTGAATGAGCAATGACAATAGCAGGGATACCCATCTTTGCCAGTTCATAAGCGGTGACTCCAAAATAAGTTACAGCAAGGTCAGCCTTTGTCATTATCTCAGCCATATTTGTTACATCTTGATAAATAATAATGTTATTTCTTCCTCTAATCATTTGCCTTATTTTATTATAATGAGCAAAGAATTTGCCAAGAATAATAGTAATGTGAATATCAGGAATAGGTAAAATTGCTGATAAAACCTTGCCGGTGAGATTTTCTGCATCGCTTCCCCCCATAGTAATTAGGATATTGGGAATACTATTATTGGGGTATGGATAATCTTTTTGAAACTCTCTTCTTAAGATGACATACTCGGGACCGTAGTAGAGTTTGCCTTTGTAATTTTCCCATTTTCTATCTGGTATAAAGTGAGCTACCGGGAAAATATTTATATCGGCAAAAAATGCTTCTTCACTATCATTATCAATAGAGATAATGGGGATATTTAACTTCCTTAATTTTAAGATATATTCATTGGCTATTTTGTCTTTTAAATCAAGGATAATTCTATCTATTCCGTAGTCCTGGACAAATTTCTCTATCTGGGAAAGTTCATCCTCTTTGGAGATATTTTTAGATAAAATTTCTACTTTAAAGCCCCTTTCCTTAATCATATCAGTAACGCTATTACTACTTTTAATGATAAAGCTTATCCCGCAAAAATACCGTTCTTGAAGCTCGGAGGCTAAGGCAAGACATCTTATTAGATGACCCATTCCAATCTTTTGATTTGCATCCATGCGAAAGAGAATTCTTTTACTCTTATCCTGCAACTTTTTCTGTCTAACGCGAGAATTTATTTCCATCAATTTCGGCTCTCTTTTAAGAAGTTTAATTGCTTCTTTTAAATCTACAATTTCCCCTGGCTTATAAAGTCTTTTATATACCTTACGCATGAAGTTAAGATCTGCCTGGGTATCTACGGAGATACGATGGTTAAGTTCGTAAAAAATGGGCTCGTCATCAATTTCAACCTTTTTTAAAAGATGAGGGTAATCGAGGAGACAGGCTACTAAGTTTTCTCTCTGATAAGACTTAGTGGAATTTTCTTCCACCTTTTGCCAGGCTTTTAGGGTACAAACGCCAATTCCTTCGTGAATAACTTTTTTCCCATTTTTCTTAGCGATAGATGCCATTTCAGCCTTATTTTTAATTAAAGCATCAATCAATCGCTCTATAGTTGGAGGATGAATTAAAGGACAATCGCCACTTATGTGAACTAAAATATCTGCAGAAAAATATTCCCCTGCTTTTCTAATTCTTCCTACTACATCTTCTTTGTCACCATCATAAGCAAAGCTCTTAATCTTTTCTCTTTTGGCAAATTCAAGTAAAGGAATGTCTTCTTTTCTATTGGTTGTAGCAAGAACAATCTCATCAATGGATTTTACTTTTCTCAATCTATCAATAATATGTCCTAATAAGTCTCTACCACAGATATCTTTAAGCCCTTTTCCGGGAAGACGGGTAGAGGTCATTCTGGCTATAATTAAGGCTACTATTTTTTGGTTCATTTTTTATCCTATAAATATTATAGCTAACTTTTGCACGAAGAAACGGTAGTCGCAAGGCTCAGAGCCTGCGTAAAACAGCGCAACCTGAAGGTTGCGGCTACCATTCATAGTAGAGCGCAGGCTCTGAGCCTCGCGGATACCGGTTATGTATAAATACAGGCTCTGAGCCTTACGGTTATTGAGTTTGAATTTTCTCTAAAGTAATAGATTCATCTTTTACAATTTCCATTATCGCTTTTTTGTCTATTACTTCTTGTATATCCCTGGGGCTATTCTCATAAGATGGTCTTACCATTTTTATCATCTCTTCTTTTAAGATAACTCCTTTGGAAATATCAGATTTTGCATAAAGTCCTCTTCGGGCAAACTTTCGTTCAGGTAACTCTTCTAATACAGGTCTTTTTTTACCGTCTCCCAGGGCTTTCTCAAGTTCTCTTATTTTTTTAATCATTTCAGAAAATTCCTCTACTTCTAAGGCAAATGGATGGTCTGGACCTTTTAAATTTCTATTAAATGTAATATGTTTTTCAATTACAGAGGCTCCTAAGGCAACTGCTCCCAGGGGAACTATATAACCCGGTGAGTGGTCCGAGTATCCTACAGGCAAATTGAAGGTATTTTGCATAGTTACCATAGCTCTAATGTTGGCATCCTTTAATTTTGATGGGTAATTACTAACGCAGTGAAGTAAAATAATTTCTCTATTTCCAACGGAGTTTACTATTTTTATAGCTTTTTTAACTTCTTCGAGAGTAGCCATTCCTGTAGAGAGTATTATTGGCTTTTTCTTTTGAGCAATGTATTTTAAAAAAGAATAACAAGTCAGGTCTCCTGAGGCAACCTTGAAAGCAGGTACATTAATTTTTTCTAAAAGATCTACCTTTTCTTCATCAAAAGGGGTAGAGAGAAAGATAATTTTTTCCTTTTGGGCATATTCAGCTAATTCAGAATACCACTTTATAGGTAATTCTATTCTTGAGACTGCCTCATACACTTGAGGGAGTTTCTTTTTATTTACCAATTTATCTGCTGTAAATGATTGGAATTTTACAGCATCAGCTCCTGCCTCTTTAGCTGCTTTAGTTAATCTTTTAGCTTGATCCAGTTTTCCATCATGATTTGAGCCAATTTCAGCAATGATAAAGCAAGGCTCTCCTTTTCCTATTAAATGGCTTCCTATTTTTATTTTTCTCATTTTTCTTCCTATAATGCATTATTATACTTTTTACGGCATTTATCACGGACCCAACATCTTTTTCTTTCATTCCAGGAAACAGAGGCAAAGTAATTGCCTCCTCATAATATTTTTCTGCTTTAGGACAGATACCCTTTTTGTAACCTAATTTTTCATAATATGGCTGATAGTAGATTGGTATATAGTGAACCTGCACACCAATATTTTTTTTCCGTAATGTTTCAAAGATTTCTCTACGGCTTGCCTTTAATTTATTTAGCTTAAGCCTTATTACATAAATATGCCAGGCAGATTTGACATCAGGCTTTTCGTAGGGGATAATTATCTCTTCTACTTCCTTAAAGGCTCTATTATATTTTTTTACAATTTGCTTTCTTTTTTCTAAGAATTTATTTAGTTTCTTTAATTGAGATATTCCTAATACACATTGAAAATCAGTTAGACGGTAGTTATATCCAAGCTCCTGCATCTCGTAATACCAGGGAGGTGAGAGGTGAGAGGTGAGACGTGAAACGTGAGACGTGAGACGTAAGACGTAAGAGGTAAAACCAAAGGCTAAATCCTTATTGATAAATCTATCTGGATTCTTGGTTATCCCATGATTTCTGAATAAAAGGAGTTTTTCGTAAAACTCTTCATTGTTGGTGGTTACTGCACCTCCCTCACCAGTAGTGATATTTTTTACTGGATGAAAACTGAAAGTAGTCATATCAGAGTGAGCGCAGCTTCCCACCTTAACCCATTTTCCCATTAACCTATATTTTGCTCCTAAGGCATGGGAAGCGTCTTCAATTACTACTGAACTATGCTTTTTTGCAATTTGATAAATTCTCTCTAAATTAACGGGCTGCCCGGTAAAATCTACAGGGATTATTGCTTTTGTTTTAGAAGTAATTTTTTTCTCAATCTCTTCAGGGTTTATGTTGTAGGTATCCTCTTTAATATCGGCAAAGACAGGTTTCCCTTGTAAATATAAGATGCAATTGCTACTGGCAACGAAACTGATAGGTGCAGTGATTGCCTCATTGCCTTTCTTAATTCCTGCAGCAAAAGAAGCTGCGTGCAGAGCTGCTGTTCCGCTGTTAAGAACCACCGCATACTTTGCTCCTACATAATTAGATAAGGCTTCTTCAAATTCTCTTACCTTTGAGCCCTGTGTTATCCAATCGCTCTTTAAAACCTTTACTACCTCTTTTATATCCTCATCATCTATTGATTGATGTCCATAAGGAAGATAAGTTGGCATTTTATTTCTCCTTATCTATAAATAAGCTACTACCGAGTAAATTCGGTAGTATTTAAGTAAACGAAGGCTCTGAGCCTTGCGGCTACCATCCCACTTCTGCGCAGGCTAAAGCCTGCGGCTACCGGTTATAACTGTTTTCTTATCCATTCCCTCGTTTTAGCTATTCCCTTCCTTAATGAAGTTTTTGGTTTCCACCCCAAAAGAGATTCTGCTCTGCTATAGTCACAACAAAGTTTGGATATCTCACTTTGAGGGTGAATATGTGGAATATGGTGAATACAATCACCATCATGAGCTATCAATTTAGCCAGTTCATTTATAGAGATATCTTTTCCTGTTCCTGCATTTATGATTTTTCCTGTTGTTTTATCTGATAAACCTGCTTTTACAATAAAATTAGCGCAATCCTCTACATATAAAAAATCTCGTGTTTGTGTTCCTTCTCCATAAATATTTAAAGCTTCTCTTTTTAAATTTTGCTTTATAAAAATAGAGATTACCCCTCCTTCGCTATTCCCTTTTTGATAAGGACCGTAGGTGTTAAAAGGACGAAGGATTACCACAGGAAGATTGTAAGCATAATAATAAGATAGAATAAGATTTTCCGCGGATAATTTACTTGCAGCATAAGGAGAGAGGGGGGAAATAGGATAGTTTTCATCAATAGGTTTTAAATTTCCCTTTTTATATACCATACAGGTACTTATAAAGACAATTTTACTATTTTTTCTCCTTGCTTCTTCTAACATATTAAAAGTTCCTTTAATGTTTACTTTGAAAGTTTCCAGAGGATTATCAAGACTTTCTTGAACGCTAATGGTAGATGCTAAATGAAAACAGATATCGAAATTTTCTTCCTCAAAAATTACCCGAAGGAGATCTCTTTGAAGAATGTCTCCCCTTACGAATCCTTTAAAATAGGGATGTTGTTTAAATTCAGCTATATTTTTCTCCTCTCCGTTAGAAAGGTTATCCAAAACATAAACATCGTATTTTTCTTTAAGAAGATATTTCACTGTCCATCTTCCTATAAATCCTGCTCCTCCAGTAACTAAAGTCTTCATTTTATTAAGTTTTCTCTTATTAAAAATTTTTTTATCTCTTCCTGAGTAAGAGAAGGAATTTTTGCTGAAATATAATGTCCATTATTTTCTGGTATATAACTTCCTGGATAGGAATGCCTAACATTTTTCCCTATAGCAGGCAAAATAATATACATATCGTCTCTTTCCAGAGCTCTTCTTTCTTCATCTTTAGTCATTAGCTCCTCATAAATTTTTTCTCCTGGTTTAATGCCTACTTCCTTTATATTATTATGAAAACCAAGTGAATTCTCAATAGCCTCTACAAGGTCCAAAATTTTGATTACAGACATCTTCATAACAAAGATTTCTCCTCCCTTAGCTAAAAGAGTAGCCTTAAAGATAAATTCTGCTGCCTCTCTTAAAAACATAATAAATCTTGTCATCTTTTTGCTGGTTATAGTAATAGATTTTCCCTTTATCAATTGTTCCTTAAATAGGGGAATAACAGAGCCTCTCGAGCCGAGGACATTACCAAATCGGACGCTGGCAAAGATTACTCTCCGCTTTCCTTTATAATGATTGGCAGAGGTAAAAAGCTTCTCTGCCATTAGCTTTGTTGCTCCCATTGTGCTGGTGGGATTTACTGCCTTATCTGTTGAGGTAAAGATAACCTTCTCCACATCCACCTTTAAGGCTGCCTTAATTACATTTTGTGAACCATATACATTAGTGTTTACTGCTTCAAAAGGGTTGTATTCACAGGAGGCAACATGCTTTAGAGCAGCAGTATGAAAGACAATATCTACATCCTCCATAGCCATTTCCAATCTTTTAGCATCCCTTACATCACCAATAAAATACCTAAGATTTTTTTCATCCTTAAATTCTTCCTGCATATTGAATTGTTTGGTTTCATCTCTACTATAGATACGAATTACCATGGGGTCGAGTGGGAGGAGTTGCCGCACGATCTCCTTGCCTATTGTTCCTGTGCCCCCAGTAATTAGTATTCTTTTTCCTTTAAAATATTTATAGTCGTTATTTTGAGGGAAATTTTTGCTTTTTCGGGAGGCAAGATTTTCCTGATTACTTTCAAGTATTTTCTTTGCTCCCTTTATGGTATATCCTTCATTTTTAATTAATCTTTTAATCTCTAAAGCATTTCTTAAGTCGTTTTTATCGTATCTTCTATGTCCTCCTTTACTCCGATAAGGTTGGAGAAAATCATTAAACTCCTTCTCCCAGTATCTTAATGTATACTCCTTTATCCCTATCTTTTGACAAACCTCTCTTATGTTTAGAAAGCCGTTATTCATTTTATCCTCGCTTTGATAATATAGGTGGACGCATAAGCGCAGGCTCTGATCCTCGCGGCTACCGGTTGCCAACCCCATATTTATTATCGGCATATTAAGAAAATACTTTAATTTTATAAGGCAAAATTTATACCAAATTATAGATTAGCAAACTTTGTGAAATATTGCTAAAATTTAAACAAAGTGTATAATATACTAATGAGGGGAAAATAGAATAAGGATTAAAAAAGGGTGGCTATTGATTTTTCTCACAAAAGACCTCTGATTACATAGATATTACATAGATAAGTTATTGTAAATCGGTGCAATCATTTTTAATAATCTGCGTAAGCAGGGGACCATATAGATTTTTCAGAAATCTTTACAAAAAGCGATGACAAAATGGGGTTGACAGATTATATTGTTATGATATATCTATTAAAACTTTTAAAACTCTGGGCCGTTAGCTCAGTTGGTAGAGCATCGCCCTTTTAAGGCGAGGGTCGCAGGTTCGAATCCTGCACGGCTCATTGCCCCCATCGTCTAGTGGTTAGGACACCGCTCTTTCAAGGCGGCAACGGGGGTTCAATTCTCCCTGGGGGCATTGCGGGGTTAGCTCAGTGGAAGAGCGCTTGCCTTACAAGCAAGAGGTCGTTGGTTCAAGCCCATCACCCCGCACTAAACTCTACAGGGTAGAAAATGAATCAGTTTATAGATAAGAGAAGGAGAGTGCTTGGTGAATAAAGACTTATCTCTACTTATTAAATTGCAGTCTTTAGATACAGAGATAAGCAAAAAAGAGAAAAAGAAAGATGTATTTTCTCAGCAAATTGAAGAAATAGAAGGAAAAATAGAAATACTGGAAAAAGAATTAGTTTCCAGAGAAAAAGAACTAAAACAAATTAAAAAAGAGAAAAGGAAAAAGGAAAGAGAAATAGAAGATATCGACCTGCTTTTATCTAAATATGAAGGGGAGAAATACAAAGTTAAATCACAAGGAGAGTTTGCTGCTTTAGAAAAGGAGATTAACGAAGCCAAGAAAAATAAGACGAAAATAGAGGATATTTTATTGGAATTGATGGAAAAAGAGGAAAAAGATATGGTTGATTTCCCTTCTTTTAAAAAAGGGGCAGCAGAAAAGAAAGAGAATTTAAAAAAAAAGAGGGATATTGTAGTAATAAATTTAGAAAATACTACTAAAGAAGAAAAAGATTTAAAGAATGAGCGAGTAAAATTGACTTCTCAGTTAAATTTTGTCTTATTAAATCAGTATACGCAATTATCCAAGGGTAAGAAAGGACCCATTGTTGTTCCTATGGAAGATGGAGTATGTGAAGGATGTAATATGAGAGTTTCTCCTTCTTTAATGGGCAAAATTAAGAAGGGGGAAGAGATTGTATATTGTGAGAATTGCAGCCGAATATTGTATACCCTGGATAATATTCGATAATCTGTAAAATAGATATTAATAAAATGCATATTTTATGTTTAGATGTAGGGGATAGAAAGATAGGAGTAGCTGTAAGCGATCCTTTGGAGATTATAGCTCAAGGAGTAGATCAGATAAAACGGAATAAATTATTTCCGGAAGAGACTATTTATCACATTCAAAAGTTAATTTTTAAGTATAAAGCGAAGAAGATAGTAGTGGGCTTGCCTAAAACTATGGGAGGAGAAGAAGGATTTCAGGCAAAGAAAGTGCGAGAATTTGTAAAATACTTATCTCCAAAGATAGATATACCTTTAATTTTAGTTGATGAGAGATTATCTACAGCGATCGCAAAAAGAGTATTAAAAGAGACAAAAACTACTTTTTCTAAACGAAAAAAAAGCGAAGATAAAATAGCAGCATCCGTAATTTTACAGACTTACCTTGATAGTAAATAAGGAAAATAAGGAAAATAAGTAAATAAGTAAATAAGTAAATAAGTTAAATAAGTAGATAAGGAAAATAAGTAAATAAGTTAAATAAGTTAAATAAGTTAAATAAGTAGATAAGGAAAATAAGGAAAATGGGGAGTAAGAGAAAAGATGAAGGAACTACAAGAAATAGTACAAAATTTATCTAATTAACTCATCAACCCATTATCCCATTTACCCATTTACTCTAAACAGCGACGGAGGGGAAAAGTCCCGAGATATCCTTGATTCCCAAAAGGTTTAAATATGATTTTCAGAAAATTATGGTGGAAAAACTTAATAGTAATAGGTATATTTTTTTTGGTAATTATGCTTATTTCTTCTCTCTTTTTGCCTTCCTATAATAATCAAGAAAAGGTGACTGTAATTATTCCTAAAGGAAAGGGCTCCTTCCAAATCGCCCAGGACTTATCTCAAAAAAAACTTATAAAAAGTAAAGTTTTATTTTTGCTTCTTTCTAAAATTTTATGTTTAGAAAAGAATTTAAAAGCAGGAAGTTATGAATTTTCTTCTTCTAATATGCTTAAGATTTTAGATAAATTAAAGAAAGGCGAGGTAAAGACCTATCGTGTTACTATTCCTGAGGGATTAACCAAATGGGATATTGCGGACATTTTAGACAAAAGAGGTATTATAGAAAAAGATAAGTTTTTAACTGTCGTAAATAACCCTTCTTCTATTTTTAAAAAGGAGTCTTTTTTACCTGAATCTAATTTAGAGGGATATCTTTATCCAGATACCTATTATTTTACTAAAGGGGAGGATACTGAGGAAGTAGTAAAAAAATTTGTTTTCAGATTCAAGAAAATGATTTTTCTTCCCTATCAGGAGTTAAAAGAGAAAAATACTTTCCCTTTAAGAGACATAGTAATTATGGCTTCAATTATCGAAAAGGAAGCCCAACTTTCATCAGAGAAACCTATTATTGCTGCTGTGTTTTATAATCGTCTAAAAAAGGGGATGAGACTTAGAGCAGACCCTACAATCAAATATGCTTTGGGTAGTTTTCGAATAAGATTGACTCGTAGTGAACTCCTGACTCCTTCTTTTTATAATACTTATCTTTATAATGGACTGCCTCCGGGCCCCATCTGTAATCCTGGAAAAGATAGTATCTATGCTGCATTATATCCTGCAAATGCAGATTATTTCTATTTTGTAGCTAAGGGTGACGGGAGTCATAAATTTAGCAAGACCTATAAAGAACATTTAGAAGCAGTTTATAAATATCGGAAGTGATAATATGATGATTCAGACACCTCGAGGAGTGGAAGATATACTCCCCCATCAAATCTCAAAATATCAGTGGATAGAAAAAAAAGCCTCTTCTCTCTTTCATTTATATGGATATGAAGAGATAAGAATTCCTACTTTCGAAAATGCAGAGCTTTTTCTACGAAGCGTGGGTAAAGAGACAGATGTTGGTAAACAGATGTACATTTTTAAGGATAAAAAAGGAAGAAATTTATCTCTTCGCCCAGAGGCTACGGCTTCCGTTGCCAGAGCTTACATCCAGCATAGATTATATGAGAAACCGGGAGACTGGAGAGTCTATTATATTGGTCCTATGTTTAGATACGAAAGGCCACAGGCAGGCAGGCTTCGAGAATTTCGACAGATAGGAGTGGAGGTTTTAGGAGAAGCAGCCCCTCAATTGGATGTAGAAGTTATAGAGATGGTGTGTCAATTTTTTAAAAGATTAGGATTGGCCAATTTCAATGTTCAGCTTAACAGTATTGGGTGTAAAAAATGTAGACCTGATTATGAAAAAAGACTAAAGGAATATTTTAAGAGAAATATAAGTTCTCTTTGCCCTGTTTGTCAGAAACGGTATGAATATAATGTTTTACGTATTTTAGATTGTAAAAAAGAGAGTTGCCAAAAGGTAGTAGAAAAGGCGCCTTTTTTAAAAGATCATTTATGCGAAGATTGTAAGATTCACTTTGAAAAAGTGAAAATGGGTTTAGAGGATATGGGTATAAAGTTTAATCTCGACCCTTACCTGGTGAGGGGTCTTGATTATTATACAAGAACTACCTTTGAAATAACTATTCCTTCGTTAGGAGCTCAAAATGCTATTTGCGGAGGAGGAAGATACGATGGTTTAGTGAAAGAACTGGGAGGTCCCTATACTCCTGGGATAGGTTTCTCTATAGGGGTAGAGAGGCTATTGATTGCTCTTGAAAAAGATGAAATGAATTTTTTTCCTAAAAATTCTCCTGGCGTTTATGTAATTACTTTAGATAAAAAAAGTCAAAAAATGGGCTATTATTTAGTTAATTTACTTCGCTCTAAGGGCATAAAGACGTGGATGAGTTTTTCAGGAGATAACCTTTCTTCTCAGTTAAGATTGGCTAACAGAAAGGGAGTTTGTTGGGCAATAATTATAGGTGAAGAAGAGGTCAACAAGGAGATATTAATTCTTAAAGATATGGAGTCTGGCAAGCAAAGGGAGATAGAATGGAGAAGATTGGAGGAATTTAGTCAGAATTTAAATTTTCAATTAAAAAGGAGTAGAGATTGCGACTAAAACGAACTTCTATGTGTAGTCTTTTAAGGGGAAAAGATAAAGATAAAGATGTTGTTTTAGCTGGTTGGGTAAAAAAAAGACGTGATCATGGAGGATTAATTTTTATTGATTTGGGAGATAAATCGGGAATTATTCAATTAGTATTTAATCCAATAATAGATAAAGATAGCCATACGCAAGCTCACTCTATAAGGGAAGGATGGGTAATTGCTGTAAAAGGAAAGGTAAAAATGCGGGCCGAGGATTCAATAAATCCAAAGCTGAAAACAGGTAAAATAGAAATAATAGTAAAAGAGCTAAAAATATTAAATACTTCTCAGCCTCTCCCTTTCCCTATTGAAGATAAGATAGAGACAAATGAAGAGGTGAGGTTAAGATATAGATATTTAGACCTGCGAAGACCGATTATGCAAAGGAATATCTATTTAAAATATAGAATAAATAAACAGGTGCGAGATTTTCTTCATAAGAGAGGGTTTACAGAGATAGAGACTCCTTTTCTTACTCAAAGTACTCCTGAAGGAGCAAGAGACTATCTGGTTCCCTCAAGGTTAAGTCCAGGAGAATTTTATGCTCTTCCTCAGTCTCCTCAATTATTTAAACAGCTTCTTATGGTAGCCGGTTTTGACAAATATTTTCAGATAGTTAGGTGTTTTCGAGATGAAGATTTGAGAGCGGATAGACAGCCAGAGCACACTCAAATAGACATAGAACTCTCTTTTATAGAAGAAGAGGATATATATGATCTTATTGAGAAAATGTTTTCCTTTGTATTTAACGAAGTTTTAGGAATCTCGCTTGAAACTCCTTTTCCCCGTTTTAGCTATGAAGAGGTGGTGAGTCGATACGGCACTGATAAACCTGATATTAGATTTGGGTTGGAATTAAAGAATATCTCATCTCTGGTTAGTTCCTGTAAATTTGAGGTATTTCGTAAGGTTTTAGAGAAAGGAGGAAAAGTTAAAGGATTACGAGTTCCCAGAGGAAGTTCTCTTTCTCGAAATGATATAGAGAAATTAATTAGGGAGATAACCTTCTACGGAGCTAAAGGATTGAGCTGGATTATCTTTGCTTCAAAAGAAAAAATAAGATCTCCATTAGTCAAGTTTTTTAGTAAATCTGAGCTTTTAAAAATAGTAGAATATATGGAAGGTGAAGAAGGAGATGCTTTCTTTTTTATAGCTGATGAAAAAACAGTAGTAAATGAGGCTTTATCCCATCTTCGTCTCTACTTAGCAAAAAAGTTTCATCTTATCCCTGAGAAAACTCACAGATTATTATGGGTTATAAATTTTCCTTTATTTGAATACGATAAAGAGGGAAAGTTGGCTCCCTGTCATCATCCCTTTACCTCGCCGCGAGAGGAAGATTTGCCATTATTGGAGGAAAGTCCTGAAAAGGTAAAGGCTCGTTCTTACGATATTGTTATGGATGGAGAGGAAGTTGGAGGAGGAAGCATAAGGATTCATAGAAGAGGAATCCAGGAGAGGGTTTTAGAAATTTTAGGGATGACTTCTCTTCAAGCAAGGGAGAAATTTGGTTTTCTCCTTGAAGCTCTCTCTTTTGGAGCTCCTCCTCATGGAGGAATTGCCATAGGATTAGACCGCTTAACAATGATATTAGCTGGAGAAAAATCTATAAGAGAGGTTATTCCTTTCCCTAAAACTCAGAAAGCGGTTTGTCTTTTAACTCAGGCTCCCTGTCCTGTAAATGAAGAGCAGCTTAAAGAGTTGCATTTAAAGGTAGAGGAGTGAAGTATATTAAGGTAGCCTTAAATCTTCCTTTAAATCAGCTTTTTTATTACAAGGTTCCTCCAGAACTTATGGATAGAATTAAGATAGGCAAAAGAGTAATTGTTCCTTTTAAAAGAAAAAACTTAACTGGTTTTGTAATAGAAGAGACAAAAAGAGGGAAACCAGGGAAAAGATTAAAAGAGATAATTAAAGTAGATGATTTCCCCTTTTTAGATACCAATCTTCTTCGATTAGGAGAGTGGATAAGTGATTATTATTTTTGTTCTTTAGGACAGACCCTCCATTTTATGCTTCCTATCCAATCCAGTTTAAAGATTGGCAAAGAAGAGAAAATAAAAATTAGTGATTCTTTTGCCTTTTTTAACAAAACTCAATATAATGAAGCTATTTCCCTGGTAGAAGAAGGAAACTTTTTATTTAGGCCAAAGAATAATGAGGAGAAAATATCTTTTTACCTTTTATTAATAGAAAAAATAGTGGAAGAGAAAGGAAAGAATGTTATTCTCATTATTCCTGAAATTAGTTATATACCTTTTTTAAAGAAGGTAATTCGCTATTATTTTCCCCAGGAGATAGCTATTTTCCACAGTAGACTTTCCCTAAAAGAAAAGTATAATCAATGGCTGAAAATGAGAGAGGGGAAGGTAAATTTGGCTATAGGAACACGCTCTCTTATATTCGCCCCTTTCCCCCAAATAGGTTTAGTTATAATTGAAGAAGAAGAAAATACCTCCTATAAGCAGATAGAAGCTCCTCGCTACCATGTTCGGGAAGTAGCTATAAAACGGAGAGAGATAGAAAGATTTCCTTTAATTTTAACTACCCAAAGTCCCTCTTTGGAGTCCTGGTATAATGTGAAAAAAGGGAATTATAAATTAATTGAGCTTTCTCAGAATAGTAGACGTTTTTTAGTAGAAATTGTAGACCTTCGTGAGGAAAAAACTAAAATTCTCTCCTCCTCTTTAGAAGAAGGAATTAAAGAAAGTTTAAATAAAAATAAGCTTATGCTCCTTTTTATAAATAAGCGAGGTTTTGCTAACTTTATTCTCTGCAGGGAATGTGGAGGAGTTATTAGATGCCCTAATTGTAATATAGGTCTTACTTTTCACCTGGGTGATGATTTGGTTTGTCACTATTGCAATTATCGAACGAGGGTTCCTCGTATCTGCCCTTTTTGTAAAGGGAGGGAACTTCGAAGAGTAGGAGCAGGAACACAACGGGTAGAAAGAGAGATAAGGAAAAAATTTCAAACAGCTCGCATAAAACGGGTAGATAAAGATGCCATTAATTCATCATCGGCTTATAAAAAATTATTACAGGATCTTGAAGATAAAAAGATTGACATACTGGTAGGGACACAGCTGGTGATCAAAGAGGAAATTTTAAAAAGAATAGATTTAGTAGGAATTGTTCTTGTTGATACTTTGTTGAATTTGCCAGATTTTAGAGCGACTGAACGTCTCTTCCAGCTTCTTACAAGAATTAAAGGGCATATTAAAGAAAGAGGAAAGATTATCATTCAAACTTATAATCCTTCTCATTATGCTTTAAAAGCATTTAAAGAAGGCAAAGATGAAGATTTTTATAATGAGGAGATGAGAATAAGAAAAGAGTTAGATTATCCACCTTATTTACACTGGATAAGAATTTTATTGGAAGGAAAGATAAAAAATGAAGTAGAGGAGGCAGGAAAAATGATTGAAGAAAAATTGAAGAAAGAGAGTTTAAGGTTTTTAGGTCCTTCCTCTTGCCCTTTTAGCAAAATTAGGGGAAAGTATCGCTATCATTTAATTTTAAGAGATGAAGATTTATCCTGGATAAAAAAAATATTGGATGAAAAATTAAAGCCTTTGTTTACTCATTTTAAGGGAATTAGGACAACCGTGGATGTAGAGCCTTTAAGGACGATGTAATAAGATGCTAAAGAAAAATTTAGATGTTGGAGGGCAGGCTGTTATAGAGGGAGTCATGATGCGTTCTCCGGAATATATTACTGTTGCTGTTAGAAAAAGTAGTGGAGAAATAGTAGTGAAGAAAGAACATTATATTTCCCTTAGTAAAAGATTCAAGTTACTTAATCTTCCTATTGTTAGAGGGATTGTAACATTAGGAGAGACATTATATATTGGAATAAAAGCTTTGGCTTTCTCTGCAGAAGAAGCTGTAGAATCTATAGAAGAGGAAGATACCTCTAAAGAGAAAAAAGAAAAGAGAGGGATATTTACCAGTTTATGGTTAATAGGTACAATTATCTTTGCCTTTATCCTAGCTTTTCTTCTATTTTTTTATCTTCCTTTAATGATAGCTACCTTTTTGAATATTAAAGGAGGATTTTTATTTAATTTTGTAGATGGGATAATAAGAGTAGCTATTTTTTTAATTTATATTTGGGCAATTACACTCTGGAAGGATATGAGAAGAATATTTGAATATCATGGTGCAGAACATAAAAGTATCTACACTCTTGAGGCAGGTGATGATTTATTGCCTGCAAATGCAAAAAAGTATTCCACCCTTCATCCTCGATGTGGAACAAGTTTTCTCTTAATTGTGATGATAGTAAGTATTATTGTTTTTATGTTTCTTGGTAGACCCCATACTTTAAGCGACAGATTGGTAAGATTTTTGTTCATTCCCTTGATTGCTGGCATATCTTATGAACTATTAAAATTATCAGGAAAAAAGAGAGAGAGTAAAATCACTAAAGTTTTAATAGCACCAGGATTATGGCTTCAAAAAATAACTACAAAAGAGCCAGATGAAAAACAACTAGAGGTAGCCATAGCTGCTTTGAAAGAAGCGTTAGATTTAAGTCCGTAGACTGTAAATAGTAAATAGTGAATGGTAAGAAGAGGTTAAGCCTAAATTAGGTAAATTTATTAACCCGGCCTTTAGGGTAGGGGAGGCTTTAGCCTCCCAATTACCTCTAACTCTTGTTTTACAAAGGGCGATTAGTCTCTATCACCTTTACTCGCTAAGAAGAAGAGAAAAAAATGGAAAGTAATGAAATTAGAAGAAGATTTCTCGATTTTTTTGAGCAGAAAGGACATCTTATTCAACCTTCTGCGCCTTTATCTGTAAATGACCCGGAATTACTCTTCACCATTGCGGGGATGGTTCCCTTTAAAAAATTTTTCTTAGGAAAAAGTAGGCCCCCGGCTAGTCGTTTATCTTCTTGCCAGCTATGCTTTCGCACGAACGATCTGGAGAGGGTAGGGGAGACTTCTTATCATCATACTCTTTTTGAGATGTTAGGTAATTTCTCTTTTGGTGATTATTTTAAAGAAGAGGCTTGTCAATGGGGATGGGAATTTATAACAAAAGAGTTAAATCTTCCAGGAGAAAAACTATGGGTTACTATATTCAAGGACGATGAAGAAACTTATCATATATGGAAAAAGATAGGCATTCCCTCTTCAAGGATAGTAAAAAAGAATGAAGAGGAAAATTTCTGGTCTTCAGCTGAGGTGGGTCCCTGTGGTCCGGATACAGAGATATTTTTGGATAGAGGGGAAAAATTTGGTTGTGGAAGAAAAAATTGTGTTCCTGGCTGTGATTGTCAACGATGGATTGAGATATGGAATTTAGTATTTATGCAGTTTAACAGGGATGAAGAGGGAAAACTTTCTCCTCTCCCCTCAAAAAATATTGATACAGGAATGGGGTTGGAAAGAATAACCTCTATCTTACAGAATGTAACTGATGACTATTTCACGGATCTTTTCCGTCCTCTTATGGATTGGTTAAAAGACATTTCTTCTTCAAAAAAAGAAAAACCCTTCAGGGTTATCTGTGACCATTTGCGGGCTCTTACATTTCTTTTAGGGGAAGGGATTTTACCTTCAAATACTGGAAGAGGTTATGTATTAAGAAGAGTTCTTAGACGTGCTTTTTTATATGGAAGAAAATTGGGATTAGAGAAGCCTTTTCTCTATAAAGGAGTCCCTCTAATAACAGAAATGATGAGAGAACCCTATCCTCATCTAAAAAGAGAAAAAGAAAAAATAGTGAGGGTAATTAAAGATGAAGAAGAGAATTTTCAGAATACTTTAACTCGAGGGATAGGAATACTGGAAGGATTGATAGAAGATTTAAAGAGAAAGGGGGATAAAATTGTTCCCTCTAAGGATGTATTTAAGTTATACGATACCTATGGCTTTCCCATAGAACTGACAGAAGAAATAACTAAAGAGGAAGGGTTAAGCATAGATAAACAGGCAAGTGAAATATTTTTAGCTGAACAGAGGGAAAGAGGGAGAAAAAAATTTAAAGAAAAAATTGGAGCAACATTAAAGGATATATATAATATAGTGCATATAGACGATGAAGCAAAATTGAAAGTAAAAGTAAAGTTTGAAGGGTATGAAAAGTTAAAACTAAAGACAACTATTGAAGGAATTATTAAAGGAGAAAAGCTGGTAAGTGAGATAAAAGAAGGAGAGGAGGGAAAATTTATTTTAACCTCTACACCATTTTATCCCGAAAGGGGAGGCCAAGTAGGGGATAGAGGTAAGATCTTTAATTCTACCTCTCAATCTACAGTTGTTGACACAAAAAAAATAAATGAGGGAATAATTCTTCATTATGTTAAAGTAATTAAAGGAAAACTTAAAAAAGGAGACGAAGTAATAGCCGAGGTTAATAAAAAAAGAAGAGAAAGTATCTGCCGAGCTCATACAGCAACTCATCTTTTACAGGCGAGTCTAAGAAAGATTTTAGGAGAAACTGTTAAACAGAGCGGTTCTTTGGTGGATGAAGATAGACTTCGTTTCGATTTTACCTATTCTTCGTCTATAAATAAAGAAAACCTTGAAAGGCTTTCTATCTTACTTAATGAAAAGGTGAGAGAAGATCTTCCTATAAATATAGAAGAGATGGGATTGGATGAGGCAAGGCAGAGAGGAGCTATAGCTCTTTTTGAAGAAAGATACAAAGAAAGAGTTCGTGTAGTAAATATTGGAAATTTTAGTATGGAAGTTTGTGGGGGGACCCATCTTTCCAGAACAGGAGAAATAGGTTTAATAAAAATAGTAAATGACTTATCTGTGGCTTCAGGAATAAGAAGAATAGAAGCTCTTACAGGTGAGAGAGCTTTGAGATGGATGGAGAAGAAAGGAGATATGTTAAAGGGGATTGTCTTTAAATTAAATATCTCTGAAGATAAAATATTACCTTATATAGAAGAAATAGAAAAAGATTTAAGAGAGAAAGAAGAGGAATTAAAGAAATGGCAAAGAAGGTTTATAGATTCTCATATAGAAGGACTGATAAAGAAAGCTTCTCAAATTGGTAAAGTAAAAGTGATAAAAGAAAGATGGGAGGGTATATCTTTAGAAGTACTTAGAGAAGGAGCAGAAAAGATAAAAAATAGATTAGAAGAGGGAATAGTAGTTTTAGCCTCTGTTAGTAGAAATAAAGCATTTTTGGTGGCTGCTTCCACCAAGAAAAGCCTACCTGCAAACAAGATAATAAAAGAAGTAGCCTCTCTTGCTGATGGAAATGGAGGAGGAAGATGGGATTTTGCTCAAGGAGGAACCTCTCACCCCTCAAAAGTGAGCTCAGCTTTAGAAAAGTTGCCTCTTATTGTAAAAAAACTTTTGCATCAAGAGAATCGGTAGCCGCAGATTATATAGCTCATAGTTTTAACCCGAATTCGGTAAACCATTAATTCAATTGCTTGGGTAGGGGAGGCTTTAGTCTCCCAATTTCCTTTAGCTCTTGCTTTGCAAAAGGCGACTAATCTTGTCTCTCTACCCAAAAAGGGGAAACTTTCTACCACAATCCTTTTCTTTCTGACTCCCATAAGGTCTGAAACACTTCATTTAGCGAAACAACTTCAAACCTCTATAAATTAAAAATACGCTGGGCAATTTTTTTTGCAAATTATTTTGGATGTGGTATAATTATTCTAGTTTCGAAAGAAAAAAGGATTTACATAAAATGACCTCGCAAGAAAAGCCGATATTCTTTATACCACTTTAGTAAATGCTATTTTAAAAAACCTTTTATTTGAACTGCCGCAAAGATACAAAGGGATTAGATATAAATGTGGAGGAATTAATAAAATAAATTTATGGCAAACGTAACAATCAACAAAAATATAGAGCAGGGGGAAATAGTAGTTGTTTTTTCTTCGTATGATCCTAAATTTGTGACTAAAGTTAAATCTATTGAGGGTCATAGGTGGCACCCGGATAAGAAGTATTGGAGTTTTCCCTACTCAGAAGATATTATTAAAAGGATTTTATCGGTTTTTAAGGGTGAAAATATCCATGTAGATTCTACTTTACAAGTTTCTTTTAATCAAAATGCCGATAAGCGAGTACCGAATCAAGCTCAAATCACGAAGATAGCAAAAAAAGAGAAAGAACTTTCTATTAATCTTAATCATGAAGATATGATAAAAGTGAGTGAAAATAGAGAATTTTATAAATTGCCTTCGCTTTTACAAAGTTTGTTTGAAGACAGAGTAGAATTATTACCATCAGTTAATGAATTATTTGAGCTAGAATTAGCCTATTTGGAGTATAATTGTTTACCAAAAGAAAATTTGTTGGATAGGTTAGCCTATTTTAAATCTGTTGATAGTAAATTTACAAAGCACTTTTTAATGTACAATCATCCTACGAAAGCACTTACAGATAACCGATTAGCAAATACAAAAGCTTATTTTGAAAATGGATTATTTTCCACAGGGTATGCGACGCATGGACTATTTCCTTATCGTGGAAAGTTTCATCCTCAGTTAATTAAAGCTTTGATTAATACCATTGGAATAAAAAAGGGAGAGACTATTTTAGACCCAATGTGCGGGAGTGGAACAACAAACATTGAATCCGCATTAATGGGTATAAATTCTTACGCGATTGATTTAAGCCCCTTTTGTCAGTTTATGATCAAAGTAAAGTACAATAGTTTATCTATAAACATTGAACTATTAAAAGGAATTTCCAATAAATCAGAACAGCTATTTAATTTCTTTAGCATTAACGAACCACAAAAACAGTTACAAGAAATTAAAGATATTGAAAAATTAAAAGTTTATGAATTGGCTCTACTTGCTTTTTTAGATTCTCTTGGATATTCTAAGAGAGTGGTTAAATCCAGTCATAAACAGCTTTTTACAAAAGTTCTAAAAAGATATGAAAGAACAGTTATTGATTTTATATTAAATAGCTCTCAATATATAAGTGAATTAGGAACCGTTAACATTTTAGAAGATGCTACTGCAAAGAAGATACCGTTAGAAGATAGCTCAATTGATGGGGTAATTACATCTCCACCGTATTCATTCGCTATTGATTATGTAAAAAATGATGAAGCTCAATTAAAGTTTCTGGGGTATAATGTTGACGATATTAGGAATGAAATGGTTGGTTTAATTGGCAAAAATAAAAATGAGCGATTAGAAAATTATTTTAAAGATATGGAATCTGTATGTTCAGAAGTATCAAGGGTGCTAAAAAAAGATAAATATTTTGTGATGATTATAGGGTCTAATACAAATCAAACTGGCGGTATCAGGTTGGAAAGTAAGATAATAGAGTCTTGCAAAAAACATAATTTAACATTGGTTAAAAGCATTTTAAAGCCCATAAAAGGTATGAGAAACACGATGAAGGATGAATATATATTATTTTTTAAGAAACAAGGAGGGAAATAAAATGCTAGATATTATGGAAAAAATACCTTCTGAAATAGAAGATCAGGAAATGGAAGTATAGTTTATAAAATCGCTAATTATCCTGCAGATTTCACCTTACAGGGTTTATACGATAAACAGGAACATGAAAATATACTACAAAAAATTGATACAAAAAGTATAGATGGATTAAATAGTATAGTTAATAACAAAAATAATATTGCACATGGTAAAGTATCAAATGCTACTGTTGGAGATATTATGGGCTATCATCAAAATGCGTTAAAAATTTTTGAGGTGTTGGAAAAAATATTATTATCTTAATTATTAAAATGAAACGGAGAGGATTAAGTTGAGTTATCTATCATTAGACAAAAAATTCAATACTGTTATTACAAAAAACACCTTTTATTTTTACAATAAAGAATTTGAGGAAGCATACGAAGGATATGTTAATTCAATCAAAGAAACTTTACTTGTTTTAAAGAATCAAGTCCAAAATAAAGGGTTGAGAAAAGAATTATTTGAGGACTTAATTCATAAAAAAAAGAATGGATTGAGGGCTTTACTTGCATTAACAGGTTTTTCAAATGAGAGCCTAAAAAGACTTATAACCTTTATACGAATAATTGATGATCCGGAATTAAACGTTCTTATTTATAAAGAAAAATGGATAACAGAAGCAGAAATAAATGATAAGGAGAATATTAAGGAATGGTCAGATAAGAAAATTGGGAAGAGAATACGAGAAAGCGAGTTTTTTAGAAAAGGTTTAGTAAATATCTTTTTTGAAGGTTCTACAATTCCAATTCTTTCTAATGTTTTGCCGCTCTTTGAACTTAAAAAATTGAGTATTTCGAAGCTAAATTTTGAAATAGATGCATTAATTGATACATTGATTCGTTATAAAGAAAAAGGTTCCTATTCAGGCAAGAAAGAGAATAATCCAGAAGTAGTTATCGAGGATATGCTTGATGAACTGGGGATTAGATTTGAGAAGGGAGATTTGGGAGAGTTGATAAACAATGCTCCAGATACAAAAAGAACAATGGATTTTATTATTCCTGATAAAAAAAGCCCAAAAATAATTATTGAGTGTTCATATTTAGTTACGACCTCCTCAGGCCAAGGAGATAAGTCAAAAACAGAGATTTCAATTGATTCCTTAATTAAAGAACATTATCCTGATGCTCATTTTTGGGGCTTCGTTGATGGAATTGGTTGGTATGTAAGAAAAAACGACCTAAAAAGAATGGTTGTTGCTTATGAGGATGTTTTTACATTCCACCAGGGGGAATTAGAGCGATTTAAACAATTACTGAAAGAAGTTTTTGGCAGATGATAGGTAAATATATTAATAGTGTGATTCAGGGAGATTGTTTAAAAGTTATGCGAGATATTCCGGATAATAGTGTAGATATAACATTCGCTGACCCTCCTTTTAATTTAAAGAAAAAATATAATGGATATAAGGATAATAAAGAATTTAGCGCATATTTGGATTGGTGTAAGCAGTGGATTTATGAAATGGTTAGAATTACAAAGCCTAACGGTTCTATATTTGTCCACAATATTCCGAAATGGCTAACATATTATGCAGGTTTTTTGAATAAAAATGCTTATTTTAAACACTGGATTGCGTGGGATGCACCAACCGCACCAATGGGGAAAAGCTTGCAACCTTCTCATTATGGCATTTTATATTATGCGAAGGATTTAAAACAGAATAAATTTTATGAAATCCGTTATCCGCATAAGCGATGTAGAAAGTGTGGCTATCTTCTAAAAGATTATGGTGGGAAAAAAGCCGGGTTGCATCCGTTTGGACCATTAGTATCTGATGTGTGGACTGATATCCATCGAATTAAACACAATAAATATAGAAACGAACATCCGTGTCAGTTGCCGATACATTTATTAGAAAGGATAGTTCTGATGAGTACAAATGAAAATGATATTGTATTAGATCCTTTTGTTGGAACTGGAACAACTGTTATTGCTGCAAAGAGATTGGGACGAAGATTTATTGGGATTGATATTGATGAAAAGTATGCAAATATCACAAAAGATAAACTATCCAGAGAATCATCCAACTCTAAGATTGGTGATGTTTGGGTTAGCTTTTACCTGGATGAGATAGCAACAATTAGAGATATAGACTGGGTAAAATTGGCGCAATATTTCTTGATTCCTGAGAATATTAAAGATATTGACTTTACAAAAATAAAATTTGGTAGGCAAATAACATTATTAAAATAAGGATGAGGAAAAAGGAAGATTGGACTCTATTATTCTTTTTTCAACCTGCATATTACCCTTAGATAAGTAAATTCTCGTAGAGTTCTTTCAATCTTAAAGCATCTCCCGTAAGCTTACTTTTATCAATTTTCTTATAATATTCAAAAAAATGTATTATATGCAAACATAAATCCTGTAAACTATCCTCAGGTGTATCTCCAGTGCCGCAAATAACAAAATTTTCATTCTCAGCAAAAAATAAATCATCTTTACGATAAATCTTTACTAATCTCACTCCCTCTTTTTTTTGATTTTTAACCCTCTATCCCTATAATCCTTTAATCCTGTCTTTCATTGAGTCTGGAGCTGGCGAAGGGATTCGAACCCCCGACCTGATGATTACAAATCATCTGCTCTACCAATTGAGCTACGCCAGCCTAATTTTTATTTTTTTACCTTCCATATAGTCTCTGTTTCTTCGTCTTCTAACTCAATTCCTAAATTATCCAGTTTTTCTCTTATTTTGTCGGCTAAAGCCCAGTTTTTCTCTTTTCTCAGCTCATTTCTTATATTCAATAAAATTTTTATTAAATCTTCCTCTTTACCTTGCAGGTTTTCTCTTTTTTCTTCCTGGAAAAGTCCTAATATTTTCCCCATCTTCTTAATCTTTTCCTTTGTCTTTAAAAGAAGCTCATAGGAAAGATTGTCTAAGTAATCTGTCTTATTGAGAAGTAAATTTGCTCTTTTAATTCCCTCAAAGATAATAGATAGAACAACCGGAGTATCAAAGTCATCATCCATAGCCAGGGTAAATTTTTCTTCTACCTCTTTAAGATAAAGAGAAAGTTCACTCACTTCTTTTTCTATTTTAGTTTTGTTGGGAGAAGATTTTTTATCCTTTTTCTCTATCCTTTCTATCTTTTGTAGAGTGTTATAAACCCTTTTTAAAGAAGAAGCGGCTTTTTTTAGACTCGTCTCTTCATAGCTTAAAGGACTTCTGTAATGGGCAGAGAGTAAAAAATACCTTATTGTTTCTCCGTTATATTTTTTAAGAGCATTGGATAAAGTAAAGACATTGCCAATAGATTTTGACATTTTCTGTTTTCCCATAATAAGCAGTCCGTTATGCAACCAGTATTTGGCAAACTCTTTATGCGTAGCTCCTTCTGATTGAGCAATTTCATTTTCATGATGGGGAAAAATAAGGTCATTTCCTCCGCCATGAATATCTATACTTTCCCCTAAGTATTTCATTGCCATAGCTGAGCACTCTATATGCCAACCAGGCCTTCCTTCTCCCCAGGGGCTATCCCAGGAAGGCTCTTCCTTTTTTTTCTTTTTCCATAAAGCAAAATCAAGTGGGTCTTCCTTTTTCTTATTTTCTTCCACTCTTACAGCTACCGAAAGGTCTTTAATGTTTTGATGAGAGAGTTTTCCGTATGAGGAAAATTTTCTTACTTTAAAGAAAACATCCCCGTCCTTATCATAAGCAAAGCCATTATTCTCTAATTGTTTAATTAATTTTATTATTTCCTTTATATGTTCAGTAGCACGAGGATAATAATTTGCTTTTTTCACGCCTAAAAGTTCTATTTGTTGAAAATATTCTTTTGTAAACTTTTTTGCTAAATCAAAAATGGATGTTCCTAAAACTTTAGCTCTATTAATCATTTTGTCATCTACATCAGTAAAGTTAGTCACGTATTTTACTTTATAGCCCTTATATTCCAAATAACGATTAATTACATCAAAGATTATTACTGCTCTGGCATGTCCTAAATGCATATGGTCGTAAAGAGTTACCCCACATACATATATCTTAACGCAGTTTTTATCCAGGGGAATAAATTTTTCTTTTCTTCTTGTTAATGTGTTATATACTTTAAGAGGCATTTTTTTCTCCAGATACTAAACTTGCTACTGCCCAGCAGGCAATTCCTTTTTTCTCACCCAGAAAGCCGAGTCCTTCCGAGGTTGTAGCTTTAATTCCTACTTGCTCTAATTTTAGTTGTAAAGTTTGAGTAATGTTTTTTTTCATTTGATGAATATAGGGAGAAAGTTTTGGTTCCTCTGCTACAAGAGTAGCATCTATATTGTTTATTTTAAATTTATCCTCTTTGATGATTTTAAGAATTTCCTTTAATAAATTTAAACTCGAAACCCCTTTATATTTAATGTCGTTATTGGGGAAGAAAAAACCAATATCTCTTTTTCCTGCCGCTCCCAAAAGAGCATCTCCTATACTATGAGCAAGGACATCAGCATCAGAATATCCGTCTAAACCCATCTTATAGGGAATGTCGACTCCTCCGATGATTAATTTTCTCCCTTTTGTTAAAGGATGCACATCATAGCCTATCCCTACACGCATCTATTGTATCTCTTCTAAAAGAAACTCAGCAAGTTTTAAATCTTGAGGAGTGGTAATTTTTATATTTCTTTCATCTCCAATAATTACCCTTACCCTTCCCCCCAATCTTTCTACTAATAAGGCATCATCGCTTGCTTTTTTCTTTGAACCTTCTCTTTTTACGTAAGCTTCCCAGATCATATCTCTTTTAAATCCCTGGGGAGTCTGAATAGAGTAAAGATTCTCTCTTTTTAGAGTTTTAATCACTAAATTATTTTTGTCAACTCTCTTAACCGTTTCTTTTATAGGAATACCTAAACTTACTGCTCCCTCTTTTTCTGTCTGATGGATGACTTTTTCTATCAAATGAGAGGAAATCAAGGGACGCACTCCATCATGGATAACTACAATGTCTGTATCTTTGTCTACTATTTTTAAACCCTGGAAGACGGAATCCTCCCTCTCTTTGCCTCCTTCTACCAATTCTTTTACTTTCTTATATTCAAAAAAAACTTTTTTTACATAATCTTTCATTCCTGGCGGAATAACTACAATAATTTCGTCTATCATCCTACATTCTTCAAATCTCTTTACTACCCACCAGATTATAGGTTTTCCTCTTAAAAGATGAAATTGTTTATATTTGTTTTTACTGAACCTTTCTCCTTTTCCAGCAGCTACAATAATAACTTCAGCTCTCACTACGTTTTCTCTCTTATCTCTTTTTTTTGTTCTTTTTCTTATTTGTTTCGTTTTTTACTGCCTCTGTAAATATCATTTTTCCTGTAGAAGTTTGGAGAACAGAAGTAACAGAAACCTCCATTTTTTTGCCAATATAGTTTTTCCCTCCCTCTACCACCACCATAGTTCCATCTTCAAGGTAAGCTACCCCCTGATTAGGGTTTTCTCCTTCCTTGAGAACATTAATTGTTAAATTTTCTCCTGGTAGGAGAATGGGCTTAAGGGCTGTAGCTATCTCATTGATATTTAAAACTTTCACGTCCTGAATTTTAGCTACTTTTTTTAAGTTATGGTCATTGGTAACTATCTCTCCTCCTATTGATTTAGCTAACTGGATAAGTTTTGCATCTACTTCCTGTGTTTCAGGAAAGTCCTTATCCAGAATTTCTACAGGAATAATCCCTTGATCTTGAAGTTTTTTTACTATATCTAACCCCCTCCTACCTCGGATTCGTTTAGTAGAAGAAGAGGAATCAGCTATTTGTTGGAGTTCTGCAAGAACAAAACGAGGAATAACTAAAGTCCCTCCAATAAAACCATTTTCACAAAGATCAGCTATTCTCCCATCAATTATTACTGAAGTATCCAGGATTTTATATTTTTTTTCTTCAATATAAAATTTTTTACCGCTGATATGAGCGATGAAATCGCTTATCTCATCATCCCTTTTAAGGAAAACTGTAAACCCTATACCGGCGAATATTATATTAATTGAAATGAGAAGAAAAGATGCGAATGGCTTTAAAAAAGGAACTAATAAAATAGGGTAAGCTATGAGATTACCCAGAAGAGCTCCTCCTCCAAAACCTATTCCTCCAACTACAAGTTTTCTTACAGAAAGTTGATTAAGTCTTTGCTTGACAATAATTATTAAGGTAGTTATCCCTCCTCCTACTACAGCAGGCATTAAAGGACTAAAACCTAATTTCTTTGCTATATCATAGCATGCAATACCGACTAATATAATAGATGCTATTTTATATAATATGTATATTTTTTTTGTTTTCATAATTTTTTTAATCTCCTATTATCTATAACTCAAGATTTTTCTATCAATGCTTTATTTTTTAGGCGCTGCAATTCTTTTCTAATTATATGTGCTCTTTTTTCACCCACTTCACTAATTTCCATTAACTGGTTTGTATTGGAATTTACAATATTTGGTAAATCTTCTAATGCTTTTATTACATTTTTTATTACAATATGAGGCAAACGGGGAATTTTTGAGAGAACTCGGTATCCCCGCGGAAAAACAAGTAAATCTAAACTCTCAGTTTTTGCTTCGTATCCCAAAATACGCACAATATTAATTGGCTCCAAAAGTTCATTCATCTCTATATTTTCCAATTCAAAACAGACTTTTTTATAATCTTTTCTGGAATAGTCCTGTATTATCTGCAGAACCTCATCCAAAGTATCTCCTATTATCTCTTTTAGTTGCATCTTTATTAACCTTGCTTCTTCGCCCAATTCTGTAATATATCTATCTATTTCCCTCTTTATTCTTTTTATCATTTGGCCTCTTTGAATAATCTTTATTACATTAAATAACCTCACTTCATCCTGAAACTCTAAAATCTCTAATTCTTTTAATATTTCATCAAAGACCACTCGATGCTTTTCTAGAGTCTGCAGAGCTTGATTAGCTCTGCTTATGAGCTCAAGTAGGGTTTTTAACACATATTTTGTCTCTCCCTGATAAAGGCTTATTGTCCTTCGAGCTCTAGAGATAGCAATAACAGGGCAGCCTGTTTGCTTAGCCATTCGTTCAGCTGCTCTGTGGCGAGTTCCTCTCTCGTTAGTGGAGATAAGATAATCAGGAATCAATTGAGTATTAGCGTATAGAATTGTTTTTACGTCTTTGGATATAATAATCGCTCCGTCCATTTTAGCTAATTCTGCCAAAGCAGCCGGAGTAAGAGGGCAATCTATTTTAAATCCTCCGTCTATGGTTTTAAGGACTTCCTCTGTATCTCCTATAACAATCAAAGCACCTGTACTTGCCTGGAGGATTATTTCTAATCCTTGCTTAAGAGTAGTTCCAGGAGATACAAGATTAAGCAGGTTTGATAAATTTTTTTCTTCGTTTTCTAAATTATTAGACATCTTTAATCCTCTGAAAATCAGTGAATAGTAACCCCTCTAATCCTGTTTTTTCACTCCTGCTTTTACGCAGGCTCTGAGCCTCGCGGCTACCAGTTTACTTCTCACTGTTTTGTTTTCCCTTTAATCCTTTAATCCTTTAATCCTTTAATCCTGTTTTTTTGCCTTTGTTTTCTCTTTATTTTCTTGTTTTTCCCTCTAATCCTCTAATCCTTTAATCCTTTAATCCTGTTTTTTCACTCCTGCTTTTTCACTCCTGCTTTTACGCAGGCTCTGAGCCTCGCGGCTACCAGTTTACTTCTCACTGTTTTGTTTTCCCTTTAATCCTTTAATCCTTTAATCCTTTAATCCTTTAATCCTGTTTTTATCGCCTCTCTAACATTCCTTATTCCCGTTATCTTCATTTTGGAAAAATTCTTTATCTTTCTTAAAGATGACTGGGGAACAAGACTTTGAGTAAATCCCAGTTTAGCTGCTTCTTTTAACTTTCTTTCAATAAATCCCACCGCATGCATTTCTCCCCCCAAACCTATCTCTCCTATGGCTACAGCCTTTTTTAGAAAAGGCTTATTATTAAGACTTGAAGCAATAGATAAAGCTATTCCTAAATCACAGGAAGGTTCGCTCACTTTCATTCCCCCAGCTACATTTATGTAGACATCTTGATTGTAAAGATGTAATCCCGCTCTTTTTTCAAGCACAGCCAGGAGCAGGCAAAGCCTGTTGTAGCTTATTCCTTGAGATATCCTGCGAGGAATGGGTAAATTTGAATTAGTTACCAGAGCCTGAATTTCTACTAAAAAAGAACGACTTCCCTCCATTGCGGGGACTATAATCCTACCTGGCAGATTTTCTTCTGGATAATAATCACTTAAAAATAGTTCTGAAGGATTGACAACCTCCTTTAATCCATCCTCTTCCATCTTAAATACTCCAATTTCTGAAGATGCTCCAAATCTATTTTTTACTGCTCGTAATATTCTATATTGATAACTCTTCTCTGATTCAAAATAGAGAACAGTGTCCACAATATGCTCTAATACTTTGGGACCAGCAATAGCTCCTTCTTTAGTAACATGGCCTATTAAAAATATGGCTGTTTTTTCTTGTTTAGCTAATCTCATAAGATAGGTAGCAGATTCTCTTATCTGAGAGACAGAACCAGGGGAAGAAGTATAGTCTTCTGTGAACATAGTTTGTATAGAATCTATAATTGCTACACCGGGTTTCAAATTATCAATCTGTTGAGCGATTGTCTCTATCTTAGTCTCAGATGAGAGATAGAGATATGGGGAGTTTATTCCCAGGCGTGAAGCTCGCAATTTTGTTTGTTCTAATGATTCTTCTCCTGAGATATAAAGGACAGAAAAATTTGAAGAGCTCAATTTATCTCCCACTTCAAGTAAAAGCGTAGATTTTCCTATACCTGGTTCTCCTCCAATTAGTACAAGAGAGCCGGGAACCACCCCTCCTCCTAATATACGGTCAAATTCTTTTATATGAGTAGGATATCTTTTGCAGGCAGACTCCCCGATTTCAGTGATAGATTTAGGAATAGTTAAGGAAGAATCCATAGAAATATTCTTTTCTTTAATTCTTTCTTCTAAGAAACTATCCCATCTGCCGCATTCAGGACAGCGTCCTAACCATTTAAAGGATGAATAACCACAATTCTGACAGACAAATCTAATTTTTTCTTTTCCCATAGTGGTCTCTGATTTGAGGCGATTTAAGAACTCCTCTTCTTGTATTTTTAATCTATTTCAACCCACTTATAGTTGTAATATTTATAGACAAATATTACTTTTGCCTACCTCAGGGACCAATAACCTCCTGAGTTTACACCATTCAACCTCAATATTTTGAGGTGTAGGGCTTAAATTAGCCTACACGGTAGGCTATAAATGGTTATATTTGCCAATAGTTATGGTAAAGTTTTATTATACGTAGGAGCGACTTTAGCCGTCATTTGCGTAGGGAATGATCGCGACCGTTCCCTGCTAAATCGGTGTAATCATTTTAAGAATCTGTGTAATCAGAGTCTATTTTAATAGTTCTATGCTTTGCAAAGCTCTTCCTGCCCCAATAACTACACAGGTTGAAGGGTCATCAGCTAAGCAAGTGGTAATACTCGTTGTCTTTTCAATTAAACGGTCAAAATTTTTCAATAAGCTCCCGCCCCCTGTCATTACAATCCCTTTATTAATTATATCTGCTGCTAATTCAGGAGGTGTCTTTTCTAAAACTATTTTTACACCTTCTGTAATTGAAGATAAAGACTCAGATAAAGTTTTGCATATCTCTTCTGCTCTTATTTTTATTTTACGAGGCAGCCCGCTTACCAGGTCCCTTCCCTTTACCTCCATCTCCTCATTTTCAGAAGGAAAAATAGCATAACCTATTTTTTGTTTTATAGACTCAGCAGTATTGTCGCCTATAGCTAAATTGTAACATTTCCTCATATACCTTTGAATGGCTTCATCAAACTCATTACTTCCTACACGGAGAGATTCTCCTACTACAATTTTTCCTAATGAGAGAACAGCAATATCAGTTGTCCCTCCTCCTACATCTATAATCATATTCCCTTCAGGTATTGCGATATCTATATTTGCTCCTATTGCTGCTGCTTTAGGCTCCTCGATAAGGAAAACTTTTTTACATCCAATTCGCAAAGCACATCTTTTAATAGCTCTTCTTTCTACAGAAGTTGCTGTTGTGGGAACGCATATCATAAGATAAGGTGGAAAAAAGGTCCATCTTCCATAAATTTTATTAATATAAAATTTAAGCATACTTTCTATAATATCATAATCAGCAATTACCCCATCCTTCATGGGTTTCACAGCAACGATGCTGGACGGTGTCTTGCCCAGCATTTTTTTAGCCTCTTCTCCAATGGCTAAGACTTTATTGTTCTCCTTGTTTATAGATACTACAGAAGGTTCATTAAATACAACTCCTTTTCCTTCAACATAAACTAATATGGTTGTTGTTCCTAAATCTATTCCTACTTTCTTAGATACAGAAAACATTTTATTCTTTCATCCTGAAAATATTTGCTCCCAATTTAGATAATCTCTCTTCAATTCTTTCATGACCTCTGTCGATATGGTAAATATTATGAACTTCGGTTACTCCTTTAGCAGCTAATCCAGCTAAAATAAGGGCTGTTCCTCCTCTTATATCAGAAGCTACAATAGAGGTTCCTTGCAAGAAAGAAGCTCCTTTTATTAGGACTACATCTTTTTTTCTTTCAATATCTGCTCCCATTTTCCGCAACTCAGAGATATGAGTAAATCTATTCTTAAAGATAGTTTCTACGATTACACTAACTCCTTGAGCTAAACAAGCAAGAGTAGTTATTTGAGGTTGAATGTCCGTAGGAAAACCAGGATATGGAAGAGTCTTTATTTTTATTGGTTTCCATACGTTCTCTTTTTTAATCTTTACCTCATTATCGCTAACTTCTATATTTACACCCATCTCTCTTAATTTTGCAAGAGGCGTTTTTAAGTGATCTGCACGAATTCCTTCTATTGTTACCTCTCCTCTGGTTATAATGCCTGCTATTATAAAAGTTCCCGCTTCTATACGATCAGGAATTATAGAGTAAATTACCGGATAGAGCTCTTTTACCCCTTCAACTTTAATTAATTTATCCCCTATCCTTTCTATCTTTGCTCCCATTTTTTTTAAAAAATTAATTAAATCAATCACTTCTGGAGAACAAGAAGCATTGTTAATCAAGGTTATTCCTTTCGCTAAGGATGCAGCAAGTAGTAAATTTTCCGTAGCACCTACACTGGGAAGATTTAAAGAGATATTATTTCCTTTAAGTCCTTTTTTAGCGTGAGCCTCAATATATCCGTTCTTTGTCTCTATTTCAGCTCCTAATTTTTTCAACCCTTCAAGGTGTAAATTTACCGGCCTTGTGCCTATATTGCAACCTCCAGGAAGAGGAACTCGAACATATCCAAAACGAGCCAACATTGGGCCTAATATTAAAATGGAAGCTCTCAGCCTTTTAGCTAAATCGTAAGGAGCTTCATGGCAGGAAAGTTTTTCTGTGTTAATCTCTAAAACAGCATCTTCCCTTTTTACCTCGGCTCCCAATTTTTCTAATACTTCTGCCATAGCTGTAATATCTGTTAGACGAGGAATATTTTTGAGTCGAGAACTTCCTTTTGTTAATAGGCACCCAGCCATTAAAGGAAGAGCTGAATTTTTTGCTCCCTGCACTCGAATCTTTCCTTTTAGAGGAACTCCTCCCTGAATAATAAATTTTTCCACTTTCTCCCCTTATTTTGCGATAATTCTTATCTCTGCTTTAGATTTTACCTCTTTTAGCCACCTCTTTAAATGTTCTTTGATTTTCTCTCTTTTTAGATAATCTTCTATTCTCTTTTCCCATTCGGCAAAAAGAAGTTTTTTTGTTCCTTTTAATTGAATAATTCGATAAGAATCCCCCCTTTCTTTTATAATTTTTATTCCTCCATTTTTTAAAGAGAGCATCTCCTCTCTTAAGTCGGGTTTTATATCTCTAAGACTAAGCCAAATGCCTTCTTCATTTCTTTCACTTAAGGAAGAGAGAGTGTCCTTTAACTGATTTTCACTCTTTACTATAATCTGGACTATTTTAACCTTTTCTGTTTTCTCTAACTCATCTTGATATTCTTGATAAAAGTCTTCGATTCCTTTTTTATCTCCTTCTCCCTGTAAATACTGTTTTAATTTAAAGTAAAAAATTTTTATATCTTCTTTCTTTATATTTATATTTTTTTCTATCTCTTTTTTATGGCGAGAGAGCACTCCATTTGAGAGAACTATATTCCCCCATACTCTTTTAATCTCATCTACAGATATATGTTTTTTAATCTCTTTAAATTCCTCTTCTGAAAATCGTCTTTTAAAGTCAGAGAAAATTTTCTCTTTTATATCAGAGGTTAAAGTTAATCCTTCCTTTTCTGCTTCCTGTAGAAGTAAATTCTCTTCTATCATCTGTTCTAAAGCTATCCTTCTTAAATTCTCTTTATTCTTTAGTTCCCATTCGCTTTTTCTAAGGAATATTTCGTTTTCCAGTTCTTTTTCCGTGATAATTTTTCCATTAACCGAGGCTATAACCTTATCTATAATTTCTTCAGAATTACCCATAATGAAAGTTATGCCTATTAAAAGAGAGCTAACTATCCCTATTGTTACTATCTTCTGCTTTATTTTCATAATTGAACCTATATTCAACGATTTGGGTCCTGTGCGTTGAGGTTGTCCTTTCTTAGTGAATAGTGAGTGGTAAATGGTGAGTAGAAAAATATTGAGTTCAGCCTCTTTTTGCTATTCACTGTTCACTTTTTGCTATTCACTGTCTATAATACTACATTTTTTAACTTTTGTAAAACTCTTCTTAAAGAGATAAATAATTCCCTTCCTTCTCCTTGTTTAAGAATAATTAGATTTCTTTCATCAAAAGGTAAAGGTTGCACTTCAGGCCAAAGGCTTTTTTTTATTTTTTCCCGTCTATCTCTTGTGAGAGGATTAAATGAGGAAAAATTAGCCCAAATTTTAGAACCATCACTTCTTAAGGAAGTGATACCTAAACTTTTTACTATAATTTTTATGTTTAGTAGTTCAACTAAATTGTTGACTTCTTCAGGCAGAGGCCCATAGCAATCACGCATTCTTTCCTTAAATTTTAAAATCTCTTCTTCGTTTTTTATTTCTCCTATTGTTCGATAGAGCTCAAATCTTTGCTCTTCATAGGGAACATAGGAAGAAGGAATCCTGGCTTCTATCCCCAAATTCAAATTTACAGGGAAGGATGGATGTATCTTCTCTCCTTTTAATTTTTTAATCTCTTCAGATAAAAGTTGTGAATAAAGAGTAAATCCTACAGCTACTATATGACCATGCTGCTCTTTCCCAAGGAGGTTCCCTGCTCCTCTCATTTCAAGGTCCTGCATAGCTATATGAAACCCAGAACCTGCTTCCTTGAATTGACTGATAATCTCTAACCTTTTTTTAGCTTCTTCAGTAAGCACTTTTGCTGGGTTGAATAGAAAATAAGCGTATCCTTTTAGTTTGCCTCTGCCTACTCTTCCTCTTAATTGATAAAGTTCAGCTAAACCAAATTGTTCTGCATTTTCTACAATAAGGGTATTGACATTAGGCATATCAATGCCTGATTCAATGATGGTAGTGCAAACTAATATATCGAACTTTTTTTCTAAAAAATCTCTGGTAACCTTTTCCAGTTGTTTTGTGGGCATCCTTCCGTGAGAGATAGCTATAGAGGCCTCAGGGATTAATGTTCTTATTTTTTCAGCAATTTTGTAAATATTATTTATTCTGTTATAAAGATAGAAGACTTGACCATGACGTTCCAATTCTTTGTATATTGCCTCTTTTATTAATTCATCATCGTATTCCCTGACCAAGATTCCTATATTTTTTCTCTCTTGCGGTGGAGTAAGCATCATACTTACCGGTCTTATACCCATCAGAGACATATAAAGGGAACGGGGAATAGGGGTAGCGCTAAGGGTTAATACATCTACCGATTTTTTAAATTCTCTTAGTCTCTTTTTATGAAGAACACCAAATTTTTGTTCCTCATCAATGATTATTAGCCCTAAATCCTTGAAATTTATATCTTTTTGGATTAATCTATGTGTCCCAATTACGATATCTACTTTCCCCTTCTTTAGATTCTCAATAATTTCCTTCTGTTTTAGAGGAGTTTGAAAACGTGAAAGCATCTCTATATTTATAGGATAAGCGGCCATTCTTTCGGTAAAAGTCCGATAATGCTGTTCCACAAGAATAGTAGTAGGAGCAAGAATAGCCACCTGTTTATTATCCATTACTGCTTTAAAAGATGCTCGTAGAGCCACTTCTGTTTTTCCATATCCAGCATCTCCACAAAGGAGTCTATCCATAGGATGAGGATCTTCCATATCCCGCTTTATTTCCTGGATAGACTTTAGCTGGTCTGATGTCTCCATATAAGGAAAAGAGGCTTCAAATTTTAGTTGCCAGCTTGTATCAAGAGAAAAAGAATGTCCAGAAACCACTTTTCGGGCAGAGTAAAGCTTTAGAAGAGAAGAAGCAATTTCTTGGACTGCTTTTTTTATCCCTTGCTTAGTTTGACGCCATCGCCCTCCCTCTAAGCTATAAATAGGAGGAGGAGAGTTAGAGTCTCCCATATATTTATGAAGACGGTCTAATTGATCTATAGGAACATAAAGACGATCAGACCCTTTGTAATTAATTTGGAAATAATCACATTTTTTTTCTTCTACTTTTAATGTCTTAATTCCGTTAAATTTTCCTATTCCATAATCGATGTGCACTACATAATCACCCTTTTGAAGTTCTCCCCATTTTTTTATCTTCTTCTCTTCCGGATAAGTCCATCTTTTTCTTCTCTCCTTGTATCGTTTAAAAATATCTTCATCAGTAATAAAAATCTGTTTTGTTTCTTTAATAATAAATCCTTCTCTTATATCTCCTAAAGTAATAACAGGAGAAGGAAAATCCTTAAGTATAGAGAAGTTTCCCAATAAAGGTATTTTTATTCCTTCTTCTTCAAATAATTCCTTTAGTCTTTCTCCTTGTCCTTGATTGGAGGTTAATAGAACAATTTTATATCCTACAGCTACCCATTTTTTAATATCTTGAGCTAATAATTCAAAATGTCCTTGATAAGAGGGTATAGAAGAACAGGATAAAGAAAGAATGCGTTGCGGTCTCATCCATGAAGTTTTTTGAAAAAGTGTAGAAAGATAAAGATGAGGTCTCTTCAAAAGAGAATTAAATTCTTCAATCTCTGTGCCTTTCCAGTTTTTTATCTCATTATCGATGTTTTTTGGTTCATTGAAAATGATAATTGTAGATGAGGGAAGAATTTGAGATAAAAGAAAGGGTTTTTCTTCTTCATTAATTAAAAGTTTATCGTCGCGAGAAGATAAAATAACCTCGTCTCTTTTTTTAATAGAATATTGGCTTAATGGGTCAAACTCACGAATAGATTCTATTCTTTCTCCAAAGAGTTCAATTCTTATAGGATGAGGATAAAAAAATGAATAAAAATCTATAATTCCTCCTCTGTAAGAATAATCTCCTTGCTCTTCAACTAAGGGAGAAAAAGTGTATCCCTTTTTTACCAACTGTTGAAGTAAAGCATCTCGAGAAATTATCTGATGATTGGAGAGAAGAAAGGAACTCTTATCTAAAATAGAAGGGGAGGGTATTCTTTGACGAAGAGCATTAATAGAAGTTACTATTAAGATATTATCTTTCTTACTATTTAATTGACGTAGAAGAACAAGACGTTTTCCTTCTTTATCTTTTTCTCTTAAGGGGAAAAGATAAATATTTTTATCTTTTGGCAAAAAAGTATTTAAATCTTGTTGAATATCTTCTGCCTCATCCTGAGTGGAAGTAATAAATAATAAAAAATTCCCCTTCTTTCTTAATAAAGCTACCTCAAATACTGCAACCTCTTTTGTTAACCCATATACCCAGAGAGATAAATTCTTTTCTCCCGGTTGTTTCCCAAAAAAGACATTAAATTTATTTTTTAACACTTACAGTTTTTTTCTCTTTTAGCCCCCTCTGGAGAGATTGAACTAAATTATCCATATCTCCATTTAATATATTCTCTAAATTATGTAAAGTTAAATGAATACGATGGTCAGTTACTCTCCCTTGAGGAAAGTTATATGTTCTGATACGCTCTGCTCTTTCTCCTTTTCCAATTTGAGTTTTTCTTTGTTCAGAGATTTTCTTTTGTTGTTCAAACTCTTTATTTTGAAGGAGTTTAGCTCGCAAGAAACGCATAGCTTTAGCTTTATTTTGGTGTTGGGATCGCTCATCCTGACATTGAACTACAATTCCTGTAGGCTGATGGGTGATTCTTATTGCTGAATCGGTAACATTCACATGCTGGCCCCCTGCTCCTTGAGAATGAAATGTATCTATCCGTAAATCTTCAGGATTCACTTCTACTTCTATTTCCTTTGGCTCAGGAAGAACAGCTACAGTAACAGTGGAGGTGTGAATTCGTCCGCTGGATTCAGTTATGGGAACTCTCTGTACTCGATGCACTCCACTTTCATGGCAAAGGTTTTTAAATACATCTTTTCCTTCCACAGCAAAGATAATTTCTCGAAAGCCCCCCCTCTCAGTAGGGCGAAGAGTAATATTTTCTGTTCTCCATTTCTTTTTCTCTCCAAAACGAATATACATTTTATAGAGATCCGCTGCAAACAAGGATGCTTCTTCACCTCCTGTTCCTGCTCTAATTTCCATAATTACATTCCTTTTAGAGTATTTGTCTTCTTCAGCAAAAGATTCTTCTAACTCTTTTTTTATCTTTTTTAGCTCTTCATTTAACCTGTTTTTTTCTTCTTTAGCTAACTCTTTAACCTCATCTTCTTCTTCTTCATCTTTAAGAATCTCGTCCATTTTTTTCATTTCTTCAGCGATTTCTTTATCTTTTCTCCAGAGAAAGACTATTTTTTCAAGTTTCTTATATTCTTTACTATATTTCTCTAGTAAATGAGTATTCTTGAGGGTTTCAGCCTGCAATAACAGATTTTTTAACTCTTTGTATCTGCTTTCTATTTTATCTAATTTTTCATTATCCATAGCTTCTTTTTCCTTAATTAAATATACATTTATTTTTTACTTATGTCAATTGGAGAGTGAATGGGTAAATGAGTGAATGAGTTAAATGAGTGAATGAGTAAATGAGTAAATGGGTAAATGAGTGAATGAGTGAATGAGTTAAGAAAATGAGGAAAATAAGTTAAATAAGAGAAATGAGGAAACACCAACACATAAAGAGAATCATCCCATTTCGTTGACTTCTTAAAAAATTTCATTACTATAAATAAAAGTAATACTGAAAAATAAAATAATGAGGAAGGGGGGGACTAAAATGCCTCTCAAAACAGATGTAACAACTTTAACTACAAAAGGACAGATAACCATCCCTAAAAAAATAAGGAAATACTTAGGGATAAAACCAAAAGACCGAATTAAGTTTGAAGTTAAAGAAGGGGTAGTTAAAATAAGGCCAGCTAAAGATTTGGATTTAAATTTTGGAAGAGTAAAGCCCCCAAAAAAACCCGAAGATTTCAAAAAGGTAAGAAAACTTTTTGAGGAAAAAGTAGGAGAAGAATTAGGTAAGAAGATTTAAATTATGCGTTTTTTAGACACCAACCTTTTAATTCACTACTTTACTCGAGATGACGAAGGGAAAGCACAGAAAGTCTTAGGCCTTTTAAAAAGAGTGGAGAGAAACGAGGAAAGAGTTATAACATCTTCTCTTGTCATATTTGAGACAGTTTTTACCTTGCAAAGTTTCTATAAGGTTTCGAGAAAAAAGATAAAAAAGCTTGTATCTCCTATTCTTGAACTAAGGGGGCTAAAACTTTTAGATAAGGAGATATATCAATTAGCATTGGACATTTATGTAAAAAAGAATATCTCTTTTGCTGATGCTTTTAATACAGCTTTTATTCTTAAGAAAGAAATTAAAGAGATTTACAGTTATGATGAGGATTTCGACAGGATAGAGGAAATTAGAAGAATGCTTCCCTAAAAAAGAATGATAAGTTTCAACCCGGATTCGGCAATTTAAATAATGACCATTAAGTTTATCCTAAAATGTTGTTCTGAGTCTAATCTTTATGAAGATTAAATTTTTTAGGAGCAAAAAATATTTTTCTTCTTTGGGTAGGGCGAGTTCAGTCGCCCTTTGCAAAATAAGAGCTAAAGTCTATTGGGAGGCTAAAGCCTCCCCTACCCAGGCCAGGCACTCTAACAGTTTGCCGAATCTGGGTTCAATTAAAGATGGAGGTTATCTATATGTTTAAAAAAACTATTTTAGAAAATGGATTAAGAATCATAACTTCTCCGATGAAGGGGACAAGAACAGTAACTGTTTTAGCGATGGTGGGCACGGGTTCAAAATATGAGATTAAACAAATAAACGGAGCTTCTCATTTTTTGGAACATATGTTTTTCAAAGGAACAGAGAAAAGGCCGACTGCTTTAGATATTGCGGAAACAATTGATAGGATAGGTGGAGAATACAATGCTTTTACTTCTAAGGAATTTACTGGCTATTATGCTAAAGTCAGCTCTAAACACAAAAAATTAGCTATGGATGTAATTTCTGATATATTATTAAATTCAAAATTTGATGCTAAAGAAATTGAGCGAGAAAAAGGAGTAATTATTGAAGAATTAAATATGTACTTAGATACTCCTACTTCTTATATAAAGGACCTTTTTGAGGTGTTGCTCTACGGTGATCAACCAGCAGGATGGCTGGTTATAGGTGCTAAAGAAAACATTAAAGCAATGAATCGTGAGAAATTGTTGGACTATTTCAAAAGGCAGTATGTAGCTTCCAACACTACTATTTTAGTAACGGGCGATATTGATGAGGTAGAAACAATAAGAGAAGTGGAAAAATACTTTAAAGATATAAATAAAAATAAATATACAAAAAAAATTTCTGTTAAAGAGGCGCAAGATAAACCTTTAAGTTTGATCCATTATAAAAAAACGGACCAAACACATTTTTGCCTGGGGACAAGGTCGTACGATTTTAACTCTCGGGATTATTTTGTTTTGCAGGTTTTAGCTTCAATTCTTGGCGGAGGAATGAGTTCGCGACTTTTTATAGAAGTTAGAGAAAAAAGAGGATTAGCTTATCGTATTCAATGTTCATCAGAAAATTATACAGATAGTGGTTATTTAGTTGTTCAAGCAGGGGTTGGCAATGATAGAGTTGATGAGAGTATAAAAGTTATCTTAGATGAGTTTTGCAAGATAAGAGATAAAAAAGTGTTGGATAAAGAATTAAACAAAGCTAAAGAATATATTAAAGGAAAACTCTTGTTGGGGTTAGAATCATCAGACGAAGTAGCATTTTGGTTGGGACATCAAGAAGTTCTTAAAAAGCAGATATTGACTGTGAATGAAGTATTTGAGAAGGTTGATGCAGTAACTGCAGAAGATATTCAAAGAGTGGGCAAAGATATATTCCAAAATAATAAATTAAATCTTACTGCAATTGGACCTTTTAAGGATAAAAATAGATTTGATAAGATGCTGAGAGTGTAAAATGAAGGGGTCAGGGTTATGAGGGATAACAAAAAATCTGTGGAACTAATCCCTCTCATCCCATTTACTCGTAATATACAGCGACAGAGGGGAAAAGTCCCGAGATATTCTTGGCAGTTGTAGAAAAAAACCTGACAGAGGGTGGATAGGCTGTAATTTATCTAAGTTTGCCATTAAAGTTACGAGAAAAAGATTATTGGATATTTATAATTCTAAGAATTTGATGGAAGGTAAGAGATGAAGGTTGAGGATATAAAGAAAAAGATATTACCGATACTGAAAAAGTATGGGGTAACGAGAGCAGGAATATTCGGTTCTGTAGTGAGGGGAGAAGCGAAGGAAGATAGCGATGTTGATATTTTAGTAGAGATAGAAAAAAGAATGAGTTTACTTGATTTTGTTGGATTGAAGTTAGAACTTGAAGAAGCCCTTGGTAGAAGGGTCGATTTGGGGGAGTATTCTACAATCAAGCCAATTATCCGCAAACAAATATTGAGTGAGGAGATGCCCATCCTATGAAAAGAAATACACGACTTTATTTGCAGGATATATGGGATAGCATCCTGGCAATAGAGGAATATACTCAGAATCTTACTGAGGAGGAATTCTACTCAAACCGACAGGTTTAAGATGCCATTGTGAGAAGATTAGAGATAATTGGAGAAGCAGTAAGAAATATAGATGATGATTTTAGAGATGAACATTCTGAAATACCGTGGAGGAAGATTGCTGGCATGAGAGATATTATCGCACACGAATATTTCGGGATAAAGCTTGAAAGAGTATGGGACATTGTAAGAAAAGATTTCCCAAATCTGAGACAACAAATGTATTGGATAATGGAGGCAGAGAATGGCAAATAAAAAATATGGTAAGCTTACCCGTCCCTTTGAACTTCTGAATATCGGTAACTATGAAACCATTTACTGGTAAAAAAGAGAAGATGAGTCCCTCGCCTTTATGCTTATAAATTATATCAATCTCAGCCTTTAACTGGATTCAGATATTTACATGGAAGAAAAGGTGATGGGGTAGGTAAGGTTACATGAAAAGTATGAAAAACATTCTAAAATTTGATAGACCTCGCGAGAAAATGGATAAAAATGGGACTCAAGCCCTTTCAGATATTGAACTTCTGGCTATTTTGCTTGGTAGCGGCATTAAAGGCAAAGATGTATTTAAAGTTGCCCGAGATATATTAAGACTGGCGTAAAAAGATTTTAATGGTATTAATTTAGAAACTTTAAAAGGTATCGACGGCGTTGGCCGCCTGGCTAAAGCATCACAAATAATGGCAGCTGTAGAATTTTCAAAGAGATTTTTGATTAAAGATGGAATAAAAATCACATGTGCAAAGGAATACTGAATAAATGAGGTGGAAAAATGGGGAACTTTCAAGAAAAGATCAGTTTTATCTGGGACCTGGCGGATTTATTGAGAAGTGTATATAAAAGAAATGAATATCAAAAAGTAATCCTTCCTTTCACGGTTCTTAAAAGATTTGATTGTGTTTTAAGTGATTCCAGAAAAGCAGTCCTTGAAACCTACAACAAATATAAAGGTCAATTCGAAAATATGGAACCTATTCTTCTAAATGCCGCAAAAGATAAAAATGGAAGAGAATTAAAATTTTATAATTACTCAAAATATGATTTTAAGGCCCCAATTGAAGACGCTGAACATATCAGTGTTTTACAGGATGTAGATATTGATTCATCTAAAATTGTAAAGAAAGGTAAAAAAGAAATTCATTTAACATCATCTGAAGAATAATTGACAAAATATTTTTTAAAATTATAATTTATATAATTTCGATAGATTTAGTAGAGAAAAGAAAGGCGTTTATATGAAACTTTCCACCAAAGGACGCTATGGAACAAGGGCAATGATAGACCTCGCCCTTCATTATGGTCAAGGTCCTATTCTCTTAAAAGATATAGCAAAAAGGCAAAAAATTTCTGATAAATACCTAGAACATATGATTACCTCTCTCAGGATAGCTGGTTTAATAAACAGTATTCGGGGGGCACACGGGGGATATATTTTAGCTAAACCCCCTGCTCAAATAAAGCTCAGTCAGGTAATCAAAGCGTTAGAGGGTTCGATAGCTCCTGTGGAGTGTGTCGATGATCCTAAAACCTGCTCACAAGCAAATCTTTGTATAACCAGAGGTATTTGGACAGAAATAAAAAGAGCGATGGATAGGATATTAGAATCTGTAAGTTTACAGGATTTGGTTAAGCAACAAAAGAGAAAAAGAATAGGAAAAGAAAGAGACAATCGAACGAGGAAAGAAAATGCAAAAGGTTATAATGGCAATGAATGGGAGGATTAATTTCTCAGCTGCCGCATATTTATTAAAATTTAGAAAGCCTCAAAGAGCAATAATACCACGATAATTTGTAATATTCTATGAAAGAGATAAAGTTCTTAATAGTGTATGAATGAAGAAGATTTATAAGTAGGAGGAACAATTACTCTCAAAAGAGGAGTGTTAAGTGAGGATAAAAGTCAAATTTTCCACTGTTTTCCAGGGATTAAGTGGCGTAGATGAAATCGAGTTTTCACTACATCAAGATATGACAGTGAAGGATGCCCTGGAGAAAATAGTTGAGGGTTTTCCCAAATTTAAAAAATGGATACCCCAAAATGGCAAAGTAAGTAACTATGTTTATGCATCAGTTAATGGAAAGTTTCCAAGTTCAGAAACTCAACTAAAAAATAATGACGAAATAGTCTTATTCCTCGTCCCCATGGGAGGAGGATGAAAGAAAAAGAAATGAGAAAAGTATCTTTAGGAGAGGAGAGAATGAAAGAACTCGGTTTTACAAAAGTTTATAACATGTTGGGAAGAATTACTCAATGGGAAGCCGAAGGATTGCCGACTATAAAATAGGGTTACATAAAATTGTACTCTGTTGTTGCGGGGATTGGAACTTTATATCCTTTTGTTCCTTTTCTTTTATCCGTTATCAGGCTTTGTCCTCGCTCCTTTTTTTACCTGTGCGTTGCATGCAGGCAAGGGAGAATATTCTTTTTATTTCTCTTATTCCTCCTTTGATCTAGTCAAAATGGAAAGAAACCCAAAATATCCAGGTTGTGGGAGATATATACAAAATGAAAGTTAAGGTAAAATTCTTTGCATTACAAAGAAAAGCAATAGGTAAGAATGAGCTTGAAATTAAGTCAGAGGAAAAAATAACGATTAACAGGTTACTGGAAATGCTAATGAGTGAGCACCCTGAATTAAAGAAATTAGCCAAATTCACAATAGTGTCACTTAATCACAACTTTGCAAATGGAAGCGAATTGCTAAAAGATGGCGATGAAGTTGCACTATTTCCGCCTGTGGGAGGTGGCTGAAATGATTGAAATTACAAATGAAGATTTTTCAATTAATGAAATAGTTAAAAAGATGAAGTCCTCAGAAATTGGGTGTATAGTAACTTTTGTAGGCACAGTTAGAAGCCTATCTCCACAGGGTACTGTAGAGACCATAGAGATCGAATCGTATACAGAAATGGCCAAAGAAAAATTATCAGAATTAGTAGAGTATACAAAAAAACATTTTGAGATTGCCGATGTGTCTATAATTCACCGTGTAGGAAAATTGGAACCTTCTGAAAATATAGTTTGTATCGCAGTCTCTGCGGCACATAGGAAAGATGCATTCAAAGCGTGTGAGTGGTTGATTGATGAGTTAAAGAAATGTGTACCTATTTGGAAAACTGAAACTTTTGCTAAAATTGCAGAAAATACGACATTAGCCGAAATTCTAAAGTCCCCTGGGGGCAAGCAGAATCCTTTCAAAACATAATTTACATTGCTTACAGTGCCCGATGGCTGCTTATGAGATAGGTATGCTAAAAATTGGAGAAGTTGCAAAAATGTATGAAATTAAAATCAAAAAATTGTTGAAAATGCCATTAAATCTCAGGTTCCTCAAATTCAGAGGGTTGAAGCTATATAAGAGAGATTTACTTTATTTGAGTTATATTCTACCTAAGGTTTAGGATAAGTGGAGAAGTTTTTTAAAGGACGGTAGCCGCAACCTTTAAGTTGCGCAAAAACGCAGGCTAAAGCCTGCGGCTACCGGTTGTGCTGTTTTTTCGTACAAAAGTTAGCTGTGGAATGTGTCGATGAACCTGATGAGAGAAGATGGAGTTACGGCAATGCATGATGCTACAGAATGCGGTATCTGGGGTGGGCTATTGGATGCATAAATTCTTTTTACTGGCTCGTTTTATCTCTCATATTAACCGTTTTTTTAACAGAGATTGAGATTCATCCTGGAGCAGTGAGAAAAGCGAGAGAAGAAGATATTGAATTGAAAGAAAGTAAAGATTTCGACACCTTTGAAGGAAAAGGTGTAGTAGCAAACATTGAGGGACAAAAGCTCCTTATAGGCAGTAAAGTATTTTTAAAAGAGATAAACCTTTTTTATCCAAAAGAGGCTAAAGAAAAGGTATCTCAACTTGAAAATGAAGGGAAAACAGTAATACTCATAGCTTCCTCCAATTCTCCCCATAAGATATACGGCATAATTGCTGTTGCTGATTCATTGAAAAGAACAACAAGAGATGCTATTGAAGAGTTAAAAAAGATGAAACTCAATTGTTTGTAAAGTATATAAGGTTAACTATGAACGGAATTTGTTTAGGACTTTGGATTAATAATTTAAGAAGGCTAAACCATCACGAAAAAAGGAGAGTTAATGAAGGTAAAAGTAAAATTTTCCACTATTTTCAGGGAATTAAGTGGGGTAGATAAGACTGAGTTTTCCTTTCCTCAAAGCGCTACAGTAGGGGATACCCTGAAAAAAATAGTTGAGGATTTTCCCAGGCTTAAAAAATGGATACCTCAAAATGGCGAAGTAAGTGACTATGTTTATGTATTACTTAATGGAAAGTATGCGCCGTCGCAAACCCAACTAAAAAATGATGATGAAATAGTCCTATTTCCTCCTGTAGCGGGGGGATGAAATGCTAAGTGAGAGGGAATTAATAAGGTATGACCGTCAGATAATGATATTTGGAAAAAATGCACAGGAGAAGCTGAAGAAAGCAAAAGTAGCTATAGCAGGAATAGGAGGATTGGGATCGCCTGTTAGTATATACCTGACAGCAGCGGGGATAGGGCACCTACTTTTAATTGATGAGCAGAAGCCGGAGTTGAGCAATTTAAATAGACAGATTGTTCATGGAGAAGAAGATGTGGAGAAAAAAACAAAAACTCTTTCTGCTAAAGAGAAGCTTAATCAATTGAATTCAGAGGTAAAAATAGAAACATACTCCAAAAGAATTTCCAGAGAAAATATAGAAGAACTGCTGAATGGCGTAAATATAGTTGTAGATGCACTCGATAATTTTGAAACAAGATATTTATTAAACGAATTTTGTGTTAAAAGTGGAATACCACTCATACACAGTGCTGTTGAGGGATTATATGGTCAAATTACAACTATAATACCAGGAAAAACGCCCTGCCTGAAGTGTCTATTTCCTAATCCACCTAAAAAAATAAAATTTCCTATAATTGGGGTAACTGCTGGGTTTTTTGGAGTTTTAGAAGCGAATGAGGTTTTAAAATTAATTACTGGATATGGGAATAACTTAATAGGCAAACTTTTTATTTACGATTTATCTCGTAATGAAGGAGAGTGGATAGATGTCAAGCCAAATCCCTCCTGCCCTGTATGTAGTGATAAATTGTTAGCTAAAATTTAAAAGTGGACTATGTTAAGGTTAGAATTTTTAACCGGGTAGACATCACAAAGTATATCTTTATACCAGATTCTAACCTCTGCTAGGCCTGTTTTCTCATCAGGGGCAATACGAAGTTCA